>CAYYQY010000019.1:0-32028 GCA_964473905.1 uncultured Dehalococcoidales bacterium | reverse complement strand
ACACGATGGCCATCCTTTTCAACCCCTTTTTACACCACTACCTGGGACTATACCTTTTCTATTGTTATGTTCCTATCGCTATTTTAGCTTCAAAATCTTACATTTTACATTTGTGTGAAAAATCATTAGTGCCAAATTGGTGCCAATTGTTAACCGACGATTTAGGAATTCGTATCAATGCCTGTTTTATCGGGTTGCCATGTGCTTTTATAAGCTCTTTCGCAGCTAATATCGGTAATTTTCATCCACCAAGTGTTGTTAAATCTTGTTCACATTTGCGGAAGTGATTGGCAAATGGATTAGCAGGAACGATTGCCCTATTTTAATGGAGGGGGGTGACCACCTGAACCCCATTCTGCCTCGACAAAACCGTGAGGTCGCTTGGCATCCATTTATAGCATCATACCCATACTATAGCCAGTGGTCAATACCTTAGCGACCAATGTTAGCGCGCCATTCACAAGTGCCGCAGTTGCACCACCTCTTGATTGTATTGGCGGTGACTGGTAGTATGTCAATGGAGGCCATATGAGTAACGCAAAAGCACAGCTCAGCAACCCCTATTCGTCTGGTGGTGGCGGCGTGATCTTCGAGACGCGTGTCCAAACATCATTTGTGGTACTCATGGCCGCCGATGGCCACGTCCCGTGTTTCTCTGACAGCCCAATCAGCGAAATCATGCTTCAGGGAAGACACGCCGGATACGAAACAGACGACTTGATCGTATTCACTGAGGCCACAGGGGACCGGCCAGCGAAGAAGCTTCTTGCCCAAATAAAGCATTCAATCCAGATAATCGAGAGCAGTACTCTCTTTGGCAAGGTGATTCAGGCAGCGTGGAACGATTTCCGCAACATTGAAAAGTTTGCCAGGGAACAAGATGCCATCGCACTCATTACAGGCCCTCTCAGCATCACGGACACGCAGGATGTGCGGTTCATTCTCGAGTGGGCTCGATCCAGCAAGACCGCACGGGACTTCTTTGACAATGTCGAACAGATGAATTTCAGCAGCGACAAGAAGCGGAAGAAGCTGCAAGCGTTCCGGCACCACCTCAAGAATGCCAATGGTGGCAAGGATGTTTCCGATGATGATATCTTTCAGTTTCTCCGACATTTTCATCTGCTTGGCTACGACCTAGATGTGAGAGCCGGAGTCATGCTGTCCCTACTTCACACGGTGATCGGGCAGCATTCACAGGATGCTACGGGGATCTGGCTTCGGATGCTAGACGAGGTTCAGTCGATGAATCAGAACGCGGGTACGATGACAAAAGAGTCACTCCCCGAAGATATCCGTAACGCATTCAGGCGCGCAGGCGACCGGACTATTCCCGACGAGATATTAAGAACGTTAGTGCCTCCAACAAGACCGGATTGGAGTCAATACAAAC
This sequence comes from uncultured Dehalococcoidales bacterium, assembly GCA_964473905.1. Classification (GTDB taxonomy): domain Bacteria; phylum Chloroflexota; class Dehalococcoidia; order Dehalococcoidales; family CAYYQY01; genus CAYYQY01. Next base: position 30,635 of record CAYYQY010000019.1, on the reverse strand, counting down.
ACGCCACGGAACTGATGATTGCAAGCCTCATTGGATCTTGGGATGAACGATCTGAGGCGGATACGGTAATCGTAGGCCAACTCGCAGGAGAGGGCTACACGGGCTGGATACTGAAGATTCGCGAAGCTTTGCAGGAGCCCGACACTCCCATTGCACAAAGAAACGGCATATGGTCTGTCTCTGAACGGATGGGGTTATGGCAAGAGCTTGGGCCGAGGGTCTTTGACGATCATCTCGATAGATTCAGGCAGACCGTAGTAGGCGCCCTTGCGGAACGTGACCCGAGATTTGAACTCGCCTCGGAAGAGAGATACGCAGCCAGCGTTCAAGGAAGAGTGCTCATTCACTCACTCGAATTGAGACAAGGCCTTGCTAGCAGTTTGGCATTGCTGGGCAACTACCCAGAAGCTTTGACGAATTGTTCGGTGGGCAAGGCCGAGGCCGTGGCAACGCTGGCAATTCGGGATATCTTCGATGGTTCGGATTGGCAATTATGGGCAAGTCTAGGTGACTTGCTTCCATCGCTGGCCGAAGCGATTCCTTCCGAATTCCTGGATGCCGTTGAAACTGCCTTGCAGCAGACTCCCTGCCCGTTTGACGAACTGTTCTCGCAGGAAGGGCGCGGAATCATGGGCGGAAACTACATGGTGGGCCTACTGTGGGCTCTAGAAACGCTAGCCTGGGAGGAGGGGCAGCTTGTACGTGTTTCGGTGATTTTAGGACAACTCGCAGACCGCGACCCGGGCGGCAACTGGTCCAACCGGCCTTCTGGCTCGCTTATCACTATTTTTCTTCCCTGGTTTCCTCAGACGATCGCGTCGATTGAGAAGCGGAAAGCCGCATTCATGACGCTTCAGAAGCAAGTACCGAAAGCGGCGTGGCAGCTTCTACTGAACCTGTTGCCGAATTCCCACCAGATGTCATCAGGTTCCGCCAAACCCGCGTGGCGTAAGACGATTCCATCAGACTGGTTGGAAGAAGTCCCGGTGGATGACTATCGGGCCCAAGTGATGTTCTACGCCGAAATGGCAGTTGAGATGGCACGCCACGATACGGACAAGATGAGTGAGCTAGTGAGCCGTCTTGATGATTTGCCATCCCCGGCTCTTGAAAAGGTACTTGAACAGCTTTCATTCGATGAGGTTACCAGCAAGCCCGAGGGTGAGAGACTTGGACTGTGGACCAGCCTGACCGACCTTAGCGCAAAGCATAAAAAGTACTCCGATGCCAAATGGGCCCTGAACGCTGAAACGGTCACTAGAATAGACGCAACGGCTGCTGCTCTGGCTCCGCAAAGGAAACAGAATATATACCGTCGGCTTTTTGGCGAAAGAGACACAGATCTCTACGAGGAGAGAGGCAATTGGCAGGAGCAGCGCAAGAAACTTGATGAGCGCCGAAGAATTGCACTCAAAGAGATTCTTGATACTGACGGGCGAGAGGCGATAGTCCATTTTGCCGATACCGTGGAATCTCCTTGGACTCTAGGACTGACACTGGGTTCCATTGATGACAAGGAGATGGATCCTGTTGTTCTGCCAGACTTTCTTGAAGCGGAGAATAAGAATCTGAGGCAACTGGCAAATGGGTTCATTAGCAATAGGTACTACAGCCAGGGTTGGGAATGGATTGACAGCTTTGATATGACTGGCTGGTCACTCTCTCTGATGGGGCAATTCTTGGCGTACTTGCCGTTCACAAATGAAACTTGGGAAAAGGTAGAGAAGCTTCTCGGAAAACATGAGGAGGAGTACTGGACTAAGGCCGCGGTGAACCCATTCCAGGTAGAGGGCAAGATGAACGCGGCCGTGGACAAACTTATCGAATACGGCAGACCTTTCCGGGCAATAGACTGTCTGAATGTTGCTGTGTACAAGAAACAACCTCTGGACAGAAAGCGTTCTGTCAAGGCCCTTCTTTCGGCAGTTTCGACGAAGGAACCCGCGGCTGCCATGGACATACATCACACAAAGGAGCTTATCAAGCATCTTCAGGATGACACTGACGCAAATCCAGAAGACATCTACGCCATTGAATGGGCATACCTGCCGCTCCTGGATGGGTATCATGGCGACTCACCTAGGCTGCTAGGGCAGCGCTTGGCTACCGATCCGGACTTCTTCTGCGAGGCTATCCGCACCCTCTTCCGTTCGAAGAAGGAGTCCGCGACAAAGAGAAACCTAACGGAACATGAAAAGGAATTTGCTGGCAACGTTTACCGGCTTTTCCGAGAGTGGCGCACACCTCCGGGCTTGCAGGCTGACGGTACCTTCTCAGGAGAGAGTTTCATGCAATGGCTCGAATCAGTCAAAGTTTCCTGCGAACAATCTGGGCACACTGAGGTGGCACTCTTGCAGGTGGGCAATGTACTCATCCACTGTCCGGCTAATCCTGATGGGCTCTGGATACACCGTACCGCCGCGGAGGCGCTGAATGCGTTTGACGCGGAGAAGATGCGACGCGGTTTCGCAACGGCACTGTTCAATGCGCGAGGAGTGCATACGGTTGACCCAAGCGGAGCCTCCGAGATAGCACTGGAGAAGAAATATCGCCAGAAGGCTGACGATGTTGAAGACGCAGGTTACCAACGCATCGCGGTTACACTTCGGCAGTTGGCGGATTCGTATGCCCGTGAAGCAAAGAGCGTGCAGGAAGAGCACAAGCAAGACAAGGATGAAGCATCAACAGGACCCAGGCCTGCTCACACTTCGGGATGACCGCGGAGAGTTAGATGGACGACGAGTGGCGTTTCAGACGTCCTGTTAATACCGATAATGAACGAGAGAGTTGATAATAACCATTTATTTGAAAAGACTGTGGCATATCTTGCCACTGGTATCATACTTATTATCTCTCACCATTTCCATTCTTACGCACTGTTTAATCTTCTTGCTACCTACGAATTGAATATGAAAATAAAAAGGGAGTGTTTGGCGTGAGGAGCATAACGCTTCGACTCAACAGCCCTTTACTCCCTTTGATATCTATCTATAGTATAGATAGTGTATACATCTATTGTCAAGGGGGGTGAAGATATTGAGAATAATAAATTCCAGATATTTCAAAGCTGCAAAACTACAACCCTACCAGAGTTTCTTCGTCGAAGTATGGCAGAGCATGACTCATTCAAAATCCCTAGATACGTATCGGGTAAGATGTATGAATGCCAGAACAATACTTCGTGAACTTTCTGAGGAAATGAGAATTGGCTTAGTAGATGATTGTGAGCTTTATATGCTTTGCTCTGAAACTAAGGCTATACTTGAGGAAGATGTTATCTGTTCAAAGCATTTCCCTAACTATCTACAAAATATTTTACCTTTCTTATCAGAAATTCCAGAAAGAACCCCAAAGGAGAAGGGAAAAAGGCAAGAGAATAAGAGCCGATTAAACAATTTCTGTTTCATATTATCTGATTTTGTTGTAGCTCTTGAACGTTCATATTTAATTCATCTATGTAATGAGTTAAAGCTATCAATCAAGACAAACAATGAATATGAAATTAGGATGATTGTTTCAAGCTTACTAAGTGACCTTGCTGACCGAGGTTGGCCACTTGAGTCACTCTCTAGTTGGCCACAAAATTATTTGAAGGTCCCTGCTACTCATACATTCGATGAAAATTTGGAATTTATGCTCAAAATCCTTCAAAATCCTCGTCAAGAATTTGAAGTTATTCTTAAGGTCGCTAAATGCTCGAGCCTTCCAACTATTGGACAACATGGAGACTTCTCATTTTCCTCACTTTCTGGGATTGCCCACACCGGAAATCCCAACATTGATAAATTCGCCACATCATATCAATCTGTGTGTTTCGCAAAAACTAGAGTGGTAGACTTTGACCATCGTTCAGCTGCTGTGAATGCACGTGAGAATCTTGAAATCGTTATTGATGAACTTAGATTCGGTTTTGAACCTGATAAGCTTTCAATTGATAACCTAAGTTACGTTGAAAGACTCAGTGATAATAAAAAGGAAATAATTCTTATTCCCTATGTTATTCCAAATCCTACTGATGATATTCCATATAGTAATTTTATTTCTTTCAGTGATAACCTGAACATCATATTAAAGAAAACTGCAATCGAGCAAACTTCTCGTCGACAACTACAAGCTGCAATACGTCAATATCGTTTCGGTCGTGATATAGATAACTTCCAAGATAAATTTTTATATTGGTGGATGGGATTAGAAGCACTTGCTCGTAATGAATCTGGTTCAATTGGACCCGTAGTAGTAAACAATGTCAGCTACTGCATGAGCATGATGTATCTAAGGCAGATACTAGATGATTTTCTACATACCTTACAATATTGTAAAATAAATTGGCCCAAAGAATTAGCCGAGGTCTCTGGGGTAAATAAGATAGATGAGTTAAATTCAGAACAATTATTAAAAGTTATTCACTCAAAACATAGACAGATACTCTTGAAATCCTGTGATGAACATACTACCGTATCTTTTTATGGCGATATAATCATAGAAACATTAGCTGACCCCAAAAAAACTGCTCAATATATACAAACTCATTTGCATCATTTAAAGTGGCATCTATCTAGATTATGGCGTATCAGATGCACAATTGTTCACGGTTCAGAGTCAATATTTAGACTGCGTCTTTTTACTGCCAATTTAGAATATTATCTTCGGCAGATGATTATTGCATCGATGAAAATTTTCAGTGAATACGACCACATTACGAGCTTACAAGAGATCTTCCTTCGTGCATCAATAGCTTACGAAAACTCGATTGAAGCTTTAGAGGCCCCCGCTGCAAATCAAGACACGATTCGCAAGGTCATATCATATGGCGGTCTATTAGCTGTGCCACAATAATAGCAATATCCAGCACTTAGAGGGGGACTGCCTGGAGTAGATCCCATGGCTGGCGGCGGCACCCTGGCTTTCAAGTTTTGCGCAAAAATATCGCCGTTTACGATACCTCACGAAGTGGTTGTCAGGATACCAGGGTAAGAAGGGGACAGGAAAGGAGGAGAGGGCGCTTAGTGACCGGGCAAAGAATGGCAGCCGGCCAGTAGAGGAGTACCCAAAAGTTGGCGACAAAAAAGCGACGAACTAAAAAGGACAGGATGTCACCAAAAAGCACTTTAGCTTCAAAACGGGGCCTTGGCAACTGACACAAAAGTCCCAGTTTGTATCTAACGGCCCATATCGGCATACCTAGCTTCAATTCCGAAGACCGATGCTCTATCCACTGAGCTATAGGCGCCTGAGGTGGGGTGAGTGGAGGGATTTGAACCCTCGATATCCAGGGCCACAACCTGGCGCCTTAGACCACTGGGCTACACTCACCATCTACGGCTATTATTATAGGCTAAAAAGGGGGCAGGTTTCAACGCAGGCTACTTGGAGGCAAGCTCGGCTATAGTTACCCCGGCACCGCCCTCCCCATAACCAGCCGGACGGTAGGACTGCACCAGCGGATGTTTGGAGAGTTCCCGCCGCACCACCTCCCGCAGCGTCCCCGTCCCCTTACCGTGAATGACTCTCACCTGGTATAGCCCCGCCATGAAAGCGTCGTTTAAGTATTTATCAAGCTTCAGCAGCGCTTCATCCACCGTCAGATGGCGGAGATGAACCTCATCGGCAACGGGTACAATACGCGAATTATAGTTTATATTACGTTCCAAAGATGACTCTCTTAAAATATTTCAAATGTCAGTCATTTACGGGCGAGGGTTCACTTCTATATACAATGGAGATAACAATCAGCACCGCCCCGAAAGCCATCAGCCCGATGCTGAATATTACCAGGGGAGACATGAAGTCAGCAAGGAGTTGCGGCAGATAAGAGTTCAGGTATTCGGGCAGACCGGATGGTATCATCTCCGAATCAAGAAAACGTTTGGCGGCATAAACGAAAGCATATTCCAGAGCTCCGTAAATGAGAAAGGTTATACCCAGGCCGCGGGTCGCGCTTTTTACCTGCCGGCTGATGAGCACGATACCCAGCACAAGGAGCAGCATAAAGATAATCAGTCCCCAGAATGCTATCCCAAAATAGCTAACCACCTGCCTTACCTGCTCTATCACGGACTGTGCCTCGTCAGGAAAGTCCTCTTCGCTAAAGTGAAATGACGCCGGCATATCACGGGTAAGCTGCCCGGAGATTTCTCCTATGTACTGCTCTACCTGGGCTGGCGTCAGTACCGCCAGTTCCGGAGGCGGCGACGATAAAACCGCTGTCCTGATATTACTCGCCAGGCTTGACTTCAGCGGCCCCAGAGGAATTACTATATCCAGGCTCCCCGTCTTCCCCTTGAGATAATCAATAGTATCCCCGGCAATAATGCCCACCTGTTCATTAGCCCAGGGTTCCAGGTCAGCTATGGTAGCGTCCATTACCTCAATCATATAGTCGCTCTGTCCGCCCGCTACCGGCAACTGCCCGGTTATTAAATCTCCCGCGAGGGCCCGTATATCCAGCTTGTTAAACTCGGAGGCAATAAAGTCCGCATTAAGCACGGTCTGGTTTATCAGGAAGAGTAGACTGAATACCGAAAGAGACAGAAAAAGGAGCAGTGACATTAACGTGCTGGCTAAACCTTTAAGAAAACCCATAAATATTTACCTGCCGGTGTCATAAAGATAAGCTATTCTACTAGTTATCAGCTTGCCGCGCAACCACCCTGGGAAATATACGGCGATAGCGTAAGCTTGTGGCTATCTGGGTCTGATGATAAAATTAGGCAGGAAGGAGATATTAGCAAGCCATGTCACTTGACTCTATAGTCGTTAAGGGAGCTCGCGAGCATAACCTGAAGAACCTGGATATTACCATTCCCCGTGATAAACTCGTTGTCATTACGGGTGTTTCCGGCTCGGGTAAAAGCTCGCTTGCCTTTGATACCATCTATGCCGAGGGTCAGCGCCGCTACATGGAATCCCTGTCCGCCTATGCCCGCCAGTTTCTGGGCAGAATAGAGAAGCCCGATGTTGATTATATTGAGGGGTTAAGCCCGGCCGTGGCCATTGACCAGAAAGGGCCGAGCCGCAACCCCCGCTCTATAGTGGGCACGGTAACCGAAATCTATGATTACCTGCGTCTTCTCTTCGCCCGTGTCGGTCATCCGCACTGTCCCCGGTGCGGACGCGAGATTACCATGCAGACCGTGGAGCAAATTGTGGATGCCATTCAGAACGTGCCGGAAAACACCCGTATCATGATAATGGCGCCGCTTATCAGGGACCGCAAAGGTGAGTATCAAACAGTATTTGATGACTTACGCAAGGCCGGCTATGCCCGGGTGCGGGTGGACGGCGTTATCGGTGACCTGTCCGAGGATTTCCAGATGGATAAGAACAAAAAGCACTCTATTGAAGTGATAGTAGACAGGCTGGTAACGGGGCAGAGCGGCAGCCGGACGCGTATTGCCGACTCCGTAGAGACCGCCCTGAAACTCGGAGCCGGCGTGGTGCTCGTCTCTATCGTTGAAGGCGAAGAGCTGCTGTTTTCCGAGTACTTTGCCTGCATGTACTGCGGTATCAGCCTGGGAGAAATTGCCCCCCGCACCTTCAGCTTTAACAGCCCCCACGGTGCCTGCCCCACCTGCTCCGGTCTGGGCATCAAACTGGAGATAGACCCCGACCTGATTATACCCGACAGAGACAAATCTTTAGCCGACGGCGCCATTCATCCCTGGCAGTGGAGCTCCTGGTACTACTATCAATTTGAATCTCTGGCGCGCCGCTACGGCTTTTCGCTAAAAACGCCGGTAAAGGACCTGACTGAGGAGCAGCTCGGGCTAATCCTGCACGGCGAAGGCAGTGCAGGCTACCGCCACAAGAACCGTTTCGGACACGTCAGGGAATACTATGACGGTTTCGAGGGGGTCGTTCCCCGCATGGAGCGGCTTTACCGGGATACGGAATCCGAAAACTCACGCGCCTATATTGAGCGTTACATGGTAGCCAGACCGTGTCCTGCCTGTCAGGGTAAGCGGCTCAAACCGGAGTCGCTGGCCGTTACCATCGGCGGTAGCAACATTATGGACGTCAGCTCCACGAGCGTCCTTGACGAACTGGAGTGGGTTGACAGCATTGGCAGCACCGTGCTTACCGAACGCGAGCAGGTAATTGCCCGCCAGATAATCAAGGAAATTCACGCCCGTTTGGGCTTCCTGAATGACGTGGGGCTGGAGTACCTTACCATTGACCGTCCCTCTTCAACCCTAAGCGGCGGCGAAGCGCAGCGCATCCGCCTGGCAACTCAAATCGGCAGCGGGTTGATGGGAGTGCTGTATGTCTGTGATGAGCCCACGGTGGGCCTGCACCCGGCCGACGACTCACGACTGATAGCTACTCTACAGAGACTCAGGGATCTGGGCAATACCATACTTGTCGTGGAGCACGATGAGGCTATGATGCGCGCCGCCAACCACATCATAGATATGGGGCCGGGCGCCGGCGAGCACGGCGGTAAGATTATAGTAACCGGGACACTGGATGATGTTATGCAATGTAAGGACTCCGTAACCGGTCAGTACCTGAGCGGGGTAAAACAGATACCTTCCCCCGGCCAGCGGCGTGCCGGTTCCGGCGCGGCAATAGTAATCAAAGGGGCCAGACAGAATAACCTCAAGAATATAGATGTCCGCATTCCGCTGGGCAACTTCGTTTGCGTTACCGGGGTCTCCGGCAGCGGCAAGAGTACCCTCATTGACGAGATTTTATACCGCAAGCTGGCCCAGATACTCTACCGTTCCCGGGTAACTGCCGGTGACTGCGACGAAATTACCGGCACCGAGCATATAGACAAAGTAATCAATATTGACCAGTCCCCCATCGGACGGACACCACGCAGCAACCCGGCCACCTATACCGGGACCTTTACACCCATCCGTGAGCTTTTTGCTACCGTCCCCGAAGCCCGGATGCGGGGCTACGCTCCAGGGCGTTTTTCCTTTAACGTGAAGGGGGGGCGCTGCGAAGCCTGCCGCGGGGACGGTTTTATCCAGATTGAGATGCAGTTTTTACCCGACGTCACCGTGCCCTGCGAGGTATGCAAGGGCAAACGCTATAACCGGGAGGCTCTGGAGATAAAATTCAAGGGTAAGCACATAGCCGAAGTGCTGGACATGACCGTGGAACAGGCCCTGTCCTTCTTTGAGCACTTCCCCAGGATAAAAAACAGGCTGGCTACCCTGCACGACGTAGGTCTGGGCTACATCCGCCTCGGACAGCCGGCAACTACCCTTTCCGGCGGCGAAGCGCAGAGAGTAAAGCTGGCCACCGAGCTATCACGGCGGGCTACCGGTAAAACGCTTTATATCCTTGACGAGCCAACCACCGGCCTTTCCTTTGATGACGTGGCAGCGCTGCTCCGCGTCCTGCAGCGTCTGGTAGATGCGGATAATACGGTGGTGGTCATTGAGCATCACCTGGATGTTATCAAGAACGCCGATTATATTATTGACCTGGGGCCGGGGGCTGGTGACAGAGGCGGCTATATTGTAGCCACCGGCACACCGGAGCAAATAGCGAGGGAGAAATCTTCCGCCACCGGGCAGTACCTGGCCAGGGTGCTGGCCAGAGACCGGGAATACGCCCTGACCGGATAGCACCATCAGAGCATAAAATTTACCAACCAGACAGAATAAGGCCTTAATAAACGGAAGAGGAGATTTGTAGTTGATAGACAGGAAACCGAGGGTTTTTTATGGCTATTTTGTGGCGGCAGCAGCCCTCGGCATCATGGTGATATACTGGGGAACATTCTACACTTTTGGTGTCTTCTTCAAGCCATTGTCCGCCCACTTTGAATGGACAAGGGAGACCACTTCACTCGCCTACACCATTAATGCTGTGCTGCTGGGTTTCATGGACATCATCGTGGGCAAACTGACCGATAAATTCGGGCCCCGGGTGGTTCTTACTGTCACCGGCATATTTCTGGGAGCCGGCTATTTGCTCATGTCACAAATCAGTAATGTCTGGCAGTTCTACCTGTATTACGGAGTAATCGTTGCCATCGGTATGGGCGGGTCTTTTATACCTATCGTCTCCACAATAGCCAAGTGGTTTGTTAAAAGAAGAGGACTGATGACCGGCATCGTTGTCGCCGGTATCGGCATCGGCACTCTTCTTATCCCCCCCATCGCCACCAAGCTGATAATAGCCTACGATTGGAGCAGGTCTTATATCATAGTCGGTGCTGTAGCCCTGGTACTGATTACACTGGCAGCACAGTTTATCAGGCGTGACCCGTCCCAAATGGGGCTGCTGCCCGATGGCGCTACCAGGGTTGACCAGCAAGGTACTGAGACGGATACCGGAAGCCATTCCCTGACTGAAGCTTTCCGTACCAGGCAGTTCTGGTTGGTCTGCGCTCTGTTCTTCGGTTTCCTCTTCTGTGTAAATACCATCATGGTTCATATTGCCAACCATGCTACAGACCTTAATTATTCTGAAACCGATGCCGCACTTATCATATCCATCATCGGTGCCGTCAGTATAGCCGGCAGGCTGGCCTTCGGCGCCTTTTCCGATAAGGCCGACACCAAAACAGCGCTGATTATCGCCCTCATTATGTTTACCGCCGCCCTGTTCTCACTGCAAATAATTGACCAGCTATGGATGCTGTACCTCTTTGCCGTTATCTACGGGTTCGGCTACGGGGGGTTGGTTGCCCTGTCATCACCCCTTACCGCCGAGCTATTCGGGCTTGGCTCTCACGGCGTTATACTCGGTTTCATCTTTTTCTTCGGCTCCATGGGACAGGCCACCGGCCCGTGGCTGGCCGGTAAAATATTCGATACCACACTGAGCTATCAGTCCGCCTTCCTGGCATGTGGTATAATAGGCATTATATGTATTATACTTACATTAATGATAAGACCCACTGCCCTCAAAGGAGGTGAGCATGACTCGAGAAGAAGCATATGACTCGGTAATGGCCAATGTAGAAAACGAAAATTTACGCAAGCATATGCTCGCTACAGAGGTCATAATGCAGGCACTGGCCCAGCGCCTCGGCGAAGATGAGGAAGAGTGGGCGCTTACCGGACTGTTGCACGATATAGACATGGAACTCACCGAGGGAGACATGGACAGTCACAGTAAGCTAGGTGCTGACCTCGCCCGGGAACTCGGTGCCGATGAAAAGATAGTTCATGCTATCCTGTGCCACAACGAGATGCATAATATCCCGCGAGGAACACTCTTGGACAAGGCTCTTTTCTGCAGCGACCCGTTAACCGGCCTGATTTTTGCCGCTACACTGGTGCGGCCGGATAAAAAACTGGTCAACCTGGAAAGCAAATCGGTAAAGAAGAAGTTTAAAGACAGGAGCTTTGCCGCCGGTGCCAGCAGAGAGCAAATCTCGCTGTGCTGTGATGTAGGTATTGAACTGGACGAGTTTATTGAGCTTGGCCTGACCGCCATGCAGGGTATTGCCGATGACCTTGGTCTCTAGCTAAAAAATAGCACAATTAACATGTGTCCGTTCCGGGTCAGTAAATGCTTTTTATATAATCACCCGAACTCGACCGTGGAGCCATGTGCTGTTTTGACCACATCAATGCGAGCCGGAAAGGCGTCTTTAAGCTCGTCAATATGGGTGATGACCAGTATCTTATCAAATTCGTCCTGGATAGAGTTTATCGCCTCTTTTAGCTTGCTGATACCGTCACTATCCTGCGTGCCAAAACCCTCGTCAATAATCAGGGTAGGCAGCCGCGCCCCGGCTCTCATGGCGAGCAGTCTGGAAAGGGCGATGCGAATGGAAAAGTTGATGCGGAAAGCCTCCCCACCGCTAAACATCTCGTAGTTACGCATACCCAGCTCATCAGATATGTTAATATCCAGTGTTTCAAACACGTCACCTTTTTTCGTCTCCCGCTGTGTCTCTATCTTCAGATGCATGCGGTTATCGGTCATGCGCGCCAGCAACTTGTTGGCTTCAATCTCAATCTCGGGAATCGTCCTCTCAATAAGCAGCGCCTGCACCCCCCTCTTACCGAATGCCTCGGCGAGGTCCCCGTAGATTTTACCCAGCCGGGATGCCTCGCTTAGCTGCCCCTCTTTATTTTTCTTCTTCTCCTCAAGCTCCCAACACCGCTCCAGCCTAGCCTTTACTGTCCATAGCATCTCTTCCGTCTTTTTACGCTCGGTAACCAGGTTGCCATGCTCCGTCTCAGCCAGGGCCAGGTCTGCCATCAGCTGCGGTAATAGACTGGTCTCCGCAGTTAGCTCCTTAAGCTTGCCGTTATCAGCCTCCAGGCTTTCCAGGAGCTCCCGCCTCGCTTTTTCGGCATAGGTTAGCGCTTCTTTCTCCTGGTTATACAGTCTGTCAGCCTCCTCTAGACTCCGCTTGGGCGCTTCGTACCGTTCTAAATCAGCCAGATGGGAGCGCACCTCTTCGTGTTGACGCCCATCGTAGCCCAACGCCGCCACCTCTTTCTCTATTTCAAGTAGCGCCTCCTGCTCGGCAGCGGCGTAATCTTTGCGGGACAGGCTCGCCTCAATGTCATCAAGCAATTGTCTGGCCTCTCCAAGCCGGGGAACAGCTGCCTCCGCCTCGGCGATTTGACGCAGGAGATAGCCTGTTTTCCCCTCCTCACCAGCCCTATCCTGAATTAGCTTCTTCTCCAGCATCGATACTGCCTCTTCCAGTGTCTTTAGCTCCTGCCTGGCACTGGCCATCTCTTTCCGGTATTTCTCAAGTGACTCTGATTTTGCCCGTCTGCCCGCCTCATACTTACTCTCAATGAGCTTCAGCCTGTCTGTGCCCAATTCGGTCTCGCATAGCGGGCAAGCGGTATTATCCTGAGTCAAAAGGAGCTGGATTTTTTCCTGAATCTCCGCTATCTCACTCTCTAACCGGGCAATATCCGACGCCAGCCGGCCGACCCTGCCCTGTAGCTGCTGGCCCGCATACCTTTTCTGGCGCAACGGCTCCTCGTCTTCAGCCAGTATATTTAACCGGGACTGTGTTTGCCGCAGATCATCCTTCAACGGTGGTAAACCCTTTACCGTAGTCTCCAGTTCTTCAATTTTATCCTGTAATAATGAATGTTTATTAAGCAGTTGCTCTTTAGCCTTAACGATAGATACGTCCAGAACGTACCGGCGTTCGTTAAGGGCCATTACCAGCCTGAGTTTGAGCTCAAGCTCCCCGTTAAGTTTCTTCACCTGGCCGAGCCGGGCATAATTCCCCTCGATACTTGTGCGACGGGACATTACATCTTCGTATACCTCAAGCCGCGTACAGGACTGCTTTACTTGTCCGCCCCACCGCTCCAGGTCTTTTTCTGTTTGCTGTATATGCGCCGCCAGCTGTTCCAGCTGTTGTTTTTTGGTTTCCCGTATCTCCTTTTCCTGGCGCAGTTTATTTAGCTTTAACTCCTGCTCCCTAAGCCTTTCATCCATGACGGCAAGCTCACTCTTCAGTCCGGCAAGCTCAACCTCGTAGTCCTGCTTGCGAGCAAGCTCGTCATCAATATCCCGGATCGCATTCTCAAACTGGGCCGACTCAGTTTCCTGCTCCCTGACCTGGTCTTTAGCCCTACTCTCAAGCTCATCATAGTAGTCAAGGCCCAGGATACTGGCCAGCACCTCCTTACGCTTTACCGGAGTCTGCTTGGTAAACTGGTCGGCATCACCCTGACGCAGCAAAGCGCTGTTAACGAAGGTATCGTAGTCCATGTGCAGAATATCAATCAACTGCTGCTGGGTCTGTTTAATCCGATCGCCGGATATTACCTTGAAGCCGTCGCCACTCGCCACCAGCAAATCCAGGCTGCTCAATCCCACACCGCGCCGGGTTTTAGGTCGGCGGTGCTTGCGCACTATGCGGTACTGCTGCTTATCCACCGTAAAGTCAAACTCAACCTCTGTCTCCATACGGCCGCTGTGAACCAGGTCGTCGTCACTTTTAGCCCTGGTGCGCCCCCACAGCGCCCAGGTCATGGCATCAACCAGCGCTGATTTCCCGTTACCGTTATTACCGGAAATACACGCCACGTGAATACCGCTAAAAAATACAGGCGGTATATCGCCCGCATAGCACATGAAATTGCGCATTTTCAGCTTTACCGGAATCACTCTTTTTCTACCTCAAGATAGCTTTCCCCTTCATTTTAGCATAATTACCGGCACCTTAATTGTTAACCCACTGCCAATTGCGACACCTGATTCAGACTACCACCCGTGCCGGCAATCAAACTTGACGGTGAAGGGCTTACCTAATTAGAATGAGAAGAATATGTTTGAGTTTCTCAGTGATAAGCTAAGCAAGGTATTCCAGAGGCTGGGTAATAAGGGTAAGCTCGGCGAAAAGGACGTAGACGAAGCTATGCGTGAAATTCGTCTGGCACTTCTTGAAGCGGACGTAAACTTCAAGATGGTAAAGGAATTTACCGCTAAGGTCCGGGAGCGTGCCATCGGTACGGAGGTAATGGAAAGCCTGACCCCGGCCCAGCAGATGTTAAAAATCGTTAATGAAGAGCTTATCTCCGCTCTTGATGGCAAGCAGAGCAACCTGATAACGGCACCCCGTCCCCCTTCCATTATTATGCTGGTTGGCTTGCAGGGTTCGGGCAAGACGACCACCGCCGCCAAGCTGGCGCTTCACCTGAAACACACGGGGCATCAGCCGCTGCTGATAGCCGCCGATAACCGGCGACCGGCCGCTATTGAGCAACTGACCACCCTTGCCAAGCAAATCGAAGTCCCGGTTTACAGTGAATCTCCCCGGTCTGAGCCTTTAGATATCTGCACTCATGGTCTTGTAAGGGCCAAGGAACTGGCTTCGCCATGGGTGATTGTGGATACAGCAGGCCGTATCCAGATAGATGACGACATGATGGCAGAGCTTGCCCGGCTCAAGGAGAAACTGTCCCCGAGCGAGACGCTGCTCGTCGTCGACGCCATGACCGGACAGGACGCCGTACGTCTCGCCGGCGAATTCCATACCAGAATCAGCTTGACCGGGCTGATTTTAACCAAGATGGACGGAGACGCACGGGGTGGTGCCGCTTTATCAATCAGGTGGGTTACCGGCGTGCCCATTAAGTTTATCGGTACCGGAGAGAGGGTGGACGCCGCCGAGCCGTTCCATCCCGACCGCCTGGCATCACGTATCCTGGGTATGGGCGATATGCTCACCTTTATAGAAAGAGCTGAGAAGACCTTTGATGAGAAGCAGGCAAAAGAGCTGGAGAGAAAGGTAAAAACAGCCCGTTTTGACCTGAATGACTTTCTTGTGCAGTTAAAAGAGATTAAAAAGATGGGGCCGCTGAGCCAGCTAATAGACATGCTGCCCGGCATGCAGCGTGTTGCCGGAAAACTGACGGACGGCAATGAAGAAAACCAGCTCAAAAAGATTGAGGCGATAATACTGTCAATGACACCTGAGGAGAGACACAATCCGTCTATAATCGGCGGCAGCCGCCGCCGCCGTATTGCCCGCGGCAGCGGTACGTTACCGCAGGACGTTAATCAACTGCTAAACCGGTTTAACCAGATGCAGAAATTTATGAAATCAGCGGCCGGGGGTAAGTTCGCCGGTAAACTACCCCGAAATATGACGGGGCTTTTTCACTCCAGATAGTCTCTCAGCTTCCGGCTACGGCTCGGATGGCGGAGCTTGCGCAGGACCTTGGCCTCTATCTGCCGAATCCGCTCCCTGGTTACATTAAACTCCTTACCCACTTCCTCCAGTGTCCGGCTGCGCCCGTCTTCAAGACCAAACCTGAGCTGCAGTACCCGCCGCTCACGGGGAGTCAGGCTGGATAGCACCTCGTCAATCTGCTCCTTTAGAAGCTGTCTGGAGGCAGCGTCAACCGGCGCCAGGGCATTACGGTCTTCTATAAAGTCACCGAGATGGCTGTCCTCTTCCTCACCTATCGGCGATTCCAGCGATATCGGCAGTTGAGAGACCTTGGCTATCTCTCTGACCTTTTCCGGAGACAACAGCATCTCTTTACCGATTTCTCCCGGAGCCGGCTCACGCCCGTATTCCTGTGCCAGGCGACGGCTTACCCGTAGCAGCTTATTTATCGTCTCCACCATGTGGACCGGTATGCGGATGGTGCGCGCCTGGTCGGCAATCGCCCTGGTGATTGCCTGACGGATCCACCAGGTAGCATAGGTACTGAACTTGTAACCACGATGGTAATCGAATTTCTCTACCGCCCGAATTAACCCGATGTTACCCTCCTGTATAAGGTCAAGCAGTGACATACCGCGCCCCACGTGTTTTTTGGCCACGCTTACCACCAGACGCAAATTAGCCTCAATCAAATGCCGCTGCGCTTCCTTGGCCCGGCCTTTGATACCGCTCAGAGAAGCCGCAAACTGTTCTTCATATACCTGGATAGTGCTGATAAACTCCGGATCCTGAACCAGGTTTTCCAGGTCATCCGGGGTAGCCCTGTCTCCCACCGCGTCCAAGACTTCCGCCGGCAGCAAGCCCTTATTTAGTGATAGATTGATAAAAAGCTGCTCCGTTTCCGGCACGGAATTACCCATATCACTGGCAATAGCCTGAACCAGTTGCTGGTCAATCTCGCTGGTAATACTGTCTGTCAACCTGTCGTCAAAAACACCCTTAATGGAATCGTTGGTGGGAATAATATTTAGATGCCTTTGAATAAGACCGATTAATGCCGACGCCTGACCCAGATCCCGGAGCATGGTGAGCAGCACCTCCGTTGCCGTAGGCGGTCTCCCGTACTGGTGCTGCCACTGGTTGGTAATTTCTTTTACACGTTTGCCTTCCTCCATCCTCTTCGCCAGGACTTTCTCTTTGTCGGCGGTTAGCAGCTGCACACGGCCAATCTCATGGAGGTACATACGCACCGGATCATCCGTCGCCTCCTGCTCTTCCATCTGTTCCAGGTGTCCTTCCTGCTCCAGATCTACACTATGTTCAGCCTCCATACCCAGCTCTTCGGCTGAAGGGACTTCTTCTTCTGCATGTCCCCCGGCTACAAAATCTTCAGAAGCGCCATTTTCTTCATTCTCATTATCTTCCAGAGTCATTTTTCCTTACCTCCCTGGCTCCTGCCTTCATCTTAACCCTTTCGGCAAATAATTTACCCAGTTGCACGCTGCTTTCTATTCCCTGCTCCTCCAACCTGGCTAGTTCAGCCGCTGAGCCTCCCGATTCCATGGCTGAAGCCAGTGCTTGCTCCTTCTTAAGCTCCAGGCTGCGCAGAAACTTTTCCTGCAGCCTTAAGATATAGTCAGCGCAGCGACGCTCCATATTGGTATCGAGCAATTTTCTGGCCATCAGGTATTCAACACGCTCATAGAGTGCATTATCCATCTCGTAATCCAGCGGGGATATATCGCCGGAACCCATGTAAGCCCCGAATATTTCCCGGTTATAGGTATCATCCAGATATTCCGGCAAGAAGCCCCGGCAATAAGCCTTTAGCTCACTATGCTGCAGTAAAAGAGCCAGAAAATTTTCCTCAAGCGGGCTCGCCCTTAGCGGCCGCAAAGCCCTGGCCATAGCTTCCAACTTCGGCTCCCTCGCCTTTCTATCGGGCTTAATTCTGCTGAGGACTCTCTCCAGACTGCGGTAATCAGTCTCCGTCAGCCTCGCCAGTTTGGCGAGGTAATGGTCACGGCGTATGTCATCCTTTATCTCGGTAATTATGGGTAGCAGCCTGTCCACCACCAGAGACTTACCGCTGGCTGTGGTCAGGTCAACACCAGAGGCTACCATATCGAAGGTATAATCAATCACCGGCACCGCATCTGCCACCAGCCCCTGCCAGACACCGGCATCCTCGCTAATCACGTCATCAGGGTCTTTCCCTTGAGGCAAGACAACAACCTTTAGCTCTGTCTTGAGTCTATTCTCATAGGCGACACAGCGCAGCATGGCTTCCTCCCCGGCAGCATCGGCATCCATAGCCAGTACGACATTACCGCCCAGCTTCTTGAGAATGCTGATTTGACTTTCGGTTACAGCGGTACCCAGGGCAGCCACCACATTGGTAAAGCCGTGCTGGTGAGCGGCAATAACATCCATATAGCCCTCTACCAGCACCGCCGTTTTCTGCTGCCTGATAGCTGGTTGCGCCAGATTTATCCCGTAGAGACTGCTGCTTTTATCAAATAGCGGCGTCTGCGGTGAGTTAATATACTTGGGCATAGAGCTGTCAAGCACCCTTGACCCGAAGCCGGTAATCCGGCCCTGGCTGTCAGCTATGGGGAACATGAGCTTATTACGAAACCGGTCATGCTTCTTACCTGCCTCATTCTCAATCAAGAGGCCGGCCGCAAGCATCTCACCATCATGATAACTGTTTTTCGCCAGGTGTTGCTGCAAACCGTTCCAGCTATCCGGGCTATAGCCCAGCATGAAATCCACGGCGGCAGTCTCAAGCGAGATACCGCGTTGCATCAGGTATTGCCGTGCCCTGTCTCCGGCCGGCGAATTAAGCAGCAGGTCATGGAAGTAGCGGGCTGCCGCCTGGTTTATTCTATATAACCTATCCTTACCCTCTGCTTCACGTACCGATGTTTTGCTGATGGTTACCCCTACCCTATCGGCCAGCAGGCGCAATGCAGCACTGAAATCAATGTTCTCTTTCTTCATTACGAAAGAAAAAACATCGCCGCCGGTACCGCAGGCACCAAAGCAGTGCCAGGTCTGCTGCTCCGGATAGACAAAGAAAGAAGGCGTCTTTTCGCTGTGAAACGGGCACAGCCCCCGGAGAATGCGTCCTGCCTTGGTCAACCGCACATACTGGCTAATAACCTCAACAATATCCGCTCTCTGCTTTACCTCGTCAATGACACTCATCCGTCATATGCCCCCAGTTTGTTCCCGGCTATATTAACGAAAGTCCCCCGGCCACCCTGATAGCGTACTGGTCGGTCATACCGGCAATATAGTCCACCACACGCCGTTCCGTACCGTCACCGTCAAGGCGATATTCCACCGGCAGCTCATCTTCGTGCTCATTAAAATATGTGTACAGACGGCGGATTATTTCCCTTGCCTCTTCCGATTTCTCCAGGGACGAACTTAGATTATACACCCTCTTAAAGAGAAAATCACGCAGAATATCAGTAGCCCCCACCACTTCCGGGCTCATGTTTATCGCCGGGGTATTTAAATTGCCGCCGTTTCTGACTGCCCAGGAGCACTCAATAATATCGCACACCATGGTGTTTATGCGCTCCCGACGGGAATGACCCAGCGTATTTGCGGCCGGCCCGGGCAAATTCTCTTCGGTAATAATACCGGCACGTACCGCATCGTCAATATCATGGTTGATATAGGCAACGATATCAGCCAGCTTGCATACCTCGCCCTCAATGGTACTCACCTCCCCCCAGTCCTCCCCCAGGACCTCTGCCCTTGACTTGGAGTGATTGACAATGCCGTCCCTTACTTCCCAGTCAAGATTAAGCCCTCTACCGTCATTTTCCAGGATATCCACCACCCGGAGACTCTGCTCGTTGTGACGGAACCCCCGAGGATAAAGCTCGTTCAAAACGTCTTCGCCCACGTGGCCGAAAGGCGTATGCCCCAGGTCATGGCCCAGGGCAATCGCCTCGGTTAAATCCTCGTTGATATTCAGGGCACGGCTTACGGTGCGCGCTATCTGGGACACCTCCAGAGTATGGGTAAGCCGGGTTACGTAGTGGTCGCCCAGGGGAGCAATAAAGACCTGGGTCTTGTGTTTGAGGCGGCGAAATGCTTTGGAGTGAATAATACGATCCCGGTCACGCTGGAAGGCGGTACGTACCGGGCAGGGCTCCTCGGATATTTGTCTGCCCCGCGACAACCTGCTCTTCACGGCATGTGGAGAAAGACCCTCTTCTTTTTCTTCGGTCATTTGGCGAATATTAAGTCGCCTAATCATTCAAGACGAGTCTCTCCTCAGCCCTGGCAATTATTTCTCGTGAGGCTCCAATCATATCGGGACTGACCGATACCGAGGTAATACCCCACTCTACCAGTTTCTCGGTAAGGTCAGGGTATACCGACGGCGCTTGCCCGCAAATGGAAGACGTTATCCCCATTTTCTTGGCAGTGCTGATAGCCCTCTCCAGGGCTAACATTACCGCCTCGTTACGCTCGTCAAAAGTGTCCCGCAGTGTTTCGCTATCTCTGTCAACCCCCAGAATAAGCTGCGTCAGGTCATTGGAGCCGATTGATATACCGTCAAGCCCAACCTCAATGAACTTCTCAATTAGAAATATATTGGAAGGCACCTCAACCATCATCCACAGTTTAAAATCAGGAGAGCGACTGAGTCCTTCGGCTTCCAGGTAGTCTTTCACTCCCTGCAACTCCGCAACCGTCCGCACAAAAGGAATCATCACCCACAGGTTCTGGTAGTCCTGCCTCACCCTCTTTATAGCTTCAATCTCCAGTTTGAATAAATCGGGTTCCCGCAGATAACGGGAGGCCCCGCGATAGCCAATCATGGGGTTTTCTTCTTCATCTTCATATTGCTGGCCGCCGCGCAACTCGCGGTACTCATTAGTCTTAAAATCGGTAAAACGGTAAACCACCGGACGCGGGTTAAAAGCCCGGGCAAAATTAACAATGCCGTCATATAGCTTATCTACAAACTCACCGCTCCGATTTTCGCTAATCATATAACGTGGATGTTCCCCAATCTGGCCAACAATGAATTCCGCTCGTAAAAGTCCCACACCATCCACATTCCGCGCGGCTACTTTTTTCGCCAGCTCCGGTTGTGCCAGATTTACATATACCCGCGTCTTGGTGGGTATCTGCTCCTTGAGCACATCCGTAATTACCGCCATCTTCTCCTTGGCTACTTTGCCTTCATAGGCTTTACCCCGCGAGCCGTCCACCGTAATAATCTGCCCATCAGTCAAAGTACTGGTTGCTTCCCCGGTACCGACAACGCAGGGAATACCCAGCTCCCGGCTGACAATGGCGGCATGCGATGTCCGGCCGCCGCGGTCGGTTACGATAGCTACCGCCCGTTTCATCGCCGGTACAAAGTCGGGAGTGGTAATCTCAGCCACGAGAACATCACCCTTTTCCACTTTATCTATTTGAGAAGCATCGGTCAGTATCTTTACCGGGCCAGAAGCCATACCCGGGCTTGCCGAAGCCCCGCTAACCAGCACCGGCGCGTCAATCTCGGGAGTAAACTCTTCTATTTCCTTAATGGTTGTTACCGGACGTGACTGGACAATATATATTTCGCCGTTTTCCTTGGCCCACTCTATATCCTGAGGAAACTGATAATGCTCCTCTATCTGCTTACCCAGCTTGGCTATCACCAGAATATCCGCGTCGGTTACTTTCTGCTGAATTCTATCGTCAGGTAAAATAGGCAACTGGATATTTATCTCGTCACCCTTACCTTCAGGATTAAGGATAAGCTTCCATTCCTGCTCACCTATCTTTTTGGTCACCACGGTCATCTTCTCTTTATCCAGGATATAGAGGTCAGGGGTCACTTCGCCGGATACAATGGCCTCACCCAGTCCATATACAGCTTCAATAATAATTTTAGTCTGGTCACTGGTAACCGGTTCCAGGGTAAACATAACTCCCGAAGATACAGATTGCACCATCCTCTGTACCGGCACGGCAATACCCACTTTAAAATGGTCAAAGCCCTGATGCACCCGATAGAAAATTGCCCGCGGCTCAAAGAGAGACGCCCAGCATGCCTGGACAGCTTTTACTACCTCCGGCGCACCCTGTATGTTAAGGAAAGTACGCTGCTGACCGGCAAAGGAGGCGTTAGGCAGGTCTTCCGCTGTAGCCGAGGAGCGAACAGCAACCAGCCCGCCACCCATCTCGATATAGGCTTTCTCTATCTTACCAGCCAGGTCAGGGGGCATGGGGGCATCCAGTATCAGCTGCTTTACCTTGCCGGCAATTTCTTGAAGTTGCCGACTCTCATGCGGGTCCAGCGGTTCCATCAAATCACGCATCTTGCCGGCAAGATGCGCCTTGTCTATGAACTCAAAGTAAGCATCAGCGGTTACGATGAAACCCGGTGGAACGGGAATATTGGCCTTTGTCATCTCACCCAGATTAGCACCCTTACCACCAACCAGAGGTATATCTGTTTTATCTACTTCATTAAACCAGACAATATCACGTGGATCCCCGATCATATTTACTCCCCCTTCTATTTAAGGTAACAGCGGTCCACACTTAGAATTGATACTACATTATAACATACTAAGTCACATTAGCTAAAGTTCAAAATATTCATTCTATTGGACAAATTAGAACCATAACTACTTGACCATAAAAATATAGATGCAGTAAGATTACCGTGTCCAGGACAGCAGACAATTTTAAGAAATCAACAAACACATTATAGCTCGTTTCCCCTTTTCCAGGAGGTACGCAGCCATGTCACTTACTGCCGATACGATTAAACAATTCGCGTTTAAGGAGGGCGCCTCACTGGCCGGTGTAGCCAGTGTAGAGAATTTCCCGCCATCGGTACCACCACGGCCGCCACAGAAGTTGCTTCCCAGTGCCAGGACAGTAATTGTTTTAGGGCTACCCATGCTTACGGGGGGGTTGATAAACAACCCCCGAATAGCGGTTGCCCATACCAGAACCCTCTACGCCGAACTGGAACGCATTAGCTATAGAATCGGCCTGCTGATAGAAAGCGAAGGCTACCGTGCTATACCGGTTAATACCTCCCTGCCCCTGGAAATGAGCCGCGAAACCAGAGGGCTGGTGGGAGATTTCTCACTGAAACATGCCGCGGTGGCCGCTGGTCTTGGCGTATGGGGACGTTCTCACCTGGTGCTTAACCCCAGATGGGGGCCACGGGTCAGATATGCCGCCATCATAACCGACGCACCCCTTACTGCCGATGCACCGCTCTTAAGTGATCTGTGTACAGACTGCAACCTTTGCGTCGAGGCTTGTCCGGCAGGCGCTATATCTACGGACGGGAAAGTAGCCGTTACCAGGTGTATGCTGCACCTGCAACCATATTATCTCACCGGATTTATCAGGTTTATTCAGGGCTTCATGTCCAAGTCAGCGGAGGAACGGCAACAGGCATTAATGGAACCTGCTTTCTGGAACTTATACCAGGCAGTCGCCTTCGGTTTTGACTATCACTGTTCGGAATGCCTGACAGTTTGCCCCGTAGGCTTATAGAATAGCCTGCCAATGAACTGCGGAGGAATTAAAGCATGGGAAGACTGGATAATAAAGTAGCCATAGTTACCGGCGCCGGTTCCGGTATTGGCAGGGAGACAGCCCTGCTCTTTGCCGCAGAAGGGGCCAGGATAGTCATCGCCGACTATGCGCCCGAGGCGGGCGAAGCAACAGCTGAACAGATTAGAGCCAGCGGCGGTGAGGCTGTATTCTCTCTGACGGACGTCACCAGGGCTGCTGACGTTGAGCGCATGGTAAAATTAGCCACGGATAAATACGGCCGGCTTGATATTCTCCACAATAACGCGGGCATACTGGGCGAGGTAGCCTTTGCCGGCGAGGTGACCGAGGAGGACTGGGACCGGGTTATATCCGTAAACCTGAAAAGCGTATTTCTCTGCTCCAAATATGCCGTTAGAGCCATGCTGGAAGGAGGCGGTGGCACGATAGTAAACACGGCATCTACCATGGGGATTGTCGGCCTGCCGGGAAACACGGCTTACAGTGCCTCCAAGGGTGGTGTCATTCAGTTCACCAAGACCATGGCCCTGGAATATGCAGCCCAGAACATCAGGGTAAACTGTATATGCGCCGGGTGGATTGATACACCTATGAACAGCAAGCTGGACAACAACATCGTGAACTGGATACTGAGAGAGACGCCCATGAAAAGATGGGGGAAGCCGGAAGAGATAGCCCGGGCAGCGCTCTACCTCGCTTCGGATGAATCCGCCTTCGTTACCGGCAGTACCCTGGTCATTGACGGCGGCTGGATAGCCAAGTAACGGCATTTATCAAGTATCGCCCTAAATATCTATTATCTCACCCGTTACTTCATCATCAATGGTAATTATGCCGCAGGAGTTGCGGGCACAGCCGGGATTGAACAGCAGACAACCGTCCATAAGCTGATTGTACGGCTGGTGTGAGTGACCGAAGATAATAATATCTGCGGCGCCAAACATCTTGCGTACTCTGCCGGCTATTCCCCACGGACTTCCCGAACCGTGTGTCAGCCCCACTCTTTTCCCGCCAGCTTCAAATAGCGCCGTGGACGGCAGCAGCCGCTTAATATCACCTGAATCCATGTTGCCGTGTACCGCCTGTACCTCCCCCAGGCTGCCCAGCCCGTCAAGCACGGACTTTTCGGTAAAATCACCGGCATGCACGATAAGGTCAACTCCGGCTAATATACGCAGAACACGAGGGGAAATCTCCCAGTAGTCCCGGGCATGGGTATCGGAAATCACACCGAGCCGCAAACTCGCCTCCTTACACAGCTTCTACGCCAACTATTATACCTTTCCCCTTGCCCGGACTCCAGCTTATATTTTAAAAATATTGCCTAAAATCTCTTTCACTTCTTAAAAATTAATGTTACTATTATATTAGTACAACTAATACAATTAATGATGGATAACACTATAGAAATAGAACTGAGCCAGACCTCCAGAGTCCCTTTATACCAGCAGATAATAGACGGAATAAAACAGCTTATTGCCACGAACCGTCTCCAACCGGGCGAGCGCCTGCCTACCGTCAGAAAGCTGGCACAGTGTCTCCATATTAACCCGGGGACGGTGGTTCGGGCATATTTGCAGCTTGAGCAGCAGGGAATAATAACCTCACGGCGCGGCGCCGGCACCTCGGTATCTTCCAGAATAAACAACCCCCAGATACTGACGTTACGACATAACCGTCTTGCCCAGATAGTAGTTAACAGCATTGTGGATATTTTGAGTCAGGGCTACAGCCCGGAAGAGCTTGAGGCAGCCTTCTCCATGAGTCTGTCGCGTATGCGTGAGGAACGCAGAAACGAACAGAAGTATGTAAATACCGGGACGGACAGCACCAACACCCTGCGTATAGCCGGTAGCCATGACCTGGCACTCAACCTCCTGATAGGCAAGTTCAAGCACCGGAATCCTGATATTAATGTCAATATTAAAAATACGGGCAGTCTTGGCGGACTAATAGCCCTTCAGGAAGGCACAGCCGATATTGCCGGGACTCACCTGCTGGATAAGGAAACGGGTGAATATAATAGCCCTTATGTGAAACGCATTCTACCGGGGAGGGAAATAGTTATCGTCAACCTGGCCTACCGGATTCAGGGGCTAATGTTTGCCAGCGGCAACCCCAAGAATATACAGGGTGTCGCTGATTTGAAACGCCCTGACATTACACTGGTCAACCGGCAGCAGAGTTCGGGAACACGTATCCTGCTGGACCTGACACTGCGTAAAATTAGCCTGTCTGCAGATGAGATAAAAGGTTATGACCAGGAGATGGACACGCACCTCGCCGTTGCCCGCCATATTGCCAGGGGTAAAGCCGACACCGGCCTGGGTATTGAAGCTGCCGCTCACACCTGCGGTCTTGATTTTCTACCCCTCAGTAAAGAAAGGTATGATCTCATAATACCGTTAGCGAAATACCAAGCCGAACTCATGGCACCTCTCCTGGAGATTATCAACAGTGATGAGTTCAAGAATGTAGTGAACGAAATGGGAGGTTATGACACCGCGGAAACAGGCAGTGTAACCTTTATAAATTAGCTTTGCCGCAGTTATTTTGGTTCTCCGAGCCACTGCTCCTAAAGGACTTACCCAGGGAAGGTGGACGGTAGGGTATCTCTAGAAATGGAGATGCCTCCCATGTTTGGAAAGGAGACCTGTATTGGCTATTTTTCAGTTTACCGTTAGAGCCCCACCTGAATCGAGCCTGTCGTGATTCGTTATCATGTATCTTATCTTCAGTCATATTGCGTAAATAAGGAGACCTGTTTATGTCAAACAGCTTAAAACAAAAGGAATATAAGACGCTTAAAATAGTGACCATCTCTTTCCTGACTATAGTAATGCTGCTGGGCCTTATCAGCACCGCAGGTTGCCAGTCAGCAGCAGTCGCACCCCTACCACCGGTAGAGAGAATGCAGATAGCCACGACCACGAGTCTCTACGATACCGGGCTGTGGGGCTACCTGGAACCACAGTTTGAGGATAAATACGGCGTGGAGCTGGATATCATCTACGCCGGCACTGGCATAGCGCTGGAGTACGGCAGGCGAGGCGACGTGGATGCCATTACCGTCCACTCCAAACCACGTGAGCTGGATTTCGTGGCCGAGGGATACGGCGTGGGCCGAGTTCCTTTTGCCTACAACTATTTCCTTATCGTCGGACCGCAAGCTGACCCGGCAGGCATTAAAGGTATGAGCCCCGAAGACGCTTTTAAGAAGCTTGAGAATACCGGAAACGGGGCCTTTATCTCACGGGGCGACGACTCCGGGACTCACGGTAAGGAGAAGGCAATCTGGAAAGCAGCCAGCTTTGAATACGAAGCTGTTCAACAGGCGGGAGACTGGTATATTGAGACCGGCAGAGGTATGGGGCCAACCCTCCTTATGGCCAGTGAAAAACAGGCTTACACCCTTACCGACATGGGTACTTTCCTCGCTTATAGCGGTCAACTGGAGCTCGTGCCCATTGTAGACCAGGGAGACATTCTGCTTAATGTCTACTCTATAATCGCGATAAATCCAGAGAAGAACTCCGGTACGAACATTGAAATGGCCAATAACCTGATAGATTTTCTCACCTCGCCGGAGATACAGAAGCTAATCGGCGACTATGGTATTCAGGAGTACGGGATGCAGCTATTTACGCCTTGTGCCGAAGCGGAACCCCAGTCATAGCCGGATATTTTGCAGAAAAAGCATACTCAAAAATAAAACGGGGAGCCATGTTTGGTTGGAAGAGCTCTGGCAGGGATTGCAAAAGGCTGTTGAGCTTATAATAAACCTTGACCCGGAGGTTATGGAGGTTGTAGGCAGGTCACTGCGTATTTCAGTGACTTCCTCCCTCCTCGCCTCCGTGATTTGCATACCCCTGGCCAGCCTCATACACTTTCGTAATTTCCTCGGTAAAAGAGCCCTGATAAATATTATCCAGACTCTTTTTAGCGTGCCGACGGTAATTATCGGCCTGTTCGTTTTCGTTTTTATTTCCAGTACCGGGCCTTTCGGTTCCATGGGACTGCTGTTCACCCCCACCGCCATGATTATCGGGCAGATGATACTGGTAAGCCCCATTATGCTGGGGCTGATTATCTCCGCCTTGAGCGGTGTTGATACGGCAATACGGGATACGGCTTTATCCCTGGGTGCGAGTGAGCTTCAGTCCATTGTAGTTATTCTAAAAGAGGCGAGATACGCCGTCATAGCCGCCCTCATCATGGGTTTCGGCCGGGCTATATCCGAAGTAGGCTGTGCGCTCATGGTCGGTGGCAACATAAGAGGCTTTACGCGAGTAATTACCACGGCTATATCCCTGGAAACATCCAGGGGCGAGCTTGAGCTATCCATAGCCCTGGGTATTATACTCCTGCTAATAGCCCTGATAATTAACGTAGCTTTAAATAGAATCCAGCAGAGATAAAGATGGCACAACTGGCAACCAGAAATCTGGGTAAGAAATACAGCGATACAGAAGTCCTCAAAGACATAAATATTGAGGTAGAAAAGGGTGAGGTCTTCACGCTCATCGGCCCCACCGGCGCCGGAAAAACCACGCTGCTGAGACTGTTAGACCTTCTGGATAGACCTTCTTCGGGGCAGGTCTACTTTAACGGGATGGACGTAACCGGCGATAATAAAAACAGGCTCACCATACGCCGCAAGATGGCTTTCGTACTCCAGAAACCGGCCGTGTTTAGTGAAAGCGTCTACGCTAACGTGGCCTGCGGCTTGCAATGGAGAGGGACAGGACGGAACATTACCCGGAAGCGGGTAGATGAAGTGCTGGCAATGGTCGGGCTTACGGACTACATACACCGGAACGCCAGGACATTATCCGGAGGCGAAGTGCAGAGAGTAGCCATAGCCAGAGCCATGGCTACCGAACCGGAGGTATTGCTGCTGGATGAACCCACCGCCAACCTTGACCCCGTTTCGGCATCGCGGGTGGAGCAGCTGATAGGGCAAATCGTCAGCCGATATGGCACCACCATCGTAATGTCAACCCACGATATGGCCCAGGGTCAGCGTCTGGCGAGCAAAATAGCCGTCCTCGTCAGTGGCGAGGTTATTCAGACGGGTGACTCCCGGCAAATATTCTACTCACCCCTGAACAGAGATATCGCCCGTTTTGTCGGCGTGGAGAATATTATTGACGGCGTCATTACTGAGCGCGAGGGAGACCTGGTTACTATCACTGCCGACAACCGGTCTATTGAAGCTGTATCCGGTTACGGGAAGGGAGAAAAGGTCTCTGCCTGCATCCGGCCGGAGGAAGTAACCATAACGCTTACCGGAACTTCCAGCAGCGCCCGGAACTCTTTCGCCGGGGATATAGTAAACATACAGGCTTACGGCTCATTTAGCCGCGTCACCATAGACTGCGGTTTTTCTTTAATCGCCCTGATAACAACCAGGTCGGCGGCAGAGCTTGCCCTGGAAAAGGGTAAGGGAGTCTTTGTCACCTTCAAAGCCAGCGGCGTCCACATTATAAAGAGATAAAGCGCCTGGCGGTAAGGAGAAACCGCCACTTTCCTGTCTCGGTAACACCGCCCGTTTCGGTTTGTCTCACCGGGTAACTATGATATAATAAAGCACAAATGATAAAGCTACTATCAGGCAACGAGGCTCTTGCCCTGGGAGCCTATCACTCCGGCGTCAAGGTAGCCACTGCCTATCCCGGTACACCGAGTACAGAAATACTTGAAGCTATAGCCACCCACGAAGATATCTATGCGGAATGGTCAACTAACGAGAAGGTGGCTATGGAAGTAGCGCTGGGAGCGGCGTATAGCGGCGTGCGCGCCATGGTGTCCATGAAGCACGTCGGGCTCAACGTGGCCAGCGATGCCTTTATGGCTGCCTCCATGACCGGCGTAAACGCCGGTCTCGTTATCGTCAATGCCGATGACCCCGGGATTCACAGCTCTCAGAGCGAACAGGACAATCGCCATTATGTCAAGCTGGCCAAGGTGCCCATGCTGGAGCCCGCTGACAGCCAGGAAGCCTATGAGCTCATGTCCTATGCTTTCGCCATCAGCGAGAAGTTTGATACGCCGGTAGTGGTGCGCACCACCACCCGCATTTCCCATTCCAAATCGCTGGTCAGATTAGGCAATGGCCAGGTTGAAGACGTTCCCAGGCGCCGCTTTGAGCATAACTGGCAAAAATATGTCCTGCTGCCCGTTTGCGCCCGGCTAAGGCACCCGGTGGTAGAAGAACGGATACTAAATCTGGCTGAATACGCCGAGACTTTCCCTTTAAATAAGATTATCTGGAACGAGCGACAACTGGGTATAGTGACCAGCGGGGTCGCCTACCAGTACGCCCGGGAGGTCTTCCCCAAGGCCTCACTGCTCAAGCTGGGCATGACCTATCCCCTCCCGCACCGGATGCTCCGGGAATTTGCTTCCAGGGTGGATAGACTGATAGTTATTGAAGAGCTTGACCCCTTTCTGGAAGAAAATATAAAGAGCCTGGATATTCAGGTTACCGGCAAGGAGTTCATCCCCAGGATAGGCGAATTAACGGTGGGCATTATTGAGATGGCGGGCCGTAGTGCCGGTCTGCTCGCCGATGCCCCACCACGAAAAAGCATAAACATACCGCTGGAGCTACCCAAACGCCCGCCCCTTCTCTGCCCGGGTTGCCCGCACACCGGCATATTCTTCGTGCTGAATACCATCGGGAAACGGTCACAGCCCGTAAAAAATAAAACTGACGACCCGAAGAAGCCCGATTTAATCATCTGCGGCGATATCGGCTGCTATACACTGGCCTCATACCCGCCGCTACAGTCCATGGATACCACCGCCTGCATGGGGGCAAGCATCGGCATGGCCCTCGGTATGGAAAAGGCCGGTTCCACGGACAATATTGTAGCGGTCATCGGCGATTCCACCTTCCTTCATGCCGGTATTACCGGCCTGGTAAATGCTGTATATAACCAGGGTAAAATTACGGTTATTATTCTGGATAACGGGACTACGGCCATGACCGGACACCAGGAGCATCCGGGTACCGGCATTTCCGCCCAGGGTAAAGAGTCCGGCAAGGTGGACCTGGAACAACTGGTACGGGGCATCGGCATTCGTGACGTAACCATGATAGATGCCTTCAACGTAAAAGCCCTGCTGAAGGGAGTAAGGGGTGCCATTAGCCGCCCCGAGCTTTCCGTTATCATCGTTCGGGGTGCCTGTCCGCTGAACGTGCCGAGACACGCCAACCCCAGAGTAATCGACCAAGAGAAATGCGACCTGTGCAATACCTGCCTCAGATTCGGCTGTTCAGCCATTCAGAAGGTAGACGAACGGATCATTATTGATACTGAACTGTGTGTCGGTGATGCCTGCGCCGTCTGTGAGCAGCTGTGCCCGCAGCAGGCGATAGCCCCTCAATCCAACACGGCAGGCAAGGTAGTAAAGTGAAAAAGCTGGACCTGATTATCACCGGCGTCGGGGGTCAGGGCGTTATCCTGGCCAGCGACATAATAGGGGAGACCGC
>CAYYQY010000018.1:0-32928 GCA_964473905.1 uncultured Dehalococcoidales bacterium | reverse complement strand
GCAGGAGCCGATGGCTACCACGAACTTGGGGTCCGGCATTTGCTCATATATGCGGACGGCTCTGTTTTTAATTTGCCTGGTTATCGGTCCGGAACAGAGGAGAACGTCTGAGTGTCTGGGTGTTCCTTCCAGAAGAATGCCGAATCTTTCTACATCAAACCTGGGGGTAAGTGTAGCCAGGGTTTCTATGTCACAGCCGTTACAACCGCCCGTGTTCAGGTGACATACCCACGGTGATTTCACCCTTGACCAGCCCACTAGCTTTTCCAGCATGACTTTTCACCTCAGCAGTTATAGGGATGCGACTGCTTTACTGGCGTCGCCTGAGCGCCATAGTCTCTTTGCAGGCTCTTTCCGCTCGTTTACGTCCGTCTGTAACCCGCCATGCCTTTTCTTACCTGCGCTAGCTCGCTATCATCAATCTGGGCAAGAGAAGCTTGGAGAATATCCGCCAGGTTACTTCACCTGTACTCATTATATTACCCATTTGCCAATGATACAAGATATAAACCGGGCTGATAACCGTTTTTTAGAATTTATCACGGGTTAAAGAGAAGGGGAATATGGTGTGATACAATAGAGCGAAGATAGCGGCGCGTCCGTTATGCTCTATTCACCTCATTAGATTATATGAGTATATAATCTATCAGCTTGTGTTTTAACAAAGTGCCTATATCTTTTATATATATGACCGATACAAATGGTTATTATAAGAAGAATATATTGCCGCTAAAAGCTCGCACGGGAGATAGAGAACGATGGTAAGGAAAAAACTGTTATTGTCTCTGGCTCTAATACTATCAGTGGGGCTGGTGGGCTGTGGCGGAGAGTCACTTAAAGCACAGTTTATTGCTGTGCCCACTGCCGGCAGCATTCCGGTAAACGTGCAGTTCACGGACCTGTCTGAAGGTGAGATTGATACCTGGGAATGGGATTTTGATGGTGACGGTACGGTTGACAGCAATCTTAAGCACCCGCATTACACATACACCGATTCCGGTAAATATACGGTTAGCCTGACGGTGAGAGGTGTCGCTGGCAATGCCTTCGAAACAAAAGAAAACTACCTGGACCTTGCTCCCTCGGCATGCCAGGCCGATTTTACCGCCAACACCACGCAGGGTAAGGGGGTTTCGGAAATACATTTCATTGACCTGTCGTATGGAGAGATAACCTCGTGGGAATGGGATTTTAACGGGGATAAAATCATTGACAGCCGGGAGCAAAACCCCGACTACAAATATGAAAGTGATGGGAATTACTCGGTAACGCTTAACGTATCCGGGGACTCCTGTAGTGATACCCTGACCAAACGGAACTATATTGAGATAATCGGGTGCCGGGCCTGAGGGTAAGCTGCCGGCACCGGTTCGGTGCCTTCGCTGGAAGGAATAAAAAGCGCAGCCTGTTGGTGAAACGGGTGCGTGAGTTATTCACTACTAATTAATACTTACTAGGCTAACGTCAGGCATATATACCCTGAAGCTCTATGTAGTTAACGCTGCCTGTTTCAATATCATATTTCAGGGCTTCCTTAACTTCGTCCTTGGCGGTGAAATAGATAATCTGCCATCCGGAATCGGAGATACGTTTCAGTATTCCCATCTGTCTGGTCAGTCTCTCCGTATCGGCTTTGATAAACGGGTCGTCCATGATGAAGAAACCTTTGTCGTCTTTTAGCAGCTTTTCACCAAGCGCCAGACGGATAGCCAGGTATAGCTGGTCGTAGGCCCCACCCGATAGATTCTCCGCATCCAGCACGGTGCCGTTTCTAAGCGTCACCTTGATTTTTTTACTATCATCAGCCATGAACTCTACCTGCTCGTAAATACCACCTGTTATTTCACGGAACCAGGTAGTAACCGGGCTGTCCTTGCCGAAGAGGGCGCCAATTTTTGCTTCCTCTTCCCGTGCCATGTCCTGGAATATACCTATGGCAATGCGGGCGTTATCCATATTTTCATTAATTTGGGAAATGTAGTTCTCCAGTTTGTCTTTAATGATAGCCATATCCATAGACGTATCACAGTTCAGGTAGCCTTCTTCAGGGTTAAGAATCCCGTTCGCTTCTGCCTCTATCTTCTTTAGTTCAGCGTGAAAACCCTCTAATTTGTTGTCCAGGTTGTCAATTTCCTGAATGAGCGTTCTTCGCTCCTCCTTTAGGTGTAAAGTGACCCTGTCGTCGCTGGTTATTCCTGTGGCCTTGTCCGCGTAATCTCTCAGGGCTTCAATTTCCTCTGCCCAGAAGCGGAGGTTAGTCTCAAGCCCGTTTCCTTTAGTGCTAAAAAGGCTATCCAGTAGCATGCGTTGCGTATTAATCTCGTTAATATGTTTCTCTTTCAGTTTGAGTTTTTCCCGGTAATCCGCCAGTGTCAGGCATGAGATACGGCGGGCAATAGCCTCTATCTTTTGTCCAGCTTCTGATATGTTCCTATTTATATACGTTAAATCGTCTTGCGTAAGTTTTCCTATCTCTCTTGAGAGCAGTGATACTTCCCTGTCGGTTTCATCCAGTTCCCGCTGCTTGCTTGAGAAAATATCATCAAAAGAATTCAGGGCGTAGAGAAGTTCCTCGATGGTATCGCCCCGTAGCCCAAATCTGGCAGCGTTCAACCTTGCACTTTCAAGCCTTTTTGCCAGCAGGCCTCTCTTCTTAACCGGAGACAGCTTTAATAAAGTCAGGGTGAGGGTAGCTATAAAAAACAGTCCCAGTAAACCGTAAAACATAGGTGACGGATTCCATGCCGTTCCCGCTACCGATACGGCCAGAAGTAGTACTGATATTAGCAGCGTAAAGGTGTAGAATTTGCTTTTAGCTGCACTATCTTTCAGTTCGGCGCTTTTCGTTTCGCAAATTCTGATTTCTGGTCTGACTGCCTCGTCTATTTCCTTTTTGCTGTGGCGTAAAATCTCAAATGCTATATTATTTTCATTTAGCTCTTTGGTTTTCTGTTCCATCTCCCGCTTTTTATCATCGGCCATATTCTGTAATCGTACCAGGCTTTCTTCTCCGGACTTAATATCTCTTTCGCAATCTGCCCATAATCCGGTGTCGTCATCGGTATAGACTGACAGTGTGTTAAGCTCCCCGGTTGAATAATTAATCAGGGCCAGGGATTGGCTACCCTGCTCGTACCTCTCTCTTTGCCTCGCTGCCTCCATGGTGTCTATCTGCTGGATAAGCTCAGCGAGCCGCCGTCGTTTAAAGAAAATCAACTCTTCCAGCTTATCCAACTCTTCCACTACCGCTTTTTCCTCCAGTTCCTCAATATGCGTAAATAATCCGGCAGCCCGGTCGGTTTTCGTCTTCAGTTTTTCCCCGGCCACGTCGCGTAGTGATGCCCCGGCGTCAGCCCGGGTCAGTTTACCTGTCTCCTGAAGCTGGCTTTTTATCTTCTGGATGTCATCGGTGCGGAGGCCGGTCAGCCGGTCGGTTACACTGCGGTAAAATTCCCCCTCCCGGTTAATGGAGAGGTTGCTGTTACGGATGATAAAAATATTCCGGCATTCTTCAACTTTTAATTCAGTAAGCGTGGTCAGAGAACCTTTTTCCGGCAGTTTTATTTCGTTACCCGCGTCATCTTCTATAATAACGTAGCCGTTGGGATCTTCACCTACCCGTTTAATAGCTTCAAAGAGCGGCTCTATTTTATTTTGCCGGAGCAGTAGCTTGACCAGGGCGTCTATGGTCAGTGTCTTGCCGTACTCGTTTTTCCCGAATAGCAGGCAAAAGCTGCCCAGAGGAACACGCGGCGTTCCCGGTAAAGGCCCGTATCTGGTTATAGCAAATTCCTTTATTTTCACAGTCCTGTATCCATCATGGCCTGTATGACCATCTTCTGCAGTTGCTCGTTTTTCTCCTCGGAGTACCCGCTGTCTGCCAGCTTTTCACAGAAGCCGGTAAAGAGGTCATTTTCCAGAATGTGGGAAATATCACGGAAGTCATAGTTATCCTCTATGCATCTTCCCCGGACGATTTCCTTTATCGTGTCGATAATATGTGTTTCGGACATCTGTAACCGGCTGCCGTCTATATAACCGCCGATATTTACGATTACTCTGGCCAGAGGATGCAGTTGAGCTAGGCTGTCTCTAACTATTTCAAACAGGTTATCGCCGGTGAAAGGGTTCAGTTCCAGGTTGAATGCTTCATAGTGAGGCGTATCTAACCCGTACTCCTGGGGCGGGCCGCCCACCTCAAAAATATTAACCTTTCTTCTTCCCATCTCTCCTCTGGTAATGGATACGGGCGAGCCGGGGTAGACGAAATAGCCGTCGTTATTAAGCCGCCGGACGTTAAATCTGGAGTGGAAATGGCCGGCAAGTACGTAGTCAATATTCAGGTTATCAAAGTAGGACAGCTTGAAAGGCATGTATCTGGCCGTGTCCTCGGCACCGTAGTCACTGCCGGAGAAGAAAGTGTCCAGCAGTTCACCGTGACACATCAGAATGTTCTTTTTATCATTGGTAAGTATCTCATCAAGACCACGTATTTTATTAATCAGCTCTTCGCCCCCAATCCTCTCAAAGGGTAGACCGGTTATTCTTACGTCTTCGTATATGAAAGGTGATTTATCAAGGATATGCACATCCTCGCCAAAGTACATACCCCTCTTAAATGAATCTATATCGTGGTTGCCGGGGATTATGATTACCTTGAAATCATTGCCGGAAAAGACCTCTCTTATTCTGGGTCTGAGGTCCTCGGCATTTATCCCCTGGTTGAAGAGGTCACCACAAATCAGGAAAGCGTCTATCTGGTGCTGACGGCCAACTCTAATTAACTCCAGGAGGGACTGCCATCTTTCGTCCTGATATCCTTGCAGATGGATATCTGCGGTGTGAAGTATCTTCATCTCACCTTATGATTGGTAAAATAAACAGGGCTTTGCCTGTAGACGTAAATACGACTCTATTTGAGCACTATAGTTGATATTTCGGGATCTGGCCCTCAGATGTGACACAATAACAGCTGTTGTATAACTGCTTCTGCCTAAATATAGCATATTAACGGTAACGGTGTAAGTCAATACCAGGAAGCATGATGGTAGGGGCGCGGGCGTAGATTTAAAAGCGTTCTGGGAGAAAAAGGCGGGTGTAAATTGCCGGCCTTCGGTATCCGGCATAAACTCCGGAGTAGGTTTCTTCTGGCAGGTGAGTAATATAGTTACGGAGCTTAGTAATGCTCCTGTGTGAGATTTATTTAACACATGGATAACAGCGACACATTTAATCCGCCCGGTCCAGGTGCGGAAGAATGTTCGGGGTATATTAACCGGTTCTGTGGTAAGTTACTATCAATCAATATTCTTGGCTAAAAATTTAAGCGTGGAAATAATGGTAAGAACGGTTCGCTGAATTTCCGGACTTTCCTGAGATAGTACTGAAGCCACGTACGGGTCCAACCGCCTGCTGGGTACAGCAGCCAGGTCTTCGCTGCCACCGGAGGGTTGAGGCGATAAGAATCCGGCCATGGTAAAGAGCTCGGACTCGCTAATGCCTAAGGCTGGGGCTAACTTGCGCAGAATACCGGCTGACGGGAAACGCTCACCTCTTTCCACGCGGTGCAGGTGTGATGAGGAGACTCCTGACTTAATACTGAGCTGACGCGTGGTAAGTCCGGACATGAGTCTTCGCTGCCTGATGGTATCGCCGAAATTACTCTTAGCGGTACTCAATTCATTACTCCCTCTTCATACTTGTTGCTGTATGAGTTGTCGGTAGTCCCGGTCCGCCACTCGGGGTATATTTTACATTCATGGCAGAAGCTTTCCTGACAGAGTATTGATTGGAACGGGCACCATAGCCTCTTGTTGTTACCCGATAGGCAAATCTCCTTTCGCCAGTATATTTTTACCCCGCACTTTTATAGCGCATCCCTTAAAAGTGCACGAAGGCTCGGAATTCTTCTTTAAGATTAACTTTCACCCCGTACCCTGGCTTCTTACCGCTATATAATTACTCGGTTGTCACCTTGTTGTACGAATATGGACATAAAGACTAGCACTCGCTGTGCAAATTGTCAATAGCCCGAAAATAGCTCTACTTAGCTTGATCAAAATAAGAATGCTATTTAAGGCTGGCCCTAAAAAATACGCATACTGTCAAAATATATGCTTAATATTATTTGCAATAAAAGCCTATTGTGATAGAATAAAACATTAAAATACATAATAATTAAGAGGTTAGTCATTGGTTTTATTTCTTAAAGAGATAATGCGCCGTCGCAAATTGCTGCCGAGCCAGATGGCGACTGATTTAGGAGTAAGCCATGCCACGGTAAGCCGCTGGCTCTCCGGTAAAAACATACCGGGTGTCAGGTCGTGTCAGAGGCTGGCAGAATATAGTGGGGTAAATTTACAGAAAATACTTTCCATTGCCTGTCATATGCCTGAAGAAGATAGTAAAGAGTCTGTTAAATGGCCCGAGTTTCGCGAGTATGCTCTCCAGAAATACCCGAACGAGCTGGATGAGGACCTGGTTACCATGATTGAAGACCTCATTGAGCGTCGCCGAGAGCGGAAAAATGGCAGTAAAGTTCGCCGCATGGGAAAGTGAGCTGTGGTCGCTGCTGGCCAGTGGCGATAGCCTGCGCTGTCCTCTGTATAACTATTGTACAGCACGGCTGGCCGGTAACTATTGTCTTGATGACCACCAGGAGATTATCAGGCAGGCTCTATATGGGAAGGTTGCCGTTCATAATAGAAGCACGTCGGGAATAAATAAACCGACCGGCAGGATGTGTCATCTGGTGGATACGCTGGCAGAGAAGTATATCGTTTCAGGTTATGATATCCATCCTCCTGCATCGGAAAAAATCGCCGGACTGGCTGACCCCGGACACCCCGTAGAAGTACGTTCTGTTTCGTTTCATGTCATTCATGGTGTTATATGGTACCTGGATGGCGCATGGGTGGTGCAGATAAACAGGAACGATAACCCCCAAATTCGCCGCCTGACGTTATTTCACGAAGTTTTTCACATTATGGAGCGTTCCTCTCCGTGGTATTTCCCACGGAATATGGCGAACGATGGCATGTCTTTCCGTGAGATGCTGGCCGACTACTTCGCCATGTGCGTTCTGATGCCGGTCAACCTGGTAAGGGCAAAGTGGTTTAAGCTCAACAGTGTTGACATGATGGCCAGAACCTTTAAGGTTGCTCCGTCAGTTATGGATGTAC
Organism: uncultured Dehalococcoidales bacterium; assembly: GCA_964473905.1. GTDB lineage: Bacteria > Chloroflexota > Dehalococcoidia > Dehalococcoidales > CAYYQY01 > CAYYQY01. The sequence goes on along the minus strand of CAYYQY010000018.1, from coordinate 25,747 downwards.
GGCTAAAAATATTAGGTCTAATATAGTAATTGTTGACCGTTGAAATGACTATTTGCCTATTGACGCAGCCTGCGTGGTGGATTATCTTGATGGCCAAAAAGGGAGGCAGGTCATAATACCTTGAGCCAGTATTCATCAATACTGCCGAAGCGGATGACTTGATGGGGATTGCCGCTTAGCCGGGTTTGAGGATTGATTCATATATACCTCTAACGCTGTTGATAAGCAGTATATATTCTCTATCGTATTCGTTCCGGCTCAGGCTGTCCAGGTAACCCAGATTCCCGTCCTTGTCTCTCAACAGGGTGAAAATATCTTGCGTATTCTTGCCGGATACGGCTTCCCTGCTGATTATCTCGTACCACGTTAGAAGCTGCTCTCTGATGGCTCTCAGCCGGGCGTGGGCATTGTCATAGCAGCCGAAGTGACCGTAGCATATTTTTCTTGGTTCAAGCGAAATGAGCCTGTCAATGGAAGACATCGTTTCTTCCAGTTTAAAGGGAGGCGGCGTGGCCGGTCTGATGGTACCGTTAACGCAGACGCCGGCTGCTTCGCCGGCTATCAGTATGCCGCTCGCTCTATCAAAAAGGCTGAGGTGGTGCGGAGCGTGTCCGGGAGTAAGAATTATTTCCAGCACCAGATCGCCTCCCAGATCCAGCTCCATATTGTCGGTGGCGGGCATAATCCTGTCGGCGGCTACCGCTTCAATTTCACCGTAATTCAGAGCGAGTTTCCCCAGAGTTTTCCGGCTGGCCTGCCAGAGCAGCGAAGGATCAATAAGATGGGGAATAGCACGCTTGTGGGCAATAACGCGGGCCCGGCCCATTTCTTTTACAGCGGTACCGATGCCGCCGGCGTGGTCAATGTGGATATGCGTCAGAATGATATAGTCAATTTCCTCAGGGTTAATGCCGAGTTGTTTCAGCTTTGAAATTAGCCCGGGTATTACCGCTCTGGGGCCGACATCAATAATGGCTTTCTGCTCACCGCAAAATAGATAGGCGCCCAGAAAATTATTGTATCCCGGAAACGGCGGGTTGAGATTAAACAGTTTAAGCGTCGGCGTAATCTCGTACATGGTGAGTCCCTCTAAATAAACATAGCTACTATATTATAGTAAACAAAACGTTATTACTTTTCAAAGTACGGTCTGTGCTGCACGGCGGAGTGACGTGCTCTCACCTGTTGCCATCGGAGAAGCGCCGTTTAGCCGTTATCAGCGTGACATAGCATAACAGGCTGGCCTGACAGTTACGGCATGACGAAAGTAGTGGTCTTATCATTGGCTTTTACCGTGTATGCCTCGCCCGAAGTAAAATCGCTCCCCAGATTGACATTCCGCTCAAAAAAGCCGTACAACTGAGTGCAGGTTGCTCCCCCGGGACGTTGTGTGGTCACCTCAATAATGATGACGTTTCCGCTAACATTCGTGGTCATCTCATGGAAGGTAGTACAGCCATCACTCAGTCCGCCCTTGATATAGACCATAATCTGTGGGGGATATGATTCGGCGATGTTGACTCTGAGTTCATGTATAGGGGCCAGGCTAATCTCCAAATCCGGGGTAGGGCTGGACTGGCTGCAGCCGCACGGCACCAGGGCTATCAAGGCGAAGGCTGTGGCTACAAAATATAGTATGGCTTTACACGCTTTATCTTTCATCATGTCATGACTCTCCTTTCCATCAATATGGCAGTAATATAGGCTAAATTTAAGCTCAAGGCAATATGTAACGAAAATAATGCCAGCAGGTAAAAACACCCATTAAAACCATATAAATAATAGTGATATCCCATATCAAAGAGGTCTGTACGCCCTTGTGTTCAATTGTTTTATCTACTATAATTGCATAGTTTGCCCATGTTAATGGTTTGAAGAGAGAGGCGGTATTTTGTTTCTCGCCCCTGTTTACCTAGCAGGGTTAATATAGTAGTTGGGAGCTAAATGTCTTGTCTATAGAGCCTGTTAGCATAGTTCTGGTAGTCTTGTCCATCATATCCGCCATATTTGCCGTAAGATTAAAAGACATCCTTTTCGCAGCAATCTCACTGGCGGTGCTCAGCATAATTATTTCCGTTATGTTTTTTCAGCTTAATTCGGCGTATGCCGGTGTCTTTGAGCTTTCCGTATGCGCCGGGCTGATAACAGCTCTGTTTGTGTCAGTTATAACTTTAACCAGAAGAAGTTAGCTATGAGTGTAAGAGAAATATTGGGGATACTGGGTGCGTTAGCTTTTATTGCTTTAGCTGTTTTTATGTTCATTCCCTCTCCCCAACCCGATATTCACGTGACTTTAGCCAGTTCCCTCAGCAGCGCTCTCTGGGAGTTCCGTTTTCTGGATGTCTTCCTGCAACTACTGATAATACTGGCGGGCACATTTAGCATACTTATACTGGTCAAGGAAAAGTAATACCGATGAATTTATGGCAACTGTATATGCTGGCTGTCATCGTTCTTATTGGTGTGGGTATTTATTGCCTGCTGGCCAGGAGGAATATCGTCCAGGTACTGATTGGCATTGAGATAATCGCCAAGGGGGTAACGCTAAGCTTTATTCTGGCCGGATTTTTTCAAGGGAACGAGCATATTGCCCAGGCAATAGTGATAACCATTATATTAATTGAGGCCATTACTGCGGCGGTTGCCATGTCTCTGGTAGTAGTCGCTAACCGTCATACCGGCAGTATTGATGTTAAAGACTTGAGAAAGCTTCGGGGGTAAATTGTGCAGTCCGGTACCTTGATTGCCATACTGGCCATATTAATACCGATAGTCGGTGGTCCCTTTTGTTACCTGGTAGAGAAAATAAGCTCCAGAGCCAGAACGGTATACGCGGTGTTACTGGCATTTGCTACCGGTGCTTTAACTCTATCGCTTATCCCTCATATCAGGCAGGCTAACGCAGAGAGCTTCTTATGGATACGTGGACTCAACGTAAACGTCAGTATCTGCCTTGATTCTTTCAGTGTCTATGTGGCAGTAGTAGCCGGGTGTATTGGCGCTCTTGCCATGTTATACTCCACGCGCTACATGGAAGAAGCGGAGCACGATTACTCCCTGTCCAGATATTACTGGCAGGCGCTGCTCTTTATCGGCGGCATGATAGGGCTTGCTTTAACCAGCAACCTTTTAGTCATGTACGTTTTCTGGGAAGTTATCGGCTTTTGCTCCTATGCCCTGATTGGCTACTATTACCACCAGCCGGAGGCGGTACCCGCGGGCACCAAGGCCTTTATAGTAACCAGGCTGGGGGACATTGGCTTCCTGGCCGGAATATTGATACTGTGGTTTGCCGCGGGCAGCCTGAATGTCTTTGAAATCATTGATGCCGTTGGCGGCGGCAGTGTCTCGCCTTTGCTGCTTGGCCTGGCTGGCGCCGGATTTATTGCCGGGGCTGTCGGCAAGTCTGCCCAGTTCCCGCTGCATGTCTGGTTACCGGACGCCATGGTAGCCCCCACCACTATTACATCTCTTATCCACGCGGCCTGTCTGGTGAACGCCGGTGTATATCTGCTGGCCCGTAGCTATCCCATATTCGTGGGACTTGGTTGGTGGCCGGTAGCGGTGGTATGGATTGGCGCGGTAACTGCTTTCCTAGCGGCTACAATCGCCTTAACGGAATGGGATATTAAACGTGTGCTTGCCTATTCCACCATCAGCCAACTGGGGTATATGGTGGCCGCTGTCGGTGGAGGTGCGTTAATGGCTAGCCAGTTCCACCTGGTAAGCCACGGCATATTCAAGGCGCTGCTCTTCCTGTGTGCCGGCGCTATCATTCACATGGCGGGTACCAAGAACATGCGTGAGATGGGCGGACTGGGTAAGTATATGAAGATTACCCATATCTGCTCTATCTTCGGTCTGCTCTCGCTGGTAGGCATACCGGTATGGACCGGTTTTTTCTCAAAAGACATGATTATGGCTAATTTGCTGGAGAACGGTGTTATAGCCCCTCTGGTGCTGCTTATTATTGCAACCTTCTTTACCGCCGCCTATTCATGGCGTCTCTACTGGCTTACCTTCCGGGGTAAGAAGAGAACTAAGGTTAAGGTAAGAGAAGCGCCCTACCCGATGACAGTGCCACTCATGGTACTGGCGTTAGCCACGTTTTTGTTCTGGATTTTTATTACACCCTATACCGGCAAAATGGTGCTGTCTCTACCGCAGTACCCGGTATCTCATATCAACCTGGCAGAGCTTTTTCACCATTCCTTTACCAGCCCCATTATATGGGTGACACTGTTGGTGGCTATTCTGCTGGTGGTATTTACCTTCCGGTGGCGGGCCAGCGTGGTCAGCACATTCAGAGATGTCTCTATCGTTACGTTACCGCTGCAGAGGGCCTACTGGGTAGACACCTTCTATAACAGAATCATTGTCAGGGGGCTCTTCGGCTTCTGGCAGCGCTTCCGCCGGGTGCAGACCGGGGATCTCAATTATAACAATGTGGGGATAGTTATCGGGTTCATCGCCCTTATCATAATACTGTTCGTCTGGGGGATATGAAAATAGTAGTCAGAAACCAGAGCCAGAGTGAAGGCGCTATGGAGAATGCGCTAAAAAGGGAGGGACTATGAGTCTGTCACCTCTCCTGCCCGTTATTACCCTCCTCATAGGTGCATTGGCAAGCTATTTATTTGCCCGCTTATATCACCGCCCCAAGTATACCGGTTATATGGCATTGTTTTTCCTACTGGTAGTACTGATTGAAATCCTGATGCTCGGTACGGACCCTGGAACGGAAATCTGGACCATAGGTGCTGCTCAGACCTATCTGGTATCCAATAGCCTGTCTATATTCATGGGCGTGGTTACGTTAGTACTGGGGGCGTTGGTTTGCCTGTTTTCTGTTGGTTACATGGAGCGCTCCGGTAACCTGGGCAAGTACTATGGTCTGTTACTGATTATGATTACCGGCATAGTGGGCATTGGTTTTGCCGGAGACCTCTTCAATCTGTTTGTCTTCTTCGAAGTTATGGCTATACCTTCCTATGTCCTGGTTGCTTTTGAGAAAGAGCGCTGGGAACCGGTAGAAGCGGCAGTAAAGTATATCGTCATGAGTGTTTTCGGTTCGCTGATGGCGCTGATGGGGATTTCGCTAATCTTCATGTATACCGGAAGCCTGGATTTAGCCATCCTGTCTACGCTTACGGCTAGCATGAGTCCCCTGACGGCTCTTGGTGCTGTCGCTCTCATCTTCATCGGTTTTGGAGTTAAGGCAGCCATAGTGCCCCTGCACTCCTGGCTACCCGATGCTCACAGCGCCGCGCCCAGCAGTATAAGCGCCATGTTATCGGGGATTATTATTGGAGCCGGTCTTATCGTGATGATTAGAGCCCTCAGCGTTTTCACCGGAATAAACTGGGGCATTGCCTTAATAATACTTGGTATTGTCAGCATGTTTGTCGGCAATTTTATGGCCATAGTGCAGAGAGACCTGAAGCGGATGCTCGCTTACTCCAGCATTGCGCAGATGGGGTATATCCTGACAGCTTTGGGCATAGCCTTTGCCTATCTTAACACCGGTGGGGATTTTGGTTTCAGAGGGGGCTTCCTGCACATATTAAACCATGCCGTAATGAAGGGTGGTGCCTTTTTATGTGCCGGCGCTATCCTGCACTCCATTGGCACCAGGGATATGGAGGAAATGCGTGGCATCGGGCGAAAACTGCCGGTGATAGGTGTTGCCTTTGCCTTCTTCGGTTTAGCGCTGGCGGGGGTGCCGCCGCTGAACGGATTTATCAGCAAGTTCTTTATCTGTAAAGCAGGGGTGGATGCCGGCGGCTGGGGTATGGCAGGTATGATATTAATCATACTGAACAGCATGATATCGCTGTGCTACTACATACCGGCCATAAACAAGATTATTTTCTCAAGTGATATATCAGAAAAGGCTATGAGGGCTGAGAAGATTCCGCTTTCTATGTATATTCCCATCGTCATAATGGTGATTTTGACCGTAGCCCTGGGCGTATATCCCGATATAGGTTTGAAGCTGGTGGAGCCTGTGGTCAGCTTCATGATGGCCAGTTTAGGAGGGGTCTAAATGAGCCAGATACTGCTGTATCCGCCCGTGGCCTTCATAATATTCCTGTTAGTAGGCTACATGTTATTCAGGTTGGGTGAGGCCACCGGGCCGAAATCCGGTGTAGGCGCCGGTAAGATAAGTACCTATGCTTGCGGTGAAGATATCCCCGGCAAGAAGGTGCAGTACTCCTATCATCTTTTCCATATTGCCTTTTTCTTCACCGTACTACATGTGGCCGCCTTGGTAATTGCCACTGTGCCCAGCGGTGGTGTTGCCCTGCTGGGTATTATTTATCTACTTATAGCGCTAATAACGGTAGTAATTCTACTTATTGACTGAGGAGCAGATTATTAAAACGTATTACACTGAGGTGTCGATGAGGTCGGAAATATGGGTGTAGCCATGGCTATCATTAACCTGCTGATATTCCCGGGTTTCATATTCCTGTTTTTCTATTCGCTATTCTGTGAGTATGTAGATAGAAAAGTGTACGCCCGGTTGCAGAACAGGGTCGGCCCTCCGCTTTATCAACCCCTGTCCGACTTTTTTAAACTGATGTCCAAGGAGGGGTTGGTCCCGGAGATGGCAGACCGCAAGATGTTTACTGCGGTGCCTATCTTCGGTATGGCCGCCGTGGTGACGGCATTTATCTATATTCCCATATGGTCAGCGGACTCTCTATTCCCGTTCACCGGTGATATAATCGTGGTAGCCTATCTGCTTACCCTGCCGGCGCTGTTCCTTTTCCTGGCTGGCTGGCATTCCAGCAACGTTTTCGGGATTATCGGTGCCTTCAGAGCCCTTACTCAGCTGTTTGGCTACGAGGTGCCTTTCTTCCTGGCCATACTTTCTCCAGCCTTGATCACCGGCGTCTGGAAGCTGTCCGATATTGTCCATTACCAGCTTGACCATGTCTGGTTTATATGCTGGCTGCCTTTGTCTTTCATTGTGGCCATTATTTCTCTGGGCGGTAAGCTGGAACGCGTGCCGTTTGATAGTCCCACGGCGGAGCAGGAAATCGTCGCCGGGCCGCTGGCAGAGTATTCCGGCAGCAGGCTCGCCCTGATGAGATTGATGGTGGATATCGAGATGGTTGCCGGGGCTACTTTGATATCGGTGCTGTTTTTAGGCGGCTTTGATATCCCCGGAGTGCACTTACTGGGAGCACCGGCATATGTAGTCGGCTTTATCTCCTTCGTTATAAAGACGCTGCTTATTGTCTTCATACTGGCCTGTATTAGGGCCCTATTTGCCAGGCTAAGAATAGATCAGATGGTGAACATGTGCCTGAAGTGGCTCGCCCCCATGGCCATGTTCCAGTTACTGGTAGCGCTGGGGCTGAAATTTGCCGGCATAATATAAATAGCCTCCCCTCACTTCGTCTCCAAATAAAGTAAAATCTCCCGGTCATTTGTTGTCTTTGTCCTTAGAAATACACGGAACCGTAAGGCAACATGTGTCTGTCATTATTGAATAGAGTTGCAATATTGATTCTGATATACTGGCGTTGGCAGGCAGGTGTTGGCAGTAAGACAGGCTGGATTGCAGGAGGGTCACTGAACTATGAATAATGAAGAGAAAACCAAAGAGATATATATTTTGATGGGAAAGCTGGAAGTGGATAAGGTGGGCATAGCCAGCCTTGATGATTTGCCGGGCACAGAAGCTCCGGAGAAGGCAACAAGGCTGTTACCCGGGGCCAGGTCTATAGTGGTGCTGGCACTGGAGGTGTTCCAGGAAGCGGTGAGCCATATAACTTCCAGAGTACAGGTAGGGGAGATGGCATTCCGTGACCTTTACCTGAAAAATACAGAACTGGTTAGAGGCTTACTGAACTGGGAAGCTTACCAGGTGGTGAAAGGTTTACATAAAGTTGGCTACAGAGGGCTGCCGCTACCGGATGGGGGTGTGTATGACGAGCGGTTTCTGGAAGGCGAAATATCCTTTAAACACGTAGCCCAGGCGGCGGGGCTTGGCATATTCGGCTGGCACAGTATGCTGATAACGCCGGAATATGGTTCAAGGGTGAGGTTTGCCTGTGTGGTCACCGATGCGCCTCTGGCGTCTACGCCGGCACCGGAAATGGAGAACCCCTGTATCAAGTGCCAGGGGGCCTGCGTACGGATATGTCCGGTGGGGGCGATTGGCAAACCCGAGGCGGGCGAGACCTATCGCTTTGATAAATATGCCTGCAATACCTACTATACCGGAGTAGGGCTCTGCTCGGAGTGCCTGAAAGTGTGCCCCGCGGGTAGGAAATAGCGTGGGGATACTATAATCATGCGCTGGCAGATGTGAAGTGGTCTGGGGAAGTGGTGGAGGGGGGTTAAGAAAAGTGGAATGAAATTTCATGTGAGATATGTAAAAAATATGGGTGGAGTAAGTTGGAAAATAATAACTATTTATTTTACAAACGATGTAGGTTAATAATTGATATATATTTATTTTTCTGACTGCTCTTTTTTCCTAACCAGAGCCATACACAGCAACACATGAATGATTCTATCAGACATGAATGGTCCAAATTCGCTGGCATTAAAAAGACCGTGGCATATGCTATTCCTCAAATTCCAACCTCGTTGGTCAACTAAAAGAACACGCAAGTAAAATACGATATCTTCTCCGAAGACCTTAATTAACAATTGGTCATGAAGTAGGTTATCCAGTAATTTATAATTAAAGCCTCCTTTATTTGCTTGCTTTAGAACAGACCCGCCGACTGTTTCTATTAATACCCGGAGAGCATTTTCAATTTGAGGAACTAGGAGGTGGGCTGCTGTCATATGATTCCCATTGAGGTATTCTTTTAATCCCCACGTGATAATCGATTTTCTGTCTTCTTCGAAAATAGGGGAACGGAAGAGGTAATCTACGATTAGATTCTCAAATGTAGGATATTTCTTCACCAGTGACTCGATCACATGTCTTAAAAATATTGATTCAATAGCCATATTCTGGGACATCTGCTTCACCGTATGCCCCGCCAGGTCTTCTTCCAGAGAGCCAACTTTGGCTATTGGTCTCCCCTTATTGTCCTGTAGTTCCATGGGAATCAGGAAAGCGATTGGTGCTTGGCTAGCTAACTCCTTTAATTGTTCCTCAACCTCGGCTTTCTTCGGTATATAGTGTGCAGCGATTCTCAACAATACATCATCGAGCTCTCCTTCTATAAGAGCAGCAATGTATTTGTCCATCTTTTCCTTTGGAATTTCCATTGTGTGAGAAAAAGATTTTAACTCTGACTTCGCCTTCTCTCCAACCTCACGCAGTTTAATAGAAATCTCCTCTGCTTCATCCGTTAGGCCAAATTCTTTATAAGTGGAATGTACTCGCTGAAACCAAGCAGATGTCTGTAAAGCTGATGCTTTAGAGCTTGCTTGTATGAAAGCATTTCCTATCGCGACAATAACCCGCTTAGTATCTTCTTTGCTTCCAATCTTGCGGTAGTGCTTGGCGAGTCGTAGAGCCGCTGATTCCACTGCCCACGGGTCTACTTCCCTGTAGTTGGAGGCGTCATTTGCACGTTGGAGATGACCTTCCAAGTCATTTATCAACTTCTGGGTCTGGGCGTCGGACAATTTAACTTTATCATTTTCAAATAGCAAGTCATAAGAGAATCCCCAGAGCCCTAATTTCGAGTCATCTGTTATGGCATCCTCGTATGCTATCGTCGTTTCAGCGACCTTTTTAATTCGGCCCTTATAGTTGAGCGCGCTGGCGAGAGACAAAGCCCGTTCCAATTTCTTTTTTACATTTACCTCAGGCGTGTAGCAATTATTCTGTGCAATTTCAATAGTACTATCTATGACTATTTGCGCCATTGAATAATGCGGGGATTCATTAGTGACGACCTTCTGAAAATCCCAGACTAAATCAGCGTACCTGGCGCTAAGAACTGGATGCTTTGCAGTTTTAGCACGGCCAGTCCAATAGTCAATTATTTCCTTGGTGACTTGCTTTATACTAGGCCATTCGGTTGCCGTCCCGTCTGCATTACTAAACATAAACTTTGGTCCATAGTATGTTCCCCACCCCGTTTCTTGGCTACTGTAGTTCTCCCAAAAATCGAAAGCCATAGCTTCGGCGATCAACTGTATTGGTTGTTCAGAAAGGCTTGGGTCTTTTAAAGATTGAATAGCTTTAGAAACATCTCTTTCAGAGATAGGTTTTGGCTCTTGGTCAAATTTGCCAAGAATATCCGCAAGAGCTTCGACTGTATTATTCATATCTTTTAGCGGATTGACTCTTCGATAGTTAAAAATGATTATTTCAGGCCGATTCTAGCACTATTTTATGAATAAAAAAAGCTCAGCCTTCTTGGCTGAGCCCTTTTAATATTCTTTGGTAGCGGGGGCTGGATTCGAACCAGCGACCTTCGGGTTATGAGCCCGACGAGCTTCCACTGCTCCACCCCGCGCCGCAAGGTTAGTATAGCCTTTTCTTAGCTTCAGTGTCAAATCCAGAAATACTACCCGGCAAGTAAGATAAGAGCATCTGTAAGCTTATAGAGAGCTTGACCGGATATCCCGGCACAGCAAGGGTGCCTGCTCGTTATTTTTTACTTTCCGCCAACTGTTTAAAGCCGTCCTGGAAAAAACCGGTAACCTTTTTAGCCAGTTCCTCCTCATACTGGAGCCAGAAGTGGTCCGCTCCGGATATTACCTGCCAGTGCCTGGGTTCGGGGACGTCTACGATATGCTTCTGCAGAATCGGCACGGGAATAACGAAGTCATCGTTGCCGATAATGATGAATTTGGGTTTGGTGCATTCTTTCAGCTGTTCCCAGCCGTCATCCGTAAGCGCCGGAGAGACCAGTGTCAGCAGTTTAACGCGCTCGTCGGCCATGGCGACGGGCAAAGCGACGCTGGCACCGAAAGAGTATCCGGCGAGCCCCACTCTTGCCATGTCTATATTCGGTAACGTGGCGATGTATTCCAGAGCGGCACGGATATCGTCCTGCTCGGAGACGCCTTCGCCGTGGGTGCCCTCACTTTTACCTACACCGCGAAAATTAAAGCGGAAAGCGGCAATGGACACCTGTGCCAGCCCGTGGCAAATAGCAATAACGGCATTATTGGACATGCTGCCGCCATACAGCGGGTGCGGGTGACAGACGATAACCGCCGGCACCGGGCTTGAGCTCTCGGGCATGTGCCAGACTCCTTCAAGAGTGATATCGTCGCCGGGGAATGTAGCGTATATACGTTTCAATCTTGACTCCCTTCAGTGTTCTCTTCCAGTTTCTTCTGTTGCTGGTGATATTTTTCCAGCCAGTTCTGAATTTCTTTCTCATGCCCCTGGTCGCTGGGGGTATAGAACCGTTTACCGGCGACGGATTCGGGCAAATGCTGCTGCGTTACAGTATGTTCCGGGTAATCATGAGCGTATTTATAGCCCTCACCATAACCCGTGGCTTTCATTAAGGGCGTTACCGGGTTGCGTATGTTGAGCGGTACCGGCTCGTTAGTCCCGCTTTTTAGCTCTTCCTGAATACGGTTGTATGCCTCGTAGAGAGAGTTGCTTTTGGGAGCTACAGCCAGGTACACGGCAGCCTCGGCGAGGGCCAGGTTGCCTTCGGGCATACCGATAAAGCGCACCGCTTGCTGGGCAGCCATCGCTATGAGCAGCGCCTGCGGGTCGGCCATACCTACGTCCTCCGAGGCAAAGCGCACTATGCGGCGGGCCACATAAAGCGGATCTTCTCCTGCCTCCAGCATTCTTGCCAGCCAGTACAGGGAGGCATCAGGGTCCGAGTCGCGCATGGACTTGTGCAGCGCGGAAATAACGTCGTAGTGCTCCTCTCCGTTCTTATCGTAGGGCAGGGCTTTATGCTGTATGGTGTCTTCAATACTATCAAGCGCTATGTGGCGCTTGCCCTCTTCATCTACCTGCGTGGCCATGGCTGCCATCTCCAGGTTGTTAAGCGCGGAGCGAGCGTCACTATTAGACATAACTATTAGATGATTCAGGGCATCGTCATCAATCTCTAAATTAAACGAGCCCAACCCTCGCAAGCCGTCCCTTAAGGCTCTCAATATTATAAGACGCAGTTCATTTTCCGTTAGCGGTTTCAGGGTAAAGGTCTGGCATCTGGAAAGCAGTGGCGAGATAACCTCAAACGAGGGATTTTCGGTAGTGGCGCCGATAAGAATCAGGGTGCCGTCCTCAACGAAGGGCAGTATAGCGTCCTGCTGGGCTTTATTGAAGCGGTGAATTTCGTCTATGAACAGTATGGTTTTCTGTCCCTGCATGCGGCGGCGTTCCTTGGCTTCCGTGATGATACGGCGCAGGTCGGCTACGCCGGCGCTGACGGCACTTATCGGGCTGAAGTAAGAGTTGGTGTTGTTGGCGATGAGGTAAGCCAGGGTGGTTTTGCCGCTGCCCGGAGGCCCCCAGAGTATCATCGATGGTATCTGGCCGGCCTGTATCAGCTTGCGCAGAGCTCGCCCCGTTCCTATAAGGTGCTCCTGCCCGACAAAGGCATGGAAATCAGAAGGCCGCATCCGGGTAGCCAGCGGTGCCTCTTTCTCCTTTTGTTTCTCAGCCCGTTGCTCAAACATATCCATATCATGTACCCTCTCTAAGCGCTACCGCTCCACGCGGGCATCTTTGCCATGTACTCTTTGGCTGCTATCCCGGCAGTATCCCGGTTAATATTCTGCGACGTCATCATAAACTCGACCATACCCTTAAATACTTCCTGGTAGCTTTTAAGACTGCCGTCAGGGTTGGAGCAGTTACTACAGTATATATTATCTATATTGCCGCCGCCAAAGTCCTCGGGATTGGTCATGGGCATACCGCAACTCATGCAGATTTTAGCGGCACGGGAGGCCTGGTTAAACGTAAGCCTGTACCCGTTATTATCCTCCACGGTGAAGTCCCTGATGCCGTAGGGTTCGTCTTTGATGCCGGCTACTATATTAACCCTGCTCTTTTTAAGCTCATCGTAATACTCATCAATGTCGCCGTCAATTTGCATATACAGGTTGATGCCGGTACCCAGCTTTTCCTCGCTGCCGATGCCCAGACTCGCGGCCGGTAAGAACATCAGCACCATGCCGTCTTTGGCGAGGTCGGCATATTCCGGGTTATTTGCATCCGGGAAAGTAAGGCTCACCTTGAAGCCGAGGCAATTTTTATAGAAGTCTACGGTTTCCTTCACGTTTTTTACCGCCAGTGCTGGAGACAGTGTACCCATTTTATTACCCTCCTATACTTTGCTAAAAAGTCTCAGGATATGTCTCTTACCGGTGGTATTTATAATTTGCGTTAACTGGGATATTATTTCCCGTCTTGATATCGACTATTCGATGTATTTCCTTTACGTTTTTCTGCCAATGTAAATGTTCTCATCTTTCGATAATCCATATTTTCTAGCGGCAGCTTCGCCAAATTCTTTAACGAAGCTGTAAACCTCAGTAGAAAAGCCAGCGCTCTCCAACCTGTCTTTATAGTCCCTGGCATAAAGTCTAAGGTGGTCACTTTGCCCTAACGTTTTTTCTCTTTCCTCTGGCGTGATAACGTTCGAGCCTTCCAAAGTATCTTTAAGTGACAGTGATATAGGAACCTGGAGAATTGCCCAACCTCCAGGTTTTAAAACTCGATATAGTTCTGACATGGCTTGGCGGTCGTCTGGGACGTGTTCCAGGACATGATTGCATATTATAATATCAAACTGGTTATCTCCGTACTTAATGTTGGTGATATCCATTTTAACCATTGCTCGTGGCGAGTTAAGGTCGGCACTGAGATAATCTATATTGGGGTACGTCTTTAAATAATTTTGTAACAGCTTTTCCGGTGCTATATGCAATAGCTTAACGTTAGGGTGGCAGATATCGCCATTATTATTAAGATACAGGTATATTAGACGGTCTCTGTCCCAGGAGGAACAGCGAGGGCATATTGCATTCGGACGATAGCCTCCTCCCACAACCATATTATCTTTCAATACCGGGAGGTCCAGTCCACCGGGCAGGAGTATTCTAAAGTGTCCACCACAAAATGGGCACTCGAACTCGGTCCCAGTGTACAGGAAAAACAGAAGGTAATATTTGTACTTATAGAACCAACCAATCAATAATGAGCGATACTTCACAGGTGCGATTCTTCTGACGAGTGATTTTAGGATTTGCGTCATATTAACTTTATAGCATTATATTATTTATTCCGGTAAGCAGAAAGATAGCTGGTCATCACTTGTATCTCTTTACCTCAAAGCGGTAGAGTTTTACCGGTTCATTGGGAGCTATACCCGCCTTCTGACGGCAGATATCAATCTGGTGGTCCACGCTGTCTATCCCCTCCAGGTCGGGCAGCAGCAGGCCCCGCCGCCAACCTGCCTCTACTATAACGCCATATATTTTGGGATTCAGCTGGTCTTTACTGGCTACCGGTTCCGGTTGGGTAAGCACGTCCACCTTGTAATCAAGCTCCTCAAGCTCTTCGGGAAGTACGGCCGGGAAACGCGGGTCATTTGTAGCTGAGCTGATGGCATTGGTGACTGTCTCTTTCGCAACGTTAGCGCAGGTCGGTTCAAAAGTCCCTATGCAGCCCCGCAGTTCGCCATGCTTATGGATGGAGACGAAGACGCCGGCTCTCACTGCCATCTCGGGAGTAAGTTCCTGTGGTAATTCGGGTGTCTTGCCTTCCCTGGTGAAAGTCTCCACGGCGTTTTTGGCAAGCTCCACCAGGGGGTATACTTCTCCCTTCTTTATGATAATGCCGGCATAGCCAACGACGCTGAAATAATCGCCAATGGTATCGCCGCTGGTCTCGTACTTGACCAGTTCCGCGGTGTTGGCGCCGAGCACTTTGGCAGCGGCAATAAGGGCGGTGGTTGGGGCATAGCCGCACATGGAGATATCCAGCTTGTTAATACGACTTAGCAGCTCATCCTCATTCAGCTCCAGTATGGCCTCTATGGCTGCCGAATCCTTTTCCCGAGCCGACTCCACCGGTTCGTAATGTGTCATATCGCTGGAAGCTATAATGGTGACGTTACGGTCAGACTCTATAACGGCTCGGGCAATCTCTTTGCCGATTTCCTTGTAGATAATACCGCTGGAGTAAGAAATTATAATAGGCACTATCTTGATATCCGGCTTAAAATACTGTAAGAACGGTAGCTGTACTTCAATAGAGTGTTCGTAGTCATGGGCCAGAGTGTCTTCCCGCAGATAGTGTGAGGCTGTAAGGATTTTCTTGCCCAGTTTGGAGTCTATTTCCACGTCGCCCAGCGGTGTTCTCCAGCTACCTTTGGTTACCATGCTGAAGGGTTTGCCCCGTCCGGTGTGGTTGGGGCCTAAAATAATGCATGTATCCTTAAAATTAACCCGGGACATGACCGCTCCGGCAACCGGTCCGGAAGCCATGTAACCGGCATGTGGTGAGACCAGACCGATTACGTCTTCCTTAACCGCTGTCTTATCAACCATCGTTTCGATTACTGACTTCAGTTGGGCAGGCGATGCCGGGTAGAACTGTCCGGCTACGACAGGATTTCTTATCATCGCTACCTCCTCTTCGTCTTGCTCGTGATGAAATTGAGCTCGGCTCCGCAGAATTTGCATCTTGAGTCATTAAGCCCTACTATGTCTGTTTGATAACCGGACCTTTGCACTACGGGATTGCCGCAGGAATAGCAGGTTGTATTTTCACTCTGGTGTCCGGGAACGTTACCGGTATAGACAAATTTTAAGCCTGCTTTTTTACCTATCTCGCAGGCGTGTTCCAGCGTGGCCAGGGGTGTGGCCGGTAAATGCTGCATGTGGTGATGTGGATAAAACCTGGTTACATGCCACGGGGTTAAATCCCCCAGCTCATTCTTTATCCAGGTGGCGATGCCGTTAAGCTGCTTATCATCGTCATTCATGGTAGGTATGATATTGGTGACAACTTCTATGTGCATATCCCACTTAACTTTAGCGCGTTTGGTAACGGTGAGTATATCCTGCCAGCGTTTTACTTTGGCGAGGTCACGGTAGAAGACGTCGGAAAAGCCTTTGATGTCTACCCGCCAGGCATCCAGGTACGGCCCGATAACATCCAGCGCTGCTGTGGTCAAATAGCCGTTGGTAACATAGACAGTGTATAAATTATTCTCTCTGGCCAGCTTTGCTGAGTCAAGAGTATATTCGAACCAGATACTGGGCTCGTTATATGTCCAGGCAATGCCCCGGCAGTGGAAATTTTTGGCGAGCGACACGGCTTCCTCGGGTGAAATATACTGGCAGCTACGCGTCATAGTATCACTATCGGGGCCGGATATCTCCCAGTTCTGGCAGTGCTTGCAATGGAAGTTACAGCCAAGGGTTCCCAGAGAGAAAGCTAAACTGCCGGGGAAAAAATGGAATAGCGGTTTTTTTTCAATGGGGTCAGCATTGGCCGAAGAGACCTGGGCGTAGTTCAGGTTGTAAAGAATGCCGTCCTGGTTTTTATACATTCGACAGACGCCCATTTTATCGGGACCGATACGGCAACGCCATTGGCAGGTGTTGCATTGGACTCTTGATTCGGGCAGTTTTTCATACAGCAGTGCCTCATGCATAGCTAAATCCATTTTGTATATTTAAGTTTATTATATCACTCGGCTGCCGCAAGTTATAGTATAAGGAGAAATCTTGACTGCCGTGATTAAGAGCGGTTAGACTAGTAGGAATAAGATTATGAAAGTTATAGGTCTGACCGGGGGTATTGGTAGCGGTAAGTCAACCGTAGCCGGTTTCCTATCTGAACTGGATGCGGTTATTATCGATGCTGATAAGCTGGGACACGAAGCCCTGGCTCCCGGTACCGAGGTATGGCGGGAGATTGTGGCTGCTTTCGGGCAGGAGGTTCTTAACCGCCAGGGCAATATTGACCGTAACCAGCTGGGAGACCGGGTTTTTGGACGTCCTCAGGCTTTAGCGCAGCTGAACCGGATAATACAACCGCGGATAAATGATATGGTTAAGTCACGGCTGAAGCAGTACCGGGAACAGGGAGCGGCTGTAGCCGTGCTGGAAGCGGCGCTGCTATTTGAGGAAGGCGATACCGAGCTCGTGGATGAAATCTGGGTAACTGTAGCCGTGGAGGCTACCGTAATCAAACGGCTTGAGGAGCGGAGTGGACTGACAGCCAGCGAGTCACTGTCACGTATCCGTTCACAAATGTCAAACGAGGAGCGCATACGGCGTGCCGACGTTGTGATTAATACAGATTGCAGCCTCGCCGATTTAAAAGACAGGATAAATACGCTGTGGCGTAAGCTCGCCGGTAGCTCTTGACAGCCGGATACGGCAACTGTTAAAATACGTAAGTTTGGGAGGTAGGAAAATTTACGCTATAATTGAAACCGGTGGTAAACAATACAAAGTAAGCCCGGGGCAGATAGTGGATGTAGGGCTTATGGACGTTGCCGAAGGCGATGCCGTTGAGCTGGAGAGAGTGTTGCTTATAGGTGACGATGATAAAATAACAGCCGGCACCCCGGTGGTTGAAGGGGCAAAGGTAGTGGCAACTTCGCAGGGCGAGAGCAAAGGCAAAAAAATTATCGTGTTCAAGTATAAGCCCAAGGTGCGCTACCGCAAGAAGACCGGGCATCGTCAACATTATACCAGGCTCGTTATTGACAGGATAGTGGCACCTGCTTAGAGGGTAATGGTAAGGGGAGTGATATCAAGTGGCACATAAAAAGGGCGGTGGCAGCAGCCGGAACGGAAGGGACAGTAAACCCAAGATGCTTGGCGTAAAGAAATACGCCGAGGAGCAGGTGAATGCCGGTACCATACTGGTGCGGCAGCGGGGAACGCGTATACATCCGGGTAGCAACGTAGGTGTTGGTCGGGATTATACGCTCTACGCGCTTATAGATGGCATAGTAAAATATGAGCCGTACAGCAAGTACAGGAGGAAAGTCAGCGTTTACGCCGGCTAGAAGATATGAAGGAAAAGATACATCCGAAGTATTATGAAGATGCCAAGGTAGTGTGTGCCTGTGGTAATACTTTTGTCACCGGTTCCACACGGAAACTATTAAAGGTTGAGATGTGCAGTAACTGCCACCCGTTTTTTACCGGCGAGCGCCGCATGATAGATACTGCCGGCCGTGTGGAGCGGTTCAAGCGTCGCTACAGTATGGAGTAGCTCTGGCTATTAAAGGAATGACGTAGAGGAGCGGGCTGGATAAACCGCTCCTTTTCTATTGGAGTTAATATAGTGGAGCAGAAATTTTATTACGGGGGACAGGCGGTCATGGAGGGAGTCATGATGCGTGGCCGCAAGAACATGGTAACCGTGGTACGGCGCCCGGACAGTACCCTGGTGGTAGATACCCAGCCCCTGTCTGCTATCTACACGGGCAAGCTGAGAAAAACTCCGTTAGTAAGGGGCGTCATTGTTCTGATTGAGGCTATGGTACTTGGCATCAAGGCTCTGGTATATTCCGCCAATGTAGCACTGGAGGAGGAGGGAGAGAAAATATCCGGGGGATGGCTCTGGCTGACGTTACTGGTGGCGCTCGGTTTTGGGGTGGGTCTTTTCTTTGTCGCTCCGTTGTTTCTAACCAGGCTGATTGACTCATACATTGCGTCGTCTGTGGTGTTTAATCTCATAGAGGGGGGTATCCGGGTTATATTTTTTATGGCCTACCTGAAGCTGATGACATTAATGCCTGACCTTAAGCGGGTTTTTGCCTACCATGGCGCCGAGCACAAGACGGTTAATGCCTATGAGAGTAATGTGCCACTGGAGGTAAAAGAGGTCAGAAAATTCAGTACCGCACATATAAGGTGCGGTACCTCTTTTCTAGTAGCCGTGTTGATTATATCAATAATCGTTTTCTCTCTGGTGGGTAGACCGGCGGTATGGCTCATGGTGATATCTCGTATTGCCCTCATACCGTTTATTGCGGCTCTCGCCTACGAAATAACCTATTTTGGTGGCAGGCACGCCAATAACAGGCTGGTCCGGGCGATACTGGCTCCCGGACTCTGGTTACAGTCATTGACCACCAGGGAGCCTGATGACAGCATGCTGGAAGTCGCTATATCCGCACTAAAAAGGGTAATAGAGCTTGACGGGATAGCGGAGACAACCGAACCTGCCGCCGCTTCGCTTGATTCACCAGGTTAGCCTATCCCTCCAGTTGTTGAAAGAAGCATGACCTGTTGCCCGTGTGGCACACCGGACCCACCGGCTTTGAGATGAGTAACAGGGTATCGCTGTCACAGTCTTTAAGTATATTGATTACCCTGATAAAGTTACCCGAGGTCTCCCCTTTGTGCCAGAGTTCCTGGCGGCTGCGGCTGTAAAACCAGGCATCGCCACTCTCCTGTGTCAGGCGCAGCGATTCCTCATTCATATAAGCCAGCATTAATACTTCGTTTGTATCAGCATCCTGAACTATGGCCGGTATCAGTCCCTTCTCGTTATACTTTACGTCTGCCAATCTTTACCTCTCTAACGCTTTATTTGTTGGTCAATCTACACGGCAGGGGTTGGGGTAAGCTCAGATGTATGGCATCTATTGAGCTACGGCGGTGAGTGCCTGCTTCAAATGGATATCTCCGGTGTAAAGTGCCCGGCCCACTATGGCACCCTCAACGCCGATCTTTTTAAGCAACAAAAGATGGCTTAACGAAGAGATGCCACCGGCGGCGATAACCGGCACGTTCATGGTATTTACCAACTCCATGATAGCGGTGAAGTTTGGTTCGGTAAGAGTGCCGTCACGGGTAATGTCGGTGTAGATAAAACGCTTAACGCCAAGCTCTACCATTGACGTGGCCAGGTCCAGGGTTTTAATTTGCGTTTGCTCCCGCCAGCCATGTGTGGCGACGTATCCTTCTCTCGCGTCAATACCTACGATAATAGAGTCTCTATAGCGACGGCAGACCGCTCTGACAAGCTCTCGGTCTTCAATGGCTGCCGTACCCAGTATCACCCGCTCCACGCCGATTTTTAAAATCTGCTCTATTGTGGCCAAGTGGCGAAGACCGCCACCGAGCTGAGTGGGCACCAGTACGGCGCTGGCTATCTCTCTGATGATATCGGTATTGCCCAGGCTGCCACTGGCGGCACCATCCAGGTCAACGATGTGTATCCTTGATGCCCCCATAGACTGCCATTTTAGAGCCATATCCACCGGGTCGTCGGAAAATATCGTTTCCTGGTTATAATCACCCTGGTACAAACGGACGCACCTACCCTCTCTGAGGTCTACGGCTGGAATTATTTCTATTTATGGGCCTCCTCTATGTGACACAGTTGCATTATAACACGCGTCTTAATTACTTTTACAGTAGCATGGCACGGCTATTCCTTGACATAGCTGAGTTTTAATTGCTAAACTGCCTTTTAGCAGGTCGTGGCGTTAGTACGTGTTATTGGCCTGAAATTAAGGAGGGTACCATGCATGTCACACTAAGCGTGATTAAGGCGGATGTCGGTGGCTTCGTTGGGCATTCAGAATCACATCCCGATGTCATAATGAAGGCTAAAGATTGCCTGGCCGAGTCCAAGAAAAATGGAGACCTAATTGACTGTCATGTAACCAAGTGCGGGGATGACCTGCAGTTGATTATGACGCATAATAGCGGTATTGACTGTTCGGAGATACATAAACTGGCCTGGGATGTTTTTGTAAAATGTACCGAAGTTGCCAAGAAACTGAAGCTTCACGGTGCCGGGCAGGACTTGCTGGCTGATGCCTTCTCCGGTAATGTAAGAGGTCTGGGTCCCGGTGTGGCCGAGATGGAGTTTGAGGAGCGCGGCGCGGAGTCAATTATTATTTTTATGGCGGATAAGACCTCATCCGGGGCGTGGAACATGCCGCTATACAAGATGTTCGCCGACCCGTTTAATACCATAGGACTCGTTATCGCGGAGAATATGCACAACGGTTTTATCTTTGAGGTGCATGACGTTAAAGAGAACAAGAAGATATTCTTTAACACCCCTGAAGAGATATATGACCTGCTTGTCTTTATCGGGGCACCGTCACGCTTTATGGTGAAGGCACTTTATCATCGGGACAGTGGTAACATAGCGGCGGTATCTTCTACGCAGCGCCTGTCTCTTATTGCTGGACGGTATGTGGGTAAGGATGATCCGGTGTGTATTGTCCGTGCACAGGGAGAATTCCCGGCGGTAGGAGAAGTGCTGGAGCCTTTTGCCTCGCCAATACTGGTTGAGGGGTGGATGAGGGGGTCTCACATGGGGCCGCTGATGCCGGTATCAGTAAAGGATAGCACACCTTCACGTTTTGATGGCCCGCCACGGGTAATTGCTCTGGGCTTCCAGCTCGCTGATGGAAAACTAATAGGGCCAAGAGACATGTTTGATGATAAGTCATTCAGCTTGGCCCGGCACCAGGCAAATGAGATGGCGGACATGATGCGACGGCATGGCCCCTTTGAACCGCACCGCCTGCCACTGGAGGAAATGGAGTATACCACCATGCCCCAGGTCATGAATAAGCTGGCAGACAGGTTCTCTGATCTGGACTGAGGTTGTAGGTAGCGCCGTTTGATAAGAGGTGGCGGTTTATATTGATTCCCTTAAATTGTATTTAGATGCCAGTGTTTTCATGGGCTTATCACCGGTAGTTAACTGGCTTTGGAGTGACGTTGCTACCCAAGTTACTCATAGCGACAAATAACCGGGGCAAAGTGGGGGAATACAGGTATCTCCTGGATGATCTTGCCGGTGAATTGTTAACGCCCGCGGATTTGGGTATCCATACCGAGGTAATGGAGACCGGGGATACTCTGGAGGATAACGCCAGTCTGAAAGCGGTGGCTCTGGCACTGGAGAGCAAGCTGATTACGCTTGCCGATGATTCGGGGTTAGAGGTAGATATACTGGGCGGAGAGCCCGGTCCGTTCTCGGCGCGCTATGCCGGAGAGGACGCTTCAGATGAAGACCGGATTAGTTACCTTCTATCCCGAATGAATGGTGTACCGTGGACTATGCGCACGGCTCGTTTCGTATGTGTTATAGCGCTGAGCACACCTGAGGGCAAAGTAGAGTTCTGTTATGGTGAATGTCCGGGGTTGATAACCTTAGAGCCCAGGGGGAAGAAGGGCTTTGGCTATGACCCCGTTTTTTATCTACCGGAGCTGGATAAGACTATGGCTGAGTTGCCAATGGAAGTAAAAAATCGTATCAGTCACCGTGGCGTGGCAGCGAGGCAGGTAAAAGACGCGTTAAACAGGTTAATAGGGAATGGTTAGTTAGACTATAGTCGGGTGGAATTTATAAAAGAGGGCCTAAAATATGACGGGGTTATCCGATAATTTTCAACGACCGATAGACTATCTACGCATTTCGGTAACCGACCGGTGCAATATGCGTTGTATTTACTGCATGCCGGCTGCCGGTATTATCAAAATGCCTCACCTGGATATTCTCAGCTACGAGGAGATTTACCGTGTAGCCACGGTTGCCGTCGGGCTGGGCATAGATAAAATACGGATTACCGGCGGTGAACCGCTCGTTAGACTGGGCCTATCCGGGCTGATAAGGATGCTGGCTCAGATTGAAACGGTAAAGGATATATCGCTCACCACGAACGGCGTTTTGCTCAGCCGGTATGCCGGTGAGCTAAAAGCGGCCGGGCTTAGACGGGTCAACGTGAGCCTGGATACACTGCGCTCCGAACGTTTCCGGGCCATAACCCGCAGCGATATTAATATTGATGATGTGCTGACCGGTATTGAGGTGGCGGGGCAGGTGGGGCTAAAACCGGTGAAAATCAATATGGTTGTAATGGCCGGTATTAACGATGACGAAGTTCTGGACTTTGCCAGGAAGACTATAGAGGAAGGCTGGCATGTACGATTCATTGAGCTTATGCCGGTAGTGGGGGAGGATAACGTCTCGTCGCAGTTTATACCCGCTGCCGAAGTTAAAAAGCGCATTAAGACGCTTGGGGAGCTTGAAACAGCCTCGCCTGGCGTGGGTAACGGCCCGGCTGTTTATTACCGTTTTCCGGGTGCCAGTGGCACCATAGGGTTTATTACGCCGGTAAGCGAGCATTTCTGTGTTGCCTGTAACCGTTTGCGGCTGACCGCTGACGGGAAACTGCGTCCGTGTTTGTTACTGGAGGATGAAGTGGATATAAGACATATACTGCGTGAAAATATGTCTGCGGAGGAGATAGAGAAGCAAATCAGGAAAGC
Organism: uncultured Dehalococcoidales bacterium; assembly: GCA_964473905.1. Classification (GTDB taxonomy): domain Bacteria; phylum Chloroflexota; class Dehalococcoidia; order Dehalococcoidales; family CAYYQY01; genus CAYYQY01. Next base: position 2,554 of record CAYYQY010000018.1, on the reverse strand, counting down.
AGTCCTCATGAAACCGCTGCATCATAAACTGGCGGAAGGTAATATGCCAAATCACAGGCCTTTCTCCCAGGTGGGTGGTTAGCCATGATTGAGATGTATACCGACGGTGCTTACCACCCGGTATCCGGTCGCGGTGGCTGGGGGGCGGTATTAGTTGAAAATGGCGGACAGAGGTCATTTTCAGGTGCCGTTGATAAAAATGTTACCAGCAATCGTATGGAGATTACCGCCGCGCTGGAAGGTATTGCCCGCACTCTGCCGGGTTCTGAAATAAAGGTATTCACCGATAGCCAGTATCTGTTCGGATGTATGGCTAAAGGCTGGCAGAGGCGTGCTAACCGTGACCTGTGGCAGAGCCTGGATGATATCGTTCGTGAGCGTAAGGTGCACTGGCAGTGGATTGAGCGGAACATTGACAATGATTTTCACCGGAAAGCTCATAATATGGCTAATGGTCTGTTAAGACAGGAGGAAGCGATGCCGGTAACGACGCCTGAGACGGTGGGGGATAAGCAGGAATTACCTGCCGGGGCAGAGCTCACTCACCTGGATGAGACCGGCAGGCCGCGTATGGTAGATATTACCGCAAAGCAGGATACGATGCGTGAGGCTGTAGCCAGAGGTTCCGTTAGCATGAGCGCGGCGACCTTTGCGCAATTAAAGAAAGGTGACTTGCCCAAAGGTGATGTGCTGACCGTGGCGCAGCTGGCCGGTATCATGGCGGCCAAGAAAACACCCGAATTGATACCTCTTTGTCATCCGGTTCTGATTGGAGATATAAGTGTTGAATTAAGCCTCGCCGATGAGACCGGTACCATAGAGATTACGAGCCGGGTAAAAAGTACCGGCAAGACCGGCGTAGAGATGGAGGCGCTGACAGCTATCGCGGTAGCGGCTTTAACCGTGTATGACATGTGCAAAGCTATAGACCGCAGCATGCGAATTGAAAATATACGGCTGGTGAAAAAAAGCGGGGGTAAAAGCGGCACGATAGTTCTTGAGTAGATAATGTTGTTGGTGTATACTACTCCACAACAGGTTTAACATATTTTTTGGGGGGTGTATTATGAGGCTCTCTTGTCTCCAGGAAAATCTCAATAAGGGTCTGAGTATCGTCAGCAGGGCAGTGGCTACGCGGAGTACGCTGCCTATAACCAATAACGTTCTACTGGCTACGGACGAATCGCGTTTGAAACTCGTGGCCACCAATCTGGAAATGGCAATAAGCTGCTGGATTGGAGCCAAGATTGAGGAGGAAGGCTCCATCACCGTTCCGGCCAGGCTTCTCACCGAGTTTATCAGCTCATTACCCAGCGAGCGGGTTGACATCAACCTTTCCCCGGGCACCAAGACGCTTGGTTTGAAGTGTGCCCGGTTTGAGGCCAGGATAAGCGGGGTAGATGCCAAGGATTTCCCACCGATACCAACGGTGGATGACGGCATAAATACCAAGGTAGAAGTAGACGCCTTCCGCCAGGGAATTGGACAGGTTGTCTTTACGGCGGCTACGGAGGAGTCACGCCCGGTGCTTACCGGCGTGAACGTGGAGCTGGACGGGAATAACATGACACTGGCGGCAGCAGACGGGTTCAGGCTGGCCGTTTACAAACTGCCGGTTAGCAGCCCCGTGAGCGAAAAAAACGAAGTAATTATTCCGGCGAAGACTCTCGCCGAGCTGAACCGTCTGATGGTGGACCAGGAGGAGCCGGTAGAGATACTGGTAAACCTCAATAAAAGCCAGGCGCTCTTCCGCCTGAAGAGCGTGGAGCTCGTATCACAGCTGGTGCAGGGCGCGTTCCCGAAGTACAGCCAGCTTATTCCGGAGAGCTACAATAACCGGGCTGTCGTGGATGTCAGCAGTTTTTTGCGGGCTACCCGGACGGCGTCCATATTTGCCCGTGACGGGAGCGGTATCGTGCGGCTGATTATCAGCCCTGGCGGTGAGCTTGGGCAGGGCAAGGTAAATGTTTCCGCTCGCTCCGAGGAAATAGGCGATGATTTCGGTGAGATTGATGCCACGGTAGAGGGTGAAGAAGCCAGGATTGCCTTTAACGGCAAATACCTGATTGACGTGCTCAATGTCCTGCGTGAGGAACAGGTAGCCTTGGAGACTACCAATCCGTCCAGCCCCGGTGTCATCCGCCCGGTGGGCGTAGATAACTACGTGCACGTTATAATGCCCATGTTCGTGCAGTGGTGAGTAGGCACGAATCTTCTTTAATCACTTCTGGCTTAAGATAACCTTTGATGTCTACACCTTCAGGAGTAGCCGTAATTTTCAAGTCTAAATAGGTGTAGGCATCTTTTTTATCCTGATTCTTGCAGTTATCCAGGTCAGGAGCTATTCTAGCATTCAAGATAGGATTCTGTCTTAATTTTATGATATAATTCAGCTAGGTTCTCATTAGGGAGGACAAAATGAACTACTGGATTTTTCAAGCTACACCAAGTCGATATAATCTTATTGAAGCCGTAAATAATCTGGACGTAGATAGATGGACTGTTCCCGACCAATACAGGAATCAGTTACTAAAGGGAGATAAAGTATTTTTCT
>CAYYQY010000017.1:0-34233 GCA_964473905.1 uncultured Dehalococcoidales bacterium | reverse complement strand
CCAGACCACCGAGTACTGCAGCCACCATACCCAGTGCCGTTTCGTCAGTGACGCGTTCACCGTGAACAAAACGGGTGGGAGTACCCTGTCTTGTCAGCCACTCGGTTACTTTATTGGCACCACCGTGCATTATAACGAGCCGCCTGCCCTGTTTTTGCAGGTAGACAATATCTTCCAGTGTTGTATCATGGCTACCGAATGTAGCTCCGCCTATTTTTACAACAATAACTCCATCCAGCTTGCTGCTCAATTTCTCTCCCTCAGGTAGTATACTGGCTATTAATGGTGACATACTCTTCGGACAGGTCGCAACCCCAGCCTGTAGCCTGAGCCGTGCCCAGATTTAGATTCAGCCTCACTGATACCTCATTTTTATCCAGCACCAACACCAGTTCCTCCCGGTTAAAAGGAAGGACAACACCTCCCCGGATGAGACAGGTATCACCGATGTAGAGGTCAATTTTGGATTCCACTACCTCCACACCACTACGCCCCAGCGCCGCCACAATCCGCCCCCAGTTGGGGTCACAGCCATGCACCGCCGACTTAACGAGCGGCGAGCTTATTACCGTTCGGGCTGCCTGTCTCGCTTCACCCAGACTTACGGCACCGGAAACGGTAACCTCTATCAGCTTGCTCGCGCCCTCGCCATCACGGGCGATACACCTGGACAGGTAAATACATACTTCGTTGAGAGCCTGCTGGAAAACATCGCGGGAAACAGGCACACCGGCAAGCCCATTCGCCATTATCAGCACCGTATCATTGGTGCTGGTATCACCGTCTATAGAAACCATGTTAAAGGACATATCAACTGCTTTTTGCAGCGCTGCCCGTAGCAATCCCGCATCCAGAGCAGCGTCGGTAGTCAGAAAACAAAGCATGGTACCGAGATCGGGATGAATCATCCCCGAACCCTTGGCTATACCGCCTATGGTAAAACCACCCCCTGTTACGGCTGCCTCTTTCGGTACCGTATCGGTAGTCATGATAGCACGCGCCAGGTCATGGCCACCGTCGCGGGAGAATACTATTTTACCTATAGCACCTCTGATGCGTGGCATCGGCAAGCAATCACCGACAACCCCGGTGCTGGCTACCAGAATATCTTCCGGCAAAACCCCGCAGTTCTTGGCAACAAGCTCTGCCATCTCTGCGGCATCGGCTAGCCCCTGCTCACCCGTAAAGGCATTGGCACAGCCACTGTTTACCACGAAAGCCCGGGCCTTACCTGACTTCAACCGCTGCTGCGAAAGGAGAACAGGTGCTGCCTTAATCCTGTTGGCGGTAAATAGAGCCGCCGCCACGGCGGGCACTTCAGAAAGCAGGACCCCCAGATCCAACCGGTCTTCTAGCTTTTCCTTGATACGAGCACAGGTAGCACCAGCAATAAAGCCCCTGGGGGAAGTAATACCGCCTTGCGCAATATAATTATTCTTGGGCTCCACTATCTATAAACTATATCACACTGACTGTAGCCAATCAATGTGATATAATCTTTAACGGTAGCTGCATCAGGATAAATAGAGAGGAGTCGGACAAGTGGAACTAAAGACCGTATACTTTGAAAAACCAGGCAGCGAAAATACGGAAACGGTATTAAACCTGGTCAGACAACGAGCAGAAGCAACAGGTTCAAAAAAGGTAGTGGTAGCATCCAATTCCGGTGATACAGCACTGAAGGCTATGGACATCATTGCCGGTGCGGAGGTTGTTACCGTTAGCCACGTTACCGGTTTTCGTGAACCAAACATGCAGCAATTTGACGAGACGAACAGGCATAATATCGAGAGCCGCGGCGGCAAAATAATAACCGCCGCTCATGCCTTCAGCGGTATCAGTATAGCCACACGTAATAAATACGATATGCCGGGGACGGGAGTAATTATTGCCGATACGCTGCGCCTCTTCGGTGAGGGGACGAAGGTATGCTGCGAAATTACCCTGATGGCCGCGGATGCCGGGCTGGTGCGCACCGATGAGGATATAGTCGCCATAGGCGGCACGGGGCGCGGTGCCGATACAGCTCTAGTGCTCCGGCCGACGAACAGCCGGCGCTTCTTCGAGTTAAAAATACGGGAGATTCTCTGTAAACCGCACCTGTAGATACAGGTATTGAGTTTAATCCTGTTACTAATAAGAGTCTCTAGCCGAGAAATCCTCTCAGGAGCTTTGAAAACTCGGGGATTTTCTCTCTATGGACGCTGTGTCCGCAGTCTTGAAAGACTTCCAACTGGCAGGTGCCAATCAACTGTGCCGCAGCATAAGCCTGTTTAACCGGTACAATAGGGTCTTTCCCTCCCCAGACAAGCAATGTCGGTACCATGATTTCGGAAAGACGGTTAACCAGCACTGTAGACTGCTCCTGTAAAGTTGTCATCTTGCTGCCAAAGTTTATACTGGTTTGAGAAAAAGGGCTGGTCACTTCGGCACTGCTGTATAGCCTGCGAGCCAGCCAGCGAAGCCCTCTGAACAAAGCCAGTATGGCTGAACCGAGACTCCGGCATATAGCCGGGACCGATAAAAACCTGACCCAGAACGCAATCTCCTTACCCAGGCACATACTATTTATAAGCACCAGCTTTTTTATTCTGTGAGGGAACTTGAGTACATAGCTTAAGGCAACACCGCCGCCCAGTGAATGCCCCATCAGGTAGAAGCTTTCCAGCCCGAGTTTATGCGCGAATTCATCTATGAATTCTACGAGCTCCGGTATGTAGCAGTCACCGGCTATCGACTCGCTCTGCCCGAATCCCGGCAGGTCGGGAAAATATATGGTATAGTTTTTGGCGAGCTCTACCGCGTTTTCCATCCATACTCGGGCACCATCGCTGCCTCCGTGTATCAGGATAAGCGGCTCACCCTGTCCACCTGTAAGAAAATGTATATTCAGCTTACCGACTTTTACCTTTTCACTGTGTATACTACTCATCATTACTACTTTCTAAAATACTATTTCCGCACAAAAAAACACCCTGGCCCGGTTTTGGGCAGGGTGGGTAATTTACAATTTTACACTGTATCCATTTTAACATGTCCATCATCCGAGGACAAATTAGTGACCAGCAGAGCTTCGCCCGTACCGTCTATCCGCAGCCTGAATATCCCACCGCCAGCCACAGCTGAATTTACAGCTTGCAATATATGTCCAGTACCGCTAGACTTATAGCCGGCTCATGAAAATCGTACGTTTTTCCATTGATAAAAGGATCAGCTACGGTGTATTAAAAGGGGAAACTATCCAAGGTATTGAGGATAAGCCCTACCGCAACCTTAAACTCGCTGACCGCTTCTACAAGCTAAACGAAGTTAAACTGCTTGCCCCATGCGTTCCCTCCAAGATAGTAGCCGTGGGGCTCAACTACCACAGCCACGCCAGAGAATTCAACCTGCCCGTGCCGGATGCTCCCTTGATATTTCTCAAGCCATCGACGGCAGTTATAGGCCCGGAGGAAAACATCGTCTATCCGCCCGTATCAAACCGGGTTGAGTACGAAGGCGAGTTGGGAGTAGTCGTCAAGAAACCGATATGGTGCGTGCCGGAAAAAAAGGCGCTGGACTACGTTCTAGGCTATACCTGCTTTAATGATGTCACCGCCCGCGACCTGCAGCAGCACGATACGCAGTGGACCCGGGCCAAGAGCTTTAACACCTTTGCCGCCGTGGGGCCCTGCATTGAAACGGAGCTTGACCCGAAAAACACCACCGTGGAAACATACCTGAACGGTAAACTTAAACAACAGGCGAGCACGAGCGACCTTATCTACTCCGTGCCGGAGTTGATAGATTTTATTTCCCGCGTAATGACACTCCTGCCCGGGGATATTATCGCTACCGGGACGCCCAGCGGGGTGGGGCAGATGTTCCCTGAGGATATCATTGAGATAAAGATAGAGCCAATAGGCACACTGCGTAATAAAGTGGCGGCTAGCAGCTAGACAGTAGCATCACTCTTCTTTAGCCTTCTTTTGCAATTCATAGAGCCGGGTAATAGCCTCCATCGGCGTCAGAGATTCGATATCCAGCCCCTCCAGCTCCTTGAGCACCGGAGATTTTTGTCCGAAGAGCGGTATCTGCCCCGTTTTTACCTCTTTAGCCCGGCGGCCCTGCCGCGGGGAGGCAGCCGGAGACTGGCGAGTATTTGCCTCCAGCTCTTTCAGCACCTGCTGCGCCCGGTTAACCACAGACTTGGGCAGTCCGGCCAGATGCGCCACATGAATACCGTAGCTCTTATCAACACCGCCGGGCACAATTTTATGCAGGAAAACCACCTTACCCGCCTCCTCAATAACGGCTACGTTAAAGTTTTTCACCCGGGGCAGGAAGCCGGCCAGCTCAACCATCTCGTGATAGTGCGTGGCAAAGACAGTCTTGGCACCGAGGCCGGGGTGATTATGAATATACTCGGCAACGGCGCGGGCTATGGACAATCCGTCATAGGTGCTGGTACCGCGCCCGATTTCATCCAGGATAATGAGTGAACGCGGCGTGGCGTTATTGAGTATATTGGCTGTCTCTACCATTTCCACCATAAAAGTGGACTGGCCTGCCGTGAGGTCGTCCCGCGCACCTATCCGGGTAAAAATACGGTCAACCAGGCCAATAATCGCCGCGCTCGCCGGCACAAAGCTGCCAATCTGCGCCATCAGCACGATTAAGGCTACCTGGCGCAGGTAGGTTGACTTGCCCGACATATTGGGGCCAGTCAGTACCATAAGCTGGGCGTCTGTATTGGACAGGAAAGTATCGTTGGGAACAAAGCTCGCCTCGGTCAGGCTTCTCTCCACCACCGGATGCCGGCCTTCGCTGATGTTTATCTGGTCATCTTCGGTCAATCTGGGACAAATATAGTTGTAGCGCACGGCTGCCTCGGCCATGCTGGACAACACGTCTACGGTAGCGAGGGTATGGGCTACAGATAAGACAGACTCACTAACGGTAGCCACCTGCCGGCATATCCGGTGAAAGATACCGGACTCAAGCTCACCCAGTCTTTCGTCCACATCCAGAATGATCGTCTCATACTCTTTTAGCTCCGGCGTAAAGAAACGCTCGCCGTTAACCAGTGTCTGCTTCCTGATGTAATCGTCAGGCACCTGTTCCAGGTTGGCCCTGGATACTTCAATATAGTAGCCGAATACCCGGTTGTAGCCGACTTTCAGCGATTTAATACCGGTCCGCTCCCGCTCCCGTGTTTCCAGATTAGCCAGATACTGCCGGCTGCTTTTGGACGTCAGGCGAAGCTTATCCAACTCCTCGGAAAAGCCGGCCTTAATCACGTTACCCTCGTCCAGGCTGCCCGGCGTCTCGTCTATCGCCTCGGTAACCAGATCCACGACATCCTGCCGGGGCTTCAGTTCCCCGTTTAGCCAGCCGATACGGTCATCATTGCCAATTAACCCCTTCAACCGGGGTATGGCTTCCAACCCGCGCCGCAAGGTTACCAGCTCACCGGGTGTCACTAAATCGCTCCGGACACGGTTAATCAAACGCTCCAGGTCGGCAACATCACCGAGTAACGCTATTACCTGCTTACGCACCATGTTATTATCATAGAACCACCTGACGGCATTTTGCCTCCGGCTCAACTCTTCCCGGTCAAGCAGCGGCTGCCCCAGCCAGCGTTTTAATAATCTGCCGCCCATGGGAGTCTTCGTTAAGTCCATAACTGATATAAGTGCGCCACTGGCGGTACCCCGGCTGCTCCGGAAAATCTCCAGGTTGTACTTCGTCTGCTCATCAAGCGCCATAAATGATTCTGTGGAGTAAGTAGAAAGACGCTTGAGCTGCCCCATGGCCCCTTTCTGCGTTTCCTTGAGGTAATGTATTATGGCACCGGCCGCCCTTACCGCGAGCGGCAACCCGGCACAGCCATATCCGTCCAGAGTAGCCACGTCAAAATGCTCAAACAGCAAGCCTTGGGCTATCTCCATCTCAAACCAGTAGTCATCAAGACGGGTCAGTGGAGCCGTAATATTAAAACCGGATAAATCGGTGCTTTCCGGCGCAATAATCTCGGACGAACCCAGCCTGGCCAACTCCGCATAGACCCGCTCCCACGGCGCCTGAGTGGTGGCGAACTCGCTGGTAGTTATATCAACATAGGCTATACCCGCATGAGTTTCGCCCGGCACTATACTGGTCAAATAGTTATTCTGCTTGCTATCAAGAAGACCGGGCTCAATTACCGTACCCGGGGTTACCAGACGCACCACCTCACGCTCAACCAGACCCCTGGTCTCGCCGGGTTTGGTTATCTGTTCACAAATGGCCACCTTGTGACCACGGCTTATTAACCTGGCCAGATAATTATCCAGCGCGTGATAGGGTATTCCGGCCAGGGGTATCCGGTGTCCCTTGCCCATTTCCCGCGAGGTGAGAACAATGTCCAGTTCCCTGGAGGCAAGTTTGGCATCCTCGTCAAAGGTCTCGTAGAAATCTCCCAGGCGGAAAAAGACAATGGCGTCAGGATACTGGCGCTTAATTTTGAGATACTGCTGGCGTATCGGTGTAGTAACTTCGTCCATGCCAGACTCTATTCTACTAAAACTGCCGGGTAAAATAAACCTATCATTCTTTGCTTAATTCCCCACATTATATACAACGGGGTGACAGGTCTTGACAATTGTAGCTGAGCTATGTAGAGTTACATACAATTGCCGTGGGTTTATCTAAGCGGGAACTGAGGTTCCAAGGCTCAAGAGGGAAGGTAAATGAGAATACTCGGTCAGCCTGGCTACTTGAATAAGATATACTTGGCACCTGTTACGTTTGAGGACAAACCACTGGCAGATAATAAAATGAGAGTCCTGTTCTGCGACGCCGACGGAGCACTATCCTACAATGTCATTAATGTCTCGCTATATAAAACTATTGACAGCTATGCCGAAGAAATGCGCAACGACGGTAGAGACGGCGCCGTGGTATCCCTGGAAGTAGCCAGGGGAGAGACCGTATCGGTCCCTGTGGAAATAAACAGCGAGCAGGCTAATGCGCTGGATTCAATCTTACAGTATGCCTATGAAGTCGGCGTTATGCCCAATTTCCTGAAGAAATATCCCAAAGAAATTCTGAAAACAGCCAGAAATAAATACCGTGAATCCACTAAACAGCAGGAGCGGGGTGAACAGCCCGGCCCCTTTGAAATGAAAGAAATCAGAAAGCAGGTCAGCCGCATGGCCGGCTCGCTGTGGGAACCTATTCGCGGGCGGCTCCCCAACCCGATGCGAGTCTCAGAACGTAACGAGTGTAAATACGACGAAAGCTACGTTCCTTACCAGGGAGAACCAGAAGGCGACCCACCCTATCTCCAGGTTTCGCTCAAGTCTTTCATTCCGGTTTATGCCGATATTTTCAGTGCCGACAGAGGAGAAGTAATAGACTATATTGCCACCACTATGAGCAGTGACGACGCCAATTATTTAAGAGCCTACCGGCTGAGCAGTCTATGCTTTGAGCCCTACATATTTGAAAATGACACCGTTATAATAGATACCAACCTCAGACCTCAACCCGGTGACCTGGTAATTGTCATGATAGAGGGGTATGTCAGCACCAAAATGTTTGATATGGATGATAGTGGCAGTCTCTGTCTGTATAACGAGATGGAACAGAGCATAAGGTATTTACCGGAGCAGCATCACATCCATGGTGTCCTGGTGGAGGCGATAAAGAAATTCAGGTAGAAAAGCCCGTCAACTGTTACCCCCCGCTTGCCGTGATACCCCCACCAGCGATAAGTCACCTGCTGAAGACGAGCCAGGTTATCAGGTTAGCCTCTTTGTAAATTGCAGCGTCTGCCGCTAAAACGCTTTACAGGGCTGGCTCGGCTGTATAGAATTTCTACCGGCAGTACCGGCAACCGGAATTTGACCCGGAATAGTCCGCCCCGCATAATAACTATAGATGTACCCTGTATCTTGTATCGCTCTTATTGGCCAGGAGGTTTTTTATGAAGGCAAGTGAAGGACAGCTAGGCCGCGTTTTCGTTATACGGCTTGAGGATGGTGACATTCTGCCCGGTTGTATTGAAGAGTTCGCCAGGGAAAAAGGCATATCAGTGGGTCAGGTTATACTGGTTGGCGGCATTGGCGACGGCGAGATTGTTGTCGGGCCGAGACGCTCGGATGAAAGCCCACCCGAACCCATGCTCCTGCCCGTAGATGGCGCCCACGAGGTAGCCGCCGTAGGCACCATCGCCCCCGATAAAGACGGCAAACCTGTTCTACACATACACGCCGCGCTCGGCAGGTCAGGAAAAACAATGACCGGCTGCCTGCGACCGGGCGTATCTACCTGGCTCGTGGGTGAGGTTATTCTGTACGAAATACTGAATGTAGATGTAGCACGCCTCCTTGACGAAAAGAGCGGTTTTGAGCTACTTACGATAAGGAACGGCTAAATACCGGCTTCTGAATCAGGTTTATAGACATTTAACTCCCCCTCCGTGCGTCCGTCTCCCGCTGCCGTCCCCGCTATGCTTTTCAGGCAATATAATAACGTTATAGCGAGCATACTATTAGTATATTTATATACGCGGTGCATCGGTGTTAACCACCAATTAAAATGAAGGCTCAACCCTATGAAAATCGAGGGTTATTACACTTCGTAAACCGCAACCGAAGCTATATTATCTCTCTAGCAGTGATAGCTTACCGGTGACGCCAGTCATACGTAGCGGTGAAGGAGGATATCATGTTTGTACGCGGTAGAAGATGCAGAAGGTGCGGCGGGAATCTAACTCTAGAGCACGACGAAGACGGTAAATACCTGAGCTGCCTGCAATGTGGCGGCACGGAGCGGAAATTTACCGGGACGAACACTCTAAACTCAAGATCCCCGGTAATAGCGTGGGATATAAAGGAGAAGGAGGCTGAAGCTGCCCCCGGCAACTCCCGCGTAAAACTGCATACTGGCTGAAATTATTACCGGCGCTTAAAACCAGGGAGGTAGAATATATCATGTTAACAGAAACGTATCTACTATTTTTTATTTTTCTATTGCTATCGGTAGGGGCTGTAATAGCTTTCAGCTATTTCGTCATTAAACCCATTCAGGTGTACTGGGCAGTAAAAAAGGCGAGGCAGGTTGTTGCCAGCGGGGAAATTAAAAGCAAATGGCAATTTGAAAATATCTTCCGTATTTTGAGCACGGCCGGTAACGACAGCGAAGCACTGTATCTGTGGCAACATCTTCAGGAGTTAAAAGACAGCTTGAACAGGTAAAATATATTTACCGGATATTAAAAGAGGGGACTAGCCCCTCTTTTTTGCGTTTATCTACCTGTTAGTCAGGATAAGGTTACGATTCTTCAATTTGCTCCAGGTTAAAGACCACCCGGTTATAGCTCATCTCCCTCCTTCTGGCGAAGTAGAGGGCAACGCCTGCTAACCCGGCACCGACAAATATGGCAAAAGCCAACGGTAAGGCTACTGCCAGTACAATGATAAAGAATACGTTGATAATTATGCCCGATAGAGATGTAATGGCCAGGGTTTTAGGCCCGAATTTAAATTTTGACTGTGCATAAATCTCGGGATGAGTTTTGGGTAGCCTGAAGGCTGTAAGCAGTACCAGGCTTACCATGAACAGCAGACCGAAATTTAACATGGCCGCCAGTGTCTGCAGCGGCGGATTAATGAGTATCGTAACAACAGACAGACCAAAAGCCAGAGTCAAACCCCAGTGCGGAGTCCCGAATCTACGGTTAACACTGCTGAAAAACTGGGGGAAAATGCCGTCCTCGGCGGAAGCAAGCACGTACCTGCCGGCAGCCGTCAGCGTGAGGTTTATGGTAGTGATAGCCGCCAGAATACCACCGCCGACAATAAAGAAATTTAATAGAGGTGTGGATAAAAATGACGCGGCCGGAGTGCCCAGGGTACCGCCCTCGGCAAATGCCTGCCAGCTCACCGCACCTACCGCTACTATCTCGGTTAGCAGGTATATAACAGCCACGACAATAATACTAATAATTAGCGCCTTGGGAATGGTTGATCTGGCCTTTTTCACCTCGTCGCCAAGCTCAATACCGAACAGACCTCCAGCCAGCAGCGTATATAAAATGGCAGATGCCGCAATAAGCCCCATGGCACCGCCGGTGAACATGGGCGTGAAGTTCTGTATCTGTACCGCCGGAATACCCGGCACAATAAAGACAACCAGCGCCGCCAGCAGTAACAACACCGCACCGAACTGTACATAGGCAGCAGCCTTGACTCCGAAAATATTAAGCAGGAAAAATACGGCCATTATCACTATGGCCGTTACGATTATGGGCAGTCCCGGTATTATCAGTGCCAGCAGCTTGGCCGCAGCGATGGCAAATAGCGGCAGAGCGCCGATAGGAATCGCCACGAACAGCCCCATCCAGCCGGCAACTGCCAGCGGCCGGGAGAACAGTTTGGCGTACTGGTAATTGGCACAGGTCGTGGGGATAGCCGAGGTCAGTACCAGGTAAGGGATTAGTGCCAGTAATATAGGTAACGCCGATATTAATTGGGCCACGAAGAGCGATGGGCCGGTAAGACCCGCGCCAATCGCTGTCAGTACGAAAAGAGAACCGCCTATATTAAGGCCTATCATTACGGCTGTCAGAGTCACTAGGTTCAGTTCTCTCCTGAGTTTCCCTCTTGTCGTTAGAATTATATTATGTGCCATAATAACTACATACTGCTCCCTTTTTCTTTTTCAGGAATATATGCTGACCCTGATAGTGTCTGAAAACGTATTAATTTTCTTTATCCTTTTCGGTTACCGCTTTAATGTCATTGGCAACCATATTTGTTCTTACCTTCACTTCTACCAAACGGCGCCGGCTGCGATAAACGACGAATATAATTATGGCCAGCGCGTAAAAAATAAGTGTTAAATTATGATCTACAAACCAGATTAGCAGCGGTAAAAATAGAGCGGTAATAGCAACTGACGAGAAAAGATGCCGGTAAAAGAGTAATACCAGCCCGATTATCAGCAGCCAGAAGCCCATGGCCACTGGCGTGAGCACGAAAAAAATACCCATGATGGTGGCTACACCATTGCCACCTCTGAAACGAACATACAGCGGAAAATTGTGTCCCAGGAGAGAACAGAAACCGGCGCCCAGCACCCACGGCTGCGACAGTCCCAAATACTGGGCGATGAGGACAGCTCCTGCCCCCTTCGCCACATCAACTATGATGACAAAAGCTCCCGCCCTCTTCCCAACCTGGCGTATTACAGCACCGCCACCCATATTGCCGTTATCTACGTCCCGGATATCTATGCCTTTAATAATTCTGGTGACAATATAGGCCGTAGGCGTTGAGCCCAGCAGATAGCCGATGACAATAGCTGCGATTCCTAAAAGCATATTTCACTATAGAAATTAATTATCTCATTTAAACATAAAACAAGTAAATTAAACAATACCACATGATTAAAATATCAGGGGAAAGACCTGAAAACACAGTGACAGGCTAATCCTTCAGATGGGCGTCAATATCGGCGGCTGCCGCTTTACCGGCACCCATAGCACTGATTACGGTAGCGGAACCGGTAACCACATCGCCACCCGCCCACACGGCCGGCTTTACCGTCTGTCCCCTGCTCTCGTCAGCCATTACCAGCGTGCCCCACCTGGCAGTACTGAGCCCCTCGGTGGTAGACGATATTAGCGGATTGGGCGTGGTGCCTATTGCCACAACCACTACGTCTACGTCAACGGTAAACTCGCTGCCCTCTTTAACCACAGGGCGGCGACGCCCGCTATCATCGGGTTCACCGAGTTCCATCTCATAGCATTCCATAGCCACCACGGAGTTCTGCCCGTCACCGATGAACCGTTTGGGATTGGTAAGTATCCTGAACTCAATCCCCTCTTCTTTCGCATTCTCCACCTCTTCGCGGCGAGCTGGCATCTCTACTTCGGAGCGCCGGTAGATAATATATACCTTCTCGGCACCTAACCGCAGGGCACAGCGCGCCGAGTCCATCGCCACGTTACCGCCACCAAGTACTGCCACCCGTTTACCGACCTTAACCGGAGTATCATACTCCGGGAACAGGTAGGCTTTCATTAAATTAACACGGCTTAAAAACTCATTCGCCGAATAGATACCGTTAAGATTTTCGCCGGGAATATTCATAAAGGTGGGTAGCCCGGCGCCGGTACCCAGGAATACCGCCTGATAGCCATCGGCAAGCAGTTCATCCACCGTGATAACCTTACCTACAACTGCATTCAGCTTGAGCTCAACCCCCAACGACGTCACATAATCTACCTCGCCCTGTACAATCGCCTTGGGCAATCTGAACTCGGGAATACCATATGTCAGCACCCCGCCGGCGGTATGCAGTGCCTCAAACAGGGTAACCTGGTGTCCCAACCTGGCAAGCTCGGCTGCAGCCGTTAATCCGGCCGGCCCGGAGCCAACCACGGCCACACGTTTACCGGCTGGCATTGTTGGTATCGCTACCGGGTTTTCCGTATTCAGGTTAGCCCGCTCCCAATCAGCAACAAACCGCTCCAGCCGCCCTATAGCAATAGGAGCATCTTTCCTGGCCAGCGCACAGTTAGCCTCGCACTGTGTTTCCTGAGGACAGACCCGCCCGCAAATGCCAGGCAAACTATTCTTGCTCTTGAGTATCCGCACTGCCTCCGCCATATCGCCATCACGGACTGCCCTGATAAATTCAGGGATGTCTACGCCTACCGGGCAGCCTGCTACACAGGAACGTTTCTTGCACTGTATACAGCGGCTTGCTTCCTCCTGTGCCTGTTCCAGGCTGTAGCCCAGAGCTACCTCGTTGAAATTCCTGGCCCTCACTTTAGGGTCCTGCCTCGGCATGCGTACGCGGTTTAAATTTAGCTTAGCCATATCTCTCCCTCCAGAATCAAGCCTGACAGTGACAGGAACCCCCGGCCCGCCACTTCTCCAGAGACTCTTTTTCCTCATCAAGGTAGCTGCGTTGCCGGGCAAAGAGCAGGTCCCAGTCTACTTCGTGGCCGTCAAAATCAGGACCATCCACACAGACAAACTTGGTGAGACCGCCCACCTGCACCCGGCAACAACCACACATGCCGGTGCCATCAACCATTATCGGGTTCAGGCTGACTATGGTCTTGACACCGAACGGTTCCGTAGTCAAGGCACAGTATTTCATCATGATACTGGGTCCGATAGCGATAACACGGTCAACCCCGCCGCTTTCCAGGAGTTCCTTAAGCGACTCGGTAACCAGTCCCTTGCGACCGTAGCTGCCATCATCGGTGGTAATTACCAACTCGTCACTGACACCGCGTAGCTCGTTCTCCCAGAATATAAGCTCCTTGCTGCGTGCTCCCATTATAGAAATAACCCGGTTACCTGTCTGCCGCATGGCCCGGGCAATAGGCATGGTCGTGGCTATGGCAAAGCCGCCGGCCACACAGACCACGGTGCCGAACTTCTCAATATGAGTGGGCACCCCCAGCGGCCCGATAAAATCCTTAATATAATCACCCGCCTGTAAAAGCGCCAGGCGGCAGGTGGTCGTCCCCACCTCCATGTAGACGATGGTAACAGTGCCTTCTGCCTCATCCCAGTCGGCTATGGTCAGCGGTATACGCTCGCCTTTCTCATCTATCCTGATAACAACGAACTGCCCCGGCCGAGCTTTTCTGGCTACATCCGGAGCGTCAATTTTGAGCAAATGAATATTGGGCACCAGGTCCTGCCTGAACACTATCCTGTACATTACTTGCCGTCCTCCAACCTTGTTTATCAACTTCTTCCTGCCCGGATACGCATCCCTCCCATAATTAATCGCAACTCATCACAGATTAACACGGCTCGTGGACACATAAATACCGGGAACTGGTAATGTTTCGTTGATACCGAATAAGCAATATTTGCGGGTAGGCCATTGATTTATTAGATTATCACGAAATGTTGAATAACTCAACCTTTATAACTTCCGGTCGGATGCTTTCAACAGTATGATATACTTGCCAGATGTGTTAAAATAAACCGTGTGTTTCTGGGGACACTCTATAAAAGTGAAGTAAAGAATGGCAATTCATCAAAAGGAGGTGAGAGGTATTAGTCAACCAACAATTACTAACCAAATTCATTCCTCTGAGGTGAATAATAGATGACCATAGAACTAATTCACATCGGATTTAGCAATATAGTAGCTATGAACAGAGTCATAGCCATCGCTTTACCCAATTCAGCACCTACTAAACGAGTAATACAGGAAGGCAGGAGCAAAGGGCTCTTAATCGATATGACCAACGGCCGGAGGACAAAGGCCGTGATTTTTACCGATAGCGGGCATATCATTCTATCGGCCCTGGCACCGGAGACCATCGCCGGCAGGCTGCGGGCCAGCAGGGGAGAAAGTTATACGGGTAGAGGAGATGCAGGGCTAAAACAAGAGCCAGGCGATGAAAAATTTGAATTATGGAAATCAAGCAGCGGATAGGCTGTTAATAAGACCTTTACTCATCATTCTTTCCGGCCCTTCCGGAGTCGGGAAAGATGCCATTCTCAGCAGGATGGAAGAGCTTGAATGCCCGCTGAAGTTCATCACCACCGTAACCACCAGACCTCAGCGGGCTAATGAGATAGACAAGATAGACTATCATTTCATCACCAGAGATAACTTCCAGCAGATGATTGCCACCGGTGAGCTACTGGAATGGGCAAATGTCTACGGCAACTGGTACGGTGTACCCAGAGAACCGGTGAGAGACGCACTTAACGAGGGACAGGATACAATCGTTAAGGTTGATATTCAGGGCGCGGTCGCGATTAAGAAAATCGCGCCCCGCGCCCTTTTCATCTTCCTGACTACCCCCACCATTGAAGAGCTCATAAACAGGCTGAAAGAACGCCGTACTGAATCGTATTTCGACCTGGCTCTGCGCATAAAAACGGCCCGCGAGGAAATAAATCAATTACCCTTGTTTGACTTCATAGTCATGAACAACCATGGTAAGATTGATACGGCAGTATCTGATATCAGGGCGATTATTACCGCCGAAAAATGCCGCGTGGATTACCAGCGGATTTTTCTATAGAAAGCTAAAATACAAACCCCAGCAGCCAGGAAAACAGGTAACCCAACCCCCCACATACCGGGAAGGTTATTATCCATGCGGCAATGATATTGCCTGCTACTCCCCAGCGGACCGCAGAAAAACGCCGCGTTGAACCCACCCCCATAATGGCCGTGCTTATACAGTGCGTGGTGCTTACCGGTATGCCAAAATGTGAAGCTACTTCAATTACCGTGGCAGCCGAGGCTTCGGCAGCAAAGCCCTGAACAGGGCGCAGTGTAGTAATCCTCAAGCCCAGTGTCCTGATGACCCGCCAGCCACCCAGAGCCATCCCCAAGCTGATAGACAAAGCCGATACGGCTATTACCCACCACGGTATGCTGTCCCACATGCTGGTCTGCCCGGTATATATAACCAGCGCCATCGTCATAATACCTATAGGCATCTGCCCATCATTCTTCCCGTGGCTATAAGCCATAAACGCGGAGGAAAGAATCTGCAGGTTACCGAAAGTACGCCGTATTCTGGCAAGCGCGGTGCGCCGGAAAACCCAGTAGAGGACAACCATGACAATAAACCCGGCAATAAACCCGAGAACGGGAGCGGTGACTACCGCTGCCAGGACTCTCTGTAAAACATTCCACACCACGGCTCCGGTGCCGGCTACGGCTATACCCGCCGTTGCCATTGCAGCCACAAAGCCGTGGGTGATACTTACCGGCAGACCGTAGTAGGTGGCTATGGTTGTCCAGATAATAACCGCGGCCAAACCGGCGATTACCGTCTGATACGTAATTATTTCCGGTGATAGAATACCTTTACCTATGGTCCGGGCTACCTCAAGGCCAGTCGCCGCACCCGCCATATTGAGGACGGCAGCCATTAAGACAGCCTTTCTGGGAGATAGAACACGGGTACCAATTACAGTAGCGATAGCATTAGCTGCATCATTAAAACCGTTAGAAAAAGCAAAAACCATTGCCAGGACAATAATCAATATGAGAAGGCCGAGGGAAGCATCAGCCATGTTTGAGAGCTACCCCCTCTATTACGTCAGCTACATCCTCACACCTGTCGGTAGCACTTTCCATTTGCTCGTAAATCTCACGCCATTTGATAACACTGGCCATGTCCGGAGAGTCGCTGAACAGCTCCGCCATGGCGGAGCGGAATACCCGGTCGGCCATGTTTTCCAAACGGTTAATCTCCACACACTGCTCCAGTACCAGCTTCAGCTTGGTGCGCTGCCTCAGCTTGGGCAGCGCCCTCTCTACTTCTACTGCAGCCTGGACTATGATATCGGCAAGTTCCCTCGCCCTGTCACCGGGCCGTTCCACTTTATATATGAGCATAGCGTCCGCTGCCGCCTGAATGAAGTCAGTCACATCATCCAGGGTGTGAGCCAGCACAGCGATATCTTCCCTGTCAAACGGAGTGACAAAGGTGCGGTGGAGCTGGGCCATTATCTTGTGCGTAATAGTATCCCCATCGTGTTCCAGTTGTTGAATGTCGTTTACCCTGTCCTCGATATTATCCCAGTTATTAACCAGCTCTTTAAGCGCCACGGCAGCTTTAACCATATTCTGTGTGCCCTCTTCAAAATAGCCAAAAAAGCGCTCCTCCCGGGGCAAAAAGGGAATTTTAAACACCGCCAGCCCTCCTCAACCAAATATTTTGAACAGATCGTAGATGGTTCGTAGATAAAATTACGGGGAAACAGAGGCTCCCCAAGCGATTATTCCATCGCACTGGAGATGAATATACGATTATATGGTTCAATCTACCCGAAGCTTTAATCACAAGTCTTATAAAATCCGCTGGTGACACAGACCAGGATGACTACCGGCTAAGTCCACGCCCCATCTCTCTCAAATATCAGTTTAATTTAGACATATGCAATTGTCAACCCAGCTAAAATTGACAGCTGCCGTCCAGATTAGTAAAATTCCTTACAGTAATGCAGAATAACTATCATCCTAAACTTGGTGATATAAGAGTCCGCCCCCGGCGTCTAAGGCAATACCGCCTGCGACGTGTATTAGGTATCCCGGCTCTGTTCAGTGCTGGCTATGGCAACGTTGGCTCTTCAATTTACTATGCCCTGGGTATCGTGGCCCTGGTAGCCATGGGCGCTACTCCCATAGCCCTCGGTGCAGCCGGTATCCTGTTCATATTTACCGCACTGACCTATGCCGAAGGTACAGCCATGCTGCCGGAAGCCGGCGGTTCGGCCAGCTTCGCCCGCCACAGCTTTGGCGACATCGGCGGCTTCATAGCGGGCTGGGCATTAATGCTGAGTTATATTGTTACCATATCCATATCCGCTTTTACCATTCCGCCTTATCTGGGTTACTTCTGGCCGTTTTTCAAGGATTTACCCGTTATCGGCACGGCAACATCTATGGGTATAATACTCTTCCTGATGGGGATAAATATCGTCGGGGTAAAAGAGACTTCAATCCTGAACGTAGCTGCCGCCGTCATAGACATTGCCACACAGGTATCACTGGTAATCATCGGTTTCGTGATGCTTTTTAGCCCGGTGACCCTGTTTCACCGCATAATTGAGAACTGGCCATCAGTGGACAATCTGGTACTGGGTATTGCCATGGCTTCCATAGCTTACACCGGCATAGAGACCATGTCCCAGATGGCCGAAGAAACAAAGCATCCGGAAAAAAGTATTCCCCGCGCCCTTATCCTGATGATTGTTGCCGTCCTCGTTATATTCGCCGGTATTTCCCTGGTATCTCTTTCGGCAATGACACCGCAGGAGCTCGCCACCGACTGGGCAAGGGATCCGGTCGCCGGTATAGCCGCTAGTTTGCCTCTGGCGATAGTACGCAACGTTCTGAGCCCACTGATAGCCATACTGGCCGGGACTATCCTGTTCATAGCCACCAATGCCGGTCTTATGGGCATTTCCCGGCTTGCCTTCTCCCTAGGCAGCCATAACCTGGCACCGGCTATGTTCAGCAAGGTGCACCCTCGCTTCAAGACACCGTACATTTCACTGATCCTGTTCAGCGTGGTGGCTATATTTATCCTGATTCCGGGGTTCTTCACGGACAATGTCTTTAAAAATATAGGCACGCTGTATGCTTTCGGCTCGCTGCTGGCATTCATTATGGCACATGCCTCCATCATCACCCTCAGAATCAAGAAACCGGACCTGCCGCGCCCGTTTAAACTCGGCCTTAATATTAAGGTTAAATCGTACGAATTGCCGCTAAGCGCCATTATCGGCCTGATTGCGACCACTATAATCTGGGTTATTATATTGATTTCCCAGCCTTTCAGCCGCTGGATAGGTCTAATCTGGATGGCAGTAGGACTTATAATCTATTTCATTTTCCGCAAAAAGGCCTGATTTATCCCGTCGCCCCCAATTACCCGGATTCGGACTTTAGCTTTGTCTATAAACGAAAACGGTAAAAATTTGATAATCAGACGGTAATATTATAAGATATTAAGCTGCTTGTAACTTTTGTCCAATAAGTTGATAAAAGACTCCAAAAAGAGTATTGTATATTTTTAACAGGATAACTATAATAACCCCTAATCAAATTATACGGATATTATGAATTATGGAATTTCGTACTATTTTGGTACCCGTAATCGGCACCAAAGCAGACGATGAGGCAATAAAGCTAGCCTGCAAATTATCCAAGAAAAACAAGGGTAAGATACGTGCTATATATATCATCACGGTTAAGCGTACCCTGCCTATAGACGCTGAAATTGAACCGGAGATAAAAAAGGCCGAGGAGTTGCTGAACCACATAGAGACCGTTGCCGAGGAAAATGATTGCGAAGTAGATACGGACCTGCTGCAGGCAAGAGAGGTGGGCCCGGCTATCGTTGACGAAGCGGCGGAACTGGGAATAGACCTTATCCTGATAGGTGTTAATTACAAGACACGTTTCGGGCAATTTACTATGGGTGACGTGGTCCCTTATGTTCTCAGAAATGCGCCCTGTAACGTCATTTTGCTGCATCAACCTATTATGCAAATCTAGTTTGAAGTTATGAAAATATTTATCATGGGTTGCGGACGAGTAGGTGCTCAGCTTGCGGCGCTGCTGTACAGAGACGGGCACCAGATTACCATACTTGATGTTGACGAATACAGTTTTCACCGTCTGCCACCTGACTTCGGCGGTACGGCACTGCTGGGCAACGGTACCGATGAAGATGTGCTCCGGAAAGCAATTATAGAAGATGCCGATGCCTTCATAGCGGTAACGCAGGGTGACAACCGCAACGTTATGGCGGCTCAAATAGCCAAACATGTCTTCAACATTCCTAAGGTACTCTGCCGTATATATGACCCGCTGCGCTGTGACCTGTACAACACCCTGGGGATAGATGCCTTCAGCCCGACAACAATATTCGCCGAAATGCTGAAAAAAGAACTGGAGGATTGAGGCGCAGTTTATGTACATAGTAATTATAGGCGGCGGGAAAATAGGCTACTATCTGTCCAAAGCCCTGCTGGATGAAGGTCACGAGATAGTGGTCGTGGAAAAGAACGCCGCGGTTAAAGATTTTATCACCAACGAACTGGGCAGCATTTGCATACGCGGCGATGGCTGCGAGGCATTCACCCTATCCGAGATAGGCACCGGACGGGCTGACATGTTCATTGCTGTCACCGGTGACGACGAGGACAACCTGGTTGCCTGTCAGCTGGCAAAGCATAAGTTTAACGTGCCACGCACTATATCCCGTATCAGTAACCCGCAAAACGAAGCCATTTTTAAGAGACTGGGCATAGACGATACGATAATCAGCACCAATATTATTCTGGAACACATAGAGCAAGAGGTGCCGACACACCCGCTAACCCACCTGCTGAATATAAAGGAACGGGGACTTGAGCTTGTAGAGATAAGAATTCCGGTGGAGTCGGCTACGGTGGGTAAGACCGTAAAAGCACTTTCGCTCCCGCCGGACATCATGCTGTCACTCATTATCAGCAAGGACCGTAAGCTTCAGGTGCCCACGGCCGATACTATCATCCAGGCAGAAGACCAGGTAATAGCGGTAACACCTCCAGAAGCCGAAGAAGCCCTCAGGACTACCCTTAGAGGTTCAAAGTAGTATATACTACCTGGCTTCTATAGCCCTTACTTTGTCCAGCCTCCTCGCATGCCGGCCGCCTTCAAAATCGGCGCTAAAGAAAACCTTGAGTATCTCACACGTTACGTCGGCGCCATCTATCGTAGCCAGACACAGGACATTGGCATCATTATGCTGGCGGGCTCGGCGCGCCGTGAAAGCATCGCGGCATAAGGCAGCTATAATCCCTTTTACCTTGTTAGCAGCGATGCTCATACCGACACCGGTATTGCATATGAGCACCCCGTAATCAAAATCCCCACGGGCAACGGCACCGGTCACTTTGAGCGCAATATCAGGATAGTCTACCGGTTCGGCGGTATAACAGCCGAAATCCTCGTAGCTAAAGCCTGAATCAGCGATAGTCTCCATAACAGACTGCTTTAGACTTAGACCTCTGTGGTCACAACCAACGGCAATACGCACTGTCTAGCCACCTTCCTGAAATATAATACCATGGCATTTTTGCCTGAGATTTGCTGTTGATATGGCGGCCTCTCTTAGAACCACCGGTATTTCCCCGCTTAAGTCAACGATGGTAGATTCGTAACCCCCGTAAGAGCGGCCACCGTCAATAACCATATCCAGGCTGTCCCCGAACTGACTATAGACTTCTTGGGCACTCAAGCAACTGGGCTCGCCGCTCCGGTTAGCGCTGGTGCCCACCACCGGCGCTCCCAGACCACGTACCAGGGCTACAGGCACCGGATGAGCCGGAACACGGACCGCTACTGTAGCCCCACCCGCGGTGATAAAATCCGGTACTGCCTGCGACCTGGGTAAAACCAGGCTCAGCGCTCCGGGTAAAAAATTAAAGGCAAGCCGCCAGGCAACCGGCGATACGGGATGAGCCACCTCGTTTATCTGGGCTATGTCAGCGAGAAGCAAAGGCAGAGCCATGTGCTGCGGCCGACCTTTTAACCGGTATATCCGCTCTACAGCTTCTTTTTCACTGAAGCAGGCACCCAATCCGTAGACGGTATCTGTCGGAAAGGCAACCACGCCGCCCTGCTTGAGGATTTTAACAGCCTCATCAACCTGCCGTATTACCTCTGACGAAAGCATGTTCAAACCGCTTTCCCTGCCTCCTAAAACCTGCCATCCTGGGCCTCAGTATAACATAGACCCGAAAATATAAGGAGGTCGCTGCCACCTGTTGCCACTGCTCGGGAAACAGAGGTATAATAATGTCAATCTTGAGTTTATTGCCAGGTAAAACACGAGGAGGCAATAGCATTAATGAAAAATGTACTGATAGTGTATGAGTCTCGGACTGGCAATACTGAAGCCATGTCCCAGGCAGTTCTTGCGGGCGCGCTGGCATCGGGGGCAAACGTAGTCATGAAGAGGGCTACCGAAGCCGTAGTTGACGACCTGATGAACTGTGATGCTGTTATTTTTGGCTCACCCAACAACTTCGGTTATATAACCGGTACACTAAAAGAGTATCTGGACCAGATTTATATCAGCCTGGGTAATAAGTCAGCCAGCAAGCTCTATGCCGCTTTTAGCACCGGGGCCGTGGGCGCCAAGCCTTCGCTAAACAGTATTGACCATATATGCCAAGAATTCGGTCAGTTCGGTAAGTTCAGCTTTGAGAAAGCGGCCGAAGGCATATCGGCCAAGGGTAAACCCACTGCTGATATCCTGGATCAGTGTAAAGAGCTGGGGAAAACTATTGCCGATCTATAGTATATATTTAGAAATTGGGTGATAAATGGTCAAACGCAAGTCAAAAATAGAGCAAAATGAGAGCCACCGCATAGCCGCCAGCGGTGACATCGAGGTCTCCACTTACCTGGAGATTGCCAAGGAAATAGCCGGAGAACAACCGGCGCCAGCCGAAGAACCAGCCCTGGAAGCAGAGTACGAGTCTATCATTATCATTGACTTCGGCTCACAATACAGCATGCTGATTGCCCGCCGTATACGCGAGTGCCACGTTTACTGTGAACTGGTGCCCCATGATATGCCCTGGGAGAAAATAGCATCGCTGAATCCCAAGGGGTTTATCCTTTCCGGTGGCCCGGCAAGTGTATATGATACGGACGCACCCCTGGCACCGGCTTATGTTTACGAAAGCCATCTGCCGGTAATGGGTATCTGCTACGGTATGCAGGTTATTGCCAAACAGCTGGGCGGGCATGTCGCTTCGGGGACAAAGCATGAGTACGGCCACGCCGTCCTCCACCTTAGCGATTTGGATTCAGCCCTGTTCGCTGATTTACCCGAATCTACCACGGTATGGATGAGCCATGCCGACAAGATTGAGCAAATGCCGTCCGGTTTCACGGCGCTCGCTCACACTGAGAACTCACCCGTCGCCATCATGGGCAACAAAGAGAATATATTCGGGCTTCAGTTTCATCCGGAGGTCGTGCATACCCCGGAAGGTAAGACTATATTGAGAAACTTCGCCTACAATATATGCGGCTGCCAGGGTAACTGGACAATGAGCAACTTTATTGAGCAGAGCATTTCCAGTATAAAAAACAGGGTAGGCAACGGTAAAGTGATAAATGCCATCTCCGGTGGTGTTGATTCAGCCGTAGTCGCCAGTCTAATCCACCGCGCTGTCGGTGACCAGCTTACCTGCATCTTTGTCAACCACGGGCTCATGCGCCGCGAGGAAGTAGAAAGAACCTATAACGTGCTCAGTCTTAACCTGGGTATGAATATCATATACGTTGACGCGAGCGACAGGTTCCTCAACAGCCTGCAAGGGGTAACCGATCCGGAGCAGAAGCGCAAGCTAATCGGCAAGGAGTTTATCGCTGTCTTTGAAGAAGAGGCCAAAAAGCTGGGCAAGGTTGACCTGCTGGCGCAGGGAACTCTCTACCCGGATGTAATTGAGAGCGCTGCCTCGGGCAGCAAAGCGGTAGCCAGAATAAAAACCCATCACAATGTCGGCGGACTGCCGGCCAAGATGGTGCTGCAGCTAATTGAACCCTTGAGAAACCTGTTTAAAGACGAGGTGCGCGAGGTAGGGCGAGTGCTGGGCTTACCGGATGAGATGATATGGCGTCAGCCCTTCCCCGGGCCGGGTCTCGCTATTCGTATTATTGGCGAGGTAACCAGGGAAAAGCTGGAAATTCTGCGCGGTGCCGACTGGATTGTAATGAACGAAATCAAGAAAGCAAAGCTATACCGGCAGCTCTGGCAGTCCTTCGCGGTACTGACCGATGTTAAATCCGTGGGCGTAATGGGAGACTACCGTACCTATGGCTATCTGGTGGCTGTCCGCGCCGTATCCAGTAATGACGCCATGACTGCTGACTGGTCACGTCTGCCATACGACCTGCTGGCAAGTATCTCCAACCGCATCACCAACGAAGTGCCCGGAGTAAACCGCGTGGTCTATGATATTACCTCCAAACCCCCATCAACCATAGAATGGGAGTAATAATATTGTTTACGCCGTGACGGCAGATAATTTCTCAACAAGGGGTACAAACTGAAGATACTGGTTGTGGGCAACGGCGCTCGCGAGCATACACTGGTCTGGAAGCTGGCTCAGAGCCCGAAAGTTGAAGGTATTTTCGCCGCACCGGGCAATGCCGGCACGGCTGAGCTAGCTTATAATCTCCCCATAAACGCTACCGACATTGAGTCCCTGGCACAGGCCACTCAAGAAAAAGGGATTGATCTGGTGGTTGTCGGACCGGAGACACCACTCGCCGGCGGTATCACCGACTATTTGCAGCAAAAGAGTATCCCTGTATTTGGCCCCACCATGGCAGCGGCAGCGCTGGAATCAAGCAAGGTCTTTGCTAAAGAGCTGCTGCAGGAATATAATATCCCCTGTGCCCGGAGCGTGAGCTTTACCGATTATAAACAGGCCGAAGAATATATATATCAACAGACAATGCCGGTGGTAATCAAGGCTGACGGGCTGGCTGCAGGCAAGGGAGTTACCGTAGCCGAAACCAGGGAGCAGGCACTGGGTGCCCTGGATAAAATAATGAAGGCCAGAGCCTTCGGCAGTGCCGGGAACAGTGTCGTTGTTGAAGAGTTTTTATCCGGCAGAGAAATGAGCGCCTTTGCCTTTACCGACGGTAGGAACATTATACCCATGGTAGCTGCCTGTGATTACAAACGGGCTTACGACGGAAACCTGGGGCCTAATACAGGCGGCATGGGTAGCTACAGCCCGCCGTGCTTCTACAGCCCCGCGCTCGCCAAAACGGTAAATGAAGTTATCATGAGACCAGCAGTAAGGGCGATGGAGCATAAAAACAGGATATATAAGGGTGTACTCTACGGCGGATTAATGGTTACCGCTGACGGCCCGAAAGTACTGGAGTTCAACGCCAGATTCGGTGACCCGGAGACGCAGGTTATTCTGCCCTTGCTTAAAACAGACTTGCTAGATGTCATAATGGCGGTCATCAATGGTAACCTGAATCAGATAGATGTGACCTGGAGTGAAAACGCCTGTGTCGGCGTGGTTATGGCCTCAGGCGGCTATCCGGATAGATATAAGACCGGCCTCCCGATTTCCGGACTGGATAAAGTAGATGAAGACGTCCTAGTGTTTCACGCCGGCACCAGAGTTGGAGATGAGCCGGGGCAAATATTAACCAGCGGCGGCCGCGTGCTTACCGTAGTCGCTACCGGCAAGACCATAAAGCAGGCCAGAGACAGGGTTTACGCCAATCTGTGCCACATTCAGTTTGAGGACTGCTTCTACCGTAAGGATATTGCGCAAATGGTAGACTGATTATTGACAGTTCACCCCCTTTCCGATTTACTCTGTTTTTATGAAGGAGGTAAATGTGCCAGCTGTAGGTATTGTTATGGGCTCAAAATCAGACACCGCCGCCGTGCAACCGGTAATGGACGTGCTTACCGAGCTTGGTATTAACTACGAGGTATCGGTTATATCGGCGCACCGCAACCCGGAAAAGGCAAGGGAGTACGGGCTGGCTGCCAGGGGCCGGAATATTGAAGTTATTATAGCCGCCGCCGGTGGATCCGCTCACCTGCCCGGTGTTCTGGCAAGCTGGACAACCCTGCCCGTCATCGGCGTGCCTATCCCATCAAGCGAGCTAAAAGGCATAGACGCCCTGCTATCCATAGTGCAGATGCCGGCCGGCATCCCGGTAGCCGGTATGGCTATAGGCACTGCCGGAGCCAAAAACGCTGCCTTTCTGGCTGCCGAAATACTGGCGCTAAAGTATGATACAATACGAGTTGCTTACGAGGTATACCGAAGTAACTGGCAAGGGGAAAACAAATGATTGAGCGGTATTCCAGACCACAAATGAAAAGAATATGGTCGGACAGGAACAAGTTTGAAAAATGGCTTGAGGTGGAAATAGCCGTTTGTGAAGCCTGGGCGGAGCTGGGTGCCATACCACGGGAAGCCATTCCCCGGATAAAAATGGCACGGGTCAACATTAAGCTCATGGAGAAAATTGTTAAAGAGACGCACCATGACATGACCGCCTTCGTCCGCTCCTTATCCGAGGGTCTGGGAGACGAGGCACGCTTTATTCATATGGGGCTTACTTCATCAGACGTAATAGATACCGCCCTCGGCCTGCAACTGGTTGAAGCCATTGACGTGTTGGATGAAGATATAAAAGGTCTTATTACAGTGCTCGCAGAAAAGGCAATGGAGTATAAATACACCCCGATGATAGGTCGCACTCACGGCGTTCACGCCGAACCGACCTCCTTCGGTCTCAAGCTGGCTATATGGTTTGAGGAAATGAAGCGCCACCACCGCAGGCTCAGGGATGCCAAGAAAGCTATTGCCGTCGGTAAGATTTCGGGAGCGGTGGGCACCTACGCCACGCTATCTCCCGATATTGAGGAGAAGGCCTGTGCCCGACTGGAGCTGGAACCGGCCCCGGTATCCAGCCAGATTATACAGCGTGACCGTCACGCCCAGTTCGTAACCACACTGGCCCTGATTGCCAGCTCACTGGAGAAATTCGCTACCGAGATAAGGAGCCTGCAAAGAACGGAAACGCGGGAGCTGGAGGAACCTTTTGAGGCCGGACAGACAGGTTCTTCGGCCATGCCTCACAAGCGTAACCCGGAGCTCTGCGAGAGAATATGCGGCCTGTCACGGCTCGCCAGGGGCTACTCCACCACCGCCATGGAAAACATTGCCCTGTGGCACGAGCGTGATATCAGCCACTCCTCTACCGAGCGTATCATCCTGCCCGATTCCTGCCTGATACTGGATTACGGTCTAACGCTCTTCACCTCGGTAATGCAGGGGCTTAGAGTTTACCCCAAGAATATGAAACGTAATATAGAGCTGACCAGAGGCCTGATATTTTCACAGCGGTTGATGCTGGCGCTCATTGGCAAGGGACTCAGCCGGCAAGCAGCCTATCAACTGGTGCAGCGGAATGCCATGACCGCCTGGGAGAAAAATAAGAGGCTGCTTAACCTGCTCAAGGCTGACCCCGAGGTTATGGCTGTGCTGACCACAGAAGAAGTCGAGTCGCTTTTTGACGTGAAATACTATTTACGCTATGTAGATAGCATTTTCAAACGGCTGGGACTTACCGAAACACAGTGGAAAGTGAAAGCTGCCGGCACCAAACCCGTCGAGCTGGCACCGAGGGCATTATAATGTCGGCATTATTATTTAATACAGACCTGCCAATCCCTCTACTCATGCGTGGCAAGGTGCGGGACACCTATGACCTGGGCAAGCTGCTGCTCATGGTCACCACCGACCGTATCTCCGCCTTTGACTCCGTTCTCCCCGACGGCATACCCAACAAGGGGCTGGTCCTGAACCAGCTGTCCGCCTTCTGGTTTAATAAGACCGGAAATATTATCAACAACCATCTGGTAGAGGTAGTGAATGATGTCGCCACCCTTGATACCTTTCTGGCCGCAGATAAACGCTTTACCTATCCCGCCTACCTTACCAACCGGTCTATGATTGTGAATAAAGCTGAAAGACTGCCGGTAGAGTGCGTGGTACGTGGCTATCTCTCCGGTTCCGCCTGGGCAGAGTACCAGCATAACGGCACTATCTCCGGCGAGCCCATGCCTAAAGGTCTGCGGGAAAGCGAGGAGCTACCGGAACCGTTATTCACCCCCACCACCAAAGAAGACAGCGGGCATGATCAGCCGCTATCCATGAGCGATATGGAAAAACTGGTGGGTACGGAGCTTACCCGGGCTATGAAGGACAAGAGCCTGGAAATCTATAGCTACGCCCGGGAGTACGCCCGCAGCCGTGGCATTATCATCGCTGATACCAAGATGGAGTTCGGGATGATTAATGAAGAGCTTATCCTTATTGACGAGCTCCTGACTCCGGACTCCAGCCGCTTCTGGGATGCCGGGGATTACCAGGTAGGTAAATCACAGCCCAGCTACGATAAACAGCCGGTCCGCGACTGGCTCGTTGCCTCAGGCTGGGATAAAGAACCCCCCACCCCCAGACTACCGGAAGATATCATAGCGGCTACCACGAGAAGATACGAGCAGGCTTATGAGAGGCTCACCGGCAGCAAACTAGTAGTGTAAGTGTCTATGCCTTCTTGAACAAATCCAGAAAGGCGGCGCTATATGGAAATCCCCGGTAAAGAAGGTTACACGGGAAATCGGCGCAGTCTTTAAGGCAGTAACTCACGCTGCGGCTTGATGCACACCTGAGTACCGGGCAGGTAAACCCAAACTTCTGCTGCTGGCTATCCAGAACCTCAGAAACCAGCTCACTAGTGCCGGAGACACAGCCCTGGCACGAGCCGCCGGTAAAGGCACTACATACTTCACACGCTATCCCACAGGCACCTATCTGCATATTCACTCTCCTGATTCAGATTAAGCTGCCCTGACTCTACAGCATGTCTTTGGTGCTGGGCAGTTCATTACCGAACCGCTCATCAATCCTGGTAGCGCTATCAAGCGCCCTGCCGAGAGCCTTGAATACGGACTCCGCTTTGTGATGGTCATTAATGCCGTACAGCACCCGGGCATGGAGGTTAAGCCTGGTTTCACTGGCGAAGGACTCCAGGAAGTGACGCACGAGATCTGTCGGGAAGCCCAGCATATCATTATCGGTAAACGGCAACTCCAGAACAGTGTAGCCGCGACCGCTGATATCCACCGCTACCATGGCCAGCGCATCATCCATAGGCACCAGGGCGCTCCCCATACGGACGATACCTCGCCTGTCACCCAGCGCTTCGCTAAAGGCTTTACCCAGGCAGATAGCGATATCTTCGGCAATGTGATGGTCATCATCGCCGCGGGCAGACATTTTTATGTCAAATAGACCGTGGTAAACGAGCTGGGACAGCAGGTGATCAAGCATGTTAATTCCAGTATCTATCTCCCATTTACCAGAGCCATCAATATTAAGCTCCAGACTGATACTGGTCTCCTTGGTTTCCCTGTTAACGGTGGATACTCTATTCTTCACTTAACCTCCCCCCATCTCTCTTAAAACTTTGAGCAAAGCGTCAGTATGCTCGGGTTTGCCCACGCTGATGCGGATACAATCGCTAAGGCGCGGTACGGCGAAGTAACGCACCAGTATTCCCTTTTTCTGTAGCGCCTGATAGAGTTCCCTGGCCTTGCCGTTCAGCACCCGGCAAAGAATAAAATTAGCCAGCGACGGGAAGGACTCTAACCACGTTAACTTCTTTAGCTCATTTAAGAGCCTCTCTCTTTCGGTAATGATATCTTTTACCCGTTCCATCAGGTAATCCATATCCTTAAACGACTCCCGTACCGCCACCAGGGCCGCCGCATTAATACAGTACGGCTCCTTTATCTTGAGCAGGTAATCAGCGACTTTGGCGGGGAAAAGACCGTAACCAACCCTGAGTCCGGCAAGCCCGGCCCACTTGCTGAAAGTGCGGAGCACCATCAGATTATCATACTCTTTAACCAGCGGCACTACCGTTTCACCAACGAACTCGTAATAGGCTTCATCAACCAGGACAGGCACTCCGGTATCCAGTAACCTGATTATATCCTCCCGGGGAGTTACCGTGCCCGTAGGGTTATTGGGCGTCGCCAGTAATATTAGCTTTGTCCTGGCGGTTATTGCCGTCTTGACATCATTTACGTTAACGGCAAAGCTTCCGTCTCTGGGTATTTCCACGGGAACACCGTCCCACAAGTCGATAAAGAAACGGAACATGGCAAAGGTGGGCACACAGCTGATAACCTCGTCCCCCGGTGCTACCAGTAGACGCATGATAAGGTCAATAAGCTGGTCACCCCCGGCACTGCCGACAATGTGCTCGGAGCCGACTCCGGTATAGCCCGCAAGCAGCTTCCTGAACTCGTTCTGACCCGAATCAGGATAGATATTTATACTGGCACACCTGGCTAAAGCCTCGTTTACCCGCGGTGAACAGCCGTAGGGGTTCTCATTGGCATCCAGCTTGATTATGTCACCTACCGGCACTTCCACCTTGCCCTCCAGGGTATCCGGCGAGGTACTGGCAGCATAACCACCCAGGTTAACCAGATGAGAGCGCATCAGTTTGTCTATTCCCCTGTTTTCTGACAATTTAATACTCCGGTATCATACTGACCGTTTTTATTAGCCCGTTTTTAACCGCTTCTCGGCAGCTAGTGCGTGAGCCTCCAGACCCTCGGCACGGGCGATAATCGAGGCTGCTCTACCCAGCTGCGCCAGAGCCGCGTCATCCATATTGACCAGGTCCGTGACCTTGATAAACTCCAGTATATTTAACGGCGAGCTAAACCGCGCCGTACCGCCCGTAGGCAAGACATGGCTGGGACCGGCCACATAGTCACCAAAGACTACCGAGGACTTCTCACCGATAAATATACACCCGGCATTATACACCTTACTGACATAAGACTCAGCTTTATCCAGCATGAGGCAGAGATGCTCCGGCGCATAGAGATTGGCGAGTTCCAAGGCCTCGTCTATACTGTCTACGACCGCTATTATTCCTCTCTGTGATAAGCACTCCGCGGCAATATCTTTACGCGGCAGGTCTTTAAGCCTATCTTCAATCTCTATCTTTACTTTACCCGCAAGCCGGCGGGACGTGGTTACCAGAATCGCCGAGGCGAGCGGGTCATGCTCCGCCTGGGCTAAAAGGTCGGCTACCACGTAATCCGGATTAGCCCCGTCGTCGGCGATAATCAAGACCTCACTTGGCCCGTGCAGCCCGTCTATATCCACAGTACCGTATACGAGCTTCTTGGCGAGGACAACGAAGATATTTCCCGGCCCGCATATTTTATCCACGCGGGGCACAGAGGCAGTGCCATAAGCCAGCGCGGCGATAGCCTGCGCGCCGCCGATACTGAAAATACGGTCTACCCCGGCCAGGTCAGCCGCTACCAGTGTCGCGGGAGGGACTCTCCCATCGCCACGGGGAGGCGTTACCATAATGACCTCGCTCACACCGGCTACCCGGGCCGGTATGGCGGTCATCAGCACAGTTGAAGGGTAAGCGGCGGTGCCGCCGGGAACGTAGGCACCGATGCGCTTCAGCGGACGTATTAGCTGACCCGGATTTGAGCTATCAATACCACCCAGTAGCTGACTCCGCTGCGCGGTATAAAAAGTGCGGATTTGCTCCGCCGCCAGTTGGAGTGCAGACAGGAGCTCGGGAGCAACCTGCCGGTAGGCAGCGGCTACTTCGCTCTTACCTACCTCCAGCGAGGTGAGCCTGATACCGTCAATCATGAGCGTATAATCAACCAGTGCCCCGTCACCACGACTGCGCACCTCGTCTATAATCTGGCTGACCACCGCTACCGGTTCGCGGGTGCCAAACATATCCAGCAGCCTCTGTCCCATCTGCGGCGATACCGGATAGGACTCACCGGGGGCTTCCCGTGACAGCATCGCCCTGGCTGGTTCGAAACCCTCTATAATTATCAAGTCAGCTCTCCTTCAGTGCCTCGCGCAGCATATTGACTATAGACTCCATGCACTCTCCGGTGCTGGTCTCGGCCATGCTTTCGGTATTGCCAATAAGACACGCTGTTGATTCAAAGAGCGTGTCAATAATATTCAGATTGTGCCGGGCCAGAGTCCGCCCTGTCTCCGTATTCTCCACCAGCAAATCAGCGTCCTCCGGCAGGAAAGCTTCGCTGGCTCCCCAGGTAGGTATGATACGGTATAAGCCCAAACGGTTATCCCGGGCATACCTGTCAGCAATATTTACATATTCCGAAGCCACTCTGAGCGGGGCCTGAAGACCGGCGCTGAACTCTCTTAAGTCTTCAACACTGGATACCGGTATTTCATTGCTGACCACAGCTACAATGCGTACCCAGCCAAACTTGAGGTCAAGAAGCTCCCGAAGCGGGCTGCAGGGAAACTGACACAGGTGTTCCGTAAGCCAGTCCCGGCCGGTTATGGCCAGGTCAAAGTTACCGTTAGCTACCTGCAACGGCATATCCTGCGGTCTGATTACTTTTACCGTAACACCGGGGAGGCTAATCCCCGGCCGGCGGTTATTTACCGATGACGGGTAATCATCAAACTCAATACCAGCCTTACTGAGCAACTCGTAAGCAGGTTTTTGCTGGTGCCCATCGGGCAGAGCCAGCCTTACCACACCTTTTTCGGCAGGCGGAGACAGCCGCTGAGAGGTCTCCCCCCGCACTCTAACTGTACCCTGATCTGGTACGGGTGGCTCACTATCCAGGGGCTGCGAGCAGATAGACATAACCAGCTCACCCAGATCCTTGGTCTCCCAGCTATTTTTGTTAGCTATCAGGTAGGCACTGGAGCTGAGAATTTCGCCGAGGGATATGAGACCGGTATCAAGATACTTTTCTATATCACCATTGCCCATCACTATATCAGCGCTTTCCGGCGGATACACCTCGGCGCCACCCCAGACCGGGAAAATACTGAAACGCTTCAAGCGGAGGTTCAGCGCAAACGATTCTGCCAGATTGGGATATTCACTTGCCAGCCGGATAATACCGGCCCTGGCGGACAGCTCCTCCAGTTCGTCCACGCCCAGCGAGGGGCTGACGAAAGCCCGTAGTGTGTTTTCGCCGTACCTCAGGTTTTTTATCTTGACCAGCGCCAGGCTCGGGTACTTCACCAGTATCTCCTCTATCCAGTCCAGACCACAGATACCCAGGTCATGGTTACCCACGGCCACCTGAACGGGAATATCTCTCTCGTTAAACATCTTGCCCAGGAGCACCGGAAATCTTCCGGAGGTTATGCGGTAGAAACGCGTATCCTTGTGATAGTCGCTTAGTTCCCAGCCCGCCTTCTCCAGCAGTCCCGCCGTCCCGGTAAGTAGACGCCCCTTAGGTAGAGCTATCTTTATTGTCACTTTCCGCCCCTATAATTTTTAATATCTCAACCGCAGTTTCTACTTCCAGGCTTTTCTGCCTGGCGGCATCGGTCAGGATAAACCGCGGCGAGCCGTCACGGACATTAATAGTCCACCTGTAACTTGCCGGGCTATTATCACCCAGACCAAGCTCCGCCGGATAACCAGCGGCATGCATTTCACCCAATAAACTTATACCCTCTCTAGCCACCCCCGGCGAAACCCTGACCAGGGTTTTCCGTAACTGAGATTGAGTGACGGCTACAGGGCTTATCATTTTAATTAACGGGTCAAGATACAGGGCAAAACCGGATGCCGGTACATCCTCGCCCCCCACCAGGGAGATAAGCGCATCGTAGCGCCCGCCGGCACCTATCTTTTCGTCACCGATAAAGAACTGGAAAATCAGGCCGGTATAGTACTCAAAGCCTCTGCCCGAGGCTATATCTATTACGTAATCATAACCCAGTTCATCCAGTAGGCTGACTGTGCTGATAAAATCATCAAGTGGAGCACCGAGTTCCGGTAAGTGATTAACGAACTGGGCTTTCAGGTTTTTCAAGAAACCTGCCGACTTTCCGGCCGATTCCAGCAGAGAAGCGAGGGCTTTACCGGAACCAGGATGTGTCTTCTTCAGCTCAGCGAGCGCCGCCAGATCACCGTCCAGTATCCGGTCAAACATCTTGGCCTGCTCGCCCGGACTAAGACCGAGACCGGCGAGTATCGTCCTGATGAGACCGGCGTGTGATAATCTCAGCTCCATATTTTTTAGCCCCAGCCCGCTCAAAACTTCTCGGGCAAGCAACAGAAGCTCGGTATCAGCCAGACTGGAGCTCACGCCGATGAGCTCAACGCCACACTGCCACCTCTCACGGCTCTCCTTTCCCGTCGGCTCGAAGATAAATACCTTGGTGACGTAAAAGAGCCTGGCCATCTCTTTATCAGCCATATATTCGGTATAGTAGCGGGCGACGGGAATGGTACCATCTGGCTTTAAGACAACCCTTTCCCCGCTCCAACCATCCCAGTCAAGGAAGGAATATACCTTGCTCAACATACCGGGCGTAAGTGTCCCGACCGAGGTAAAGAGGTGCAGATACTCAATTGTCGGCGTTCTTATCTCCTGGTACCCCCACTTGAGACAATGCTCTCTGAATAATTCCTCAATAAGGCGGAACCTGGTCATCTCATCTACGGTTAAATCCCGGGTCCCCTTGCATCTATCCACTCTTGTATCACCCCACTTATAATAAATAGCGACTGAATTGTACAATAATTTGCCCGCCCCTTCAACTTTACCCGCGAAATTTTACCGTCCCGTTTGCTGTTATCCCCAAATCAATATATAATCTCAGTTATACGATTTACAACGAGGTGTCTATTTTCAATGAAACGGCTGCTTTTTCTTATCGGTTTAATAGTCACCTTCGCTGTCACCAGCGGAGTCCAGGCAGCGAGTACAGAGGTTCATGTTCTCCATGTCCAGGGCGCTATCACACCCGTGCTTGCTGACTATATCAGCCGCGGTATTGAAGACGCCGCGGCAAACAATGCCACGGCCTGCATCATCCAGATGGAC
The DNA here is from genome assembly GCA_964473905.1 of uncultured Dehalococcoidales bacterium. Classification (GTDB taxonomy): domain Bacteria; phylum Chloroflexota; class Dehalococcoidia; order Dehalococcoidales; family CAYYQY01; genus CAYYQY01. The sequence continues at coordinate 233 of CAYYQY010000017.1, read as the reverse complement.
ACGCCCGGCGGTCTGGATACCGCTATGCGTGATATCGTGAAGGGAATAGTCAGTGCCGAGGTCCCGGTGGTGGTGTATGTCTCCCCGTCGGGAGCCAGGGCAGCCTCAGCCGGCGTATTCATAACCATGTCGGCCCATGTGGCAGTGATGGCACCCAATACCGTTATCGGAACGGCTCCCCCACTAGCATTGCGCAGCGAGGGTGAAGCCGAGATGTCGGCAGCGATGGAAGA
>CAYYQY010000016.1:35474-37908 GCA_964473905.1 uncultured Dehalococcoidales bacterium | reverse complement strand
AGTGGTCCCCATTTGGACTGCCGAAGGTGGGCCCCTTTTCACTTGCCAAAAACAAGCAACAGCAAATTTGGGTTCTTTTGACATCATCATTGGAAATCCACCTTGGATAGACTGGAAGAATTTACCTTCTGGTTATCGGGAACGTATTAAATCACTATGTATTGATAGGAAGCTATTCTCTGGGGACGGGAGAACAGGTGGGATAAATTTGAATGTATGTGCTTTAATAGCGAGTGTTTCTATTGAAAATTGGTTGACTGCTAATGGGAAATTAGCATTTCTTATGCCCAAGGTCATCGCATTTCAGCAATCATACGAAGGTTTCAGAAAATTTAAATTCCATAAGGTTAAAAGGGATTTCATTGGTTTTTACGATTGGTCTAAAGCTGGTCATCCTTTTGACCCCATAAAAGAAAAATTTATGACTTATGTGATAGGTAATTCAAAAGAACGAAAGGAATTTATACCAGTTAAGGAGTTTGTAAAGAAAAAAGGTGTGAGGATAGCTCGTGAACATCATATTACTCTAAAAGAAGCAATGGACAGATTGGAGGAAAAAACATACGTAGCGGGTCAAGTTATTCCTGAGAGCACAATATTTACCTTTGCAGATTCCAATGCTGAGTTGCAATCCTTTAAAAAGATTTCTGGTAAACCTGATTATATAGGTAGAGAGGGAGTTGAGTTTTATCCACAAGAATTGCTTCTATTCAATATTTCAAAAAATCCTCCTACTGAACCGCAAAAGGGACATATATATGTAACAAATGTTCAATTCGGAAAATCAAGATACAGGATACCAGAGGATACATTTGAGCTTGAAACACAATATCTCTATCCGCTTGTGAAAGGGACTGAAATAGAAGAATTTCAGCATAATTATGGAGGTATCGTTGTTCCCTTTCCTTATGAGGAGAGCGATTGCAAACGACCTCTTGACCAACAACAATTACATTCTAAATCACCGAATCTACTGAAATATTACCTAAAATATAAACACACTATAGAATCTCAAACTGATTATAGTGATAAAATAAGAGGTCAGAATGCTGGTGAATTCTACGGGTTAGCAAGGGTGGGAAATTATAGTTTTGCGAATCACTACGTTGCATTTAGAGATAACACAAAATGGTGTTCGGTAGTAATTTCACCTATGAATATGGAATGGGGAGGGAAGAAGAGATTTGTTTTTCAGAACCACGCAGTAGCAATTTGCGAAGACGAAAACAATCGTTTTATCACAGAAAACGAAGCTCATTATATTTGTGCAATATTGAATGCTCCAATAGTAAAGAAATTTATGATTCGCTCTTCTGATTCTCGTTCCTTTAAAATAAGACCCCCAATAAAAATACCAAAATTCAATAGCGAAAATGAAACACACCGAAAATTATCTATACTATCTATAAAAGCTCATTTGGATAGAGAAAATACTGAGGCTATATTAAAAGAGATTGATAACTTATATATTAGTTTATTCAGCTAAGTGGACTTTCTAGCATACTAAAGCGTATCACACACGCTGTTAGCAAATATTGAAACTTTTCTCAGCGTTCGTCCCCTGCTCATTTTATTATTTTCCTAGATAATTAACTTTATGAAAACACCATCAAAGTCCACGCTTAATAATAGGTCATTTTTGCTGTAGAATCCAAATTGTAGCAGGATATTTTAATATCTATGGTTTAGTATTCACCAATCTTATTGAAGCTAGAATTGTTAAATAAGTTGAACAGAAGCGTATCTCGCTCGTTGTTCCTAATTTTTGAACTTCCCCCCTATCAATCTTATTAAATGTGACAGTCTGAGAAACCGTCACATTATTTACGCACGAATCCGCTTGTTTATATGGTTTTCATACCTCTATTGATTCACTTGCTCGTAGTGCTTTAGACAATCATCAAAAGTGATACTATACGTATATCTTAGAACCATACTCAAATCCGACCAACCACCAAGATGCATTATGTCTAAAGTAGATAACCCCTTGCGATGAAGATTACAAGCAAATCCCCTTCTAAAAGCGTGTGGATTACATTTAATACCAGTTTCCTTCTCTAATCTTTCCAACATCTGCTGAATACCGTAAATAGTTAATCCCCATATATTATCCTTCTCATTAACAGCGATAAGGTATTCTTTGAGCAACCCACCTGTCTTTTTGGTGAAAGGTGCTCTCCTTTGTTTATTCCCTTTCCCAATGATTGTAATTGTCTGAGACTCCCAATCTATATCATCACGTTTAATATTAGTGATTTCACTGAGTCTCATCCCAGAATCATACAAGAGATTCAACATTACTATGTCTCGCTGACATTCAGCGTATAACACCAATATAGCTAATTGCTCTTCTGTTACACTAGGAAGCAGTCTCTTTTCCCTTTTCGGAGCATCCACTAGCAACATTGGATTATCCTGATAACTCAAACCAAAA
>CAYYQY010000016.1:0-35464 GCA_964473905.1 uncultured Dehalococcoidales bacterium | reverse complement strand
AAAACCTGCTTTAGGTGAGTATAACCATTTATAGAATGTCCTTAATGACCTGTAGTAAGCATGTTTCCCACCAAGAGAACACTTAAGAGAAGCTAAGAAGGAATTGATATGATTGTGAGTAATCTCCAGACCTACAACCGAAATAGCTCTTGAGAGGTATCCTTGATAAAACTTGGTGGTTTGTGGTGATATACCTTGTTTACGAGAATTGAGGAAATTGGTTAACAGTTGGTCTCGTGAGAGGTGTTCAGAGTCCGCTGTCCTACCACTAGACGACTCCCCAGTGTATCAAAATTATAGCTGTTGGCAGGAGACATGTCAAAGCCGGGGTCGTCTTCTTCAGTATTTCCTGGCACTCCGGAGGGGTACACACGTAACGTGCTTGACTGGCCAAAGGTAGGATTTACTGGACCCCCTAACAAAAGCTTGAACTTCTGCTAGGGGTGCTACAGTGAAAAATATAGCGTCAGGATTATAGCAGATTTGAAAGGGATAGCACAACCCTTAAACAATATATCTTTAGTACTACTCTCAGTAATGGCATGAACATCATACACTATTGACAGAGCGGTACTGTATTGTTTATCCTGAATTATCGGGTGGGAACTAATATAAAAAAGGATAAAAGTATTTGGCTGACCCGGCAAATTTACAGAAGGTCCTCGGTGTCAACTTTAATGACCCGTCTCTCCTGGAGCACGCCCTGGTTCACAGCTCTTATGTGAACGAAAACCCAGAGCTTGTCCCGGGCTCAAACGAAAGGCTGGAGTTCCTCGGTGATGCTATACTGGGTCTGGTAGCTGCCGAAAAGCTTTACGAGAGCTGTCCCCAGTACAGCGAGGGAGAAATGACCAAGCTCCGCGCCGCACTGGTACGGGGAGAGACGCTGGCACGTCTGGCCAAAGACATCAGGCTTGGCGACTGGCTTTATCTGGGAAAAGGTGAGGCCGCCAGCGGCGGACGGTACAAGCAACGTAATCTGGCCGGAGCACTTGAGGCGATAATAGCCGCCATCTGTCTCGATGAGGGGCTGGATACCACCAGGAACTTCATTCTCCGGCTATTCGGTAAGGAGATGGAACGGCTAATCAGCCAGGGCACAGCGATAGATTACAAGTCGCAGTTGCAGGAGCTGTTGCAGGCTAAACAGCAGCAAGGCCCCTCTTACGAACTCATAGAAGCAGTGGGGCCATCACATAATATGATGTTCACCGTGGCCGTGAAGGCAGGTAATACCGTACTGGGCAGGGGGACAGGTAAAAGCAGAAAAATAGCCGAAACCCAGGCCGCATATGCAGCTTTACAGCAGCTTGCCAATAACTTTACACTTTAGCTCCCCTTTGTTACACTATTTACAGGTGCCTATAATCCAAGAGTCAGGTAGAGGAATATTTACTATGGGTAGTCGAGACTATAGACACAGAGAAACTAAAAAACCAAAAAAGACGGCCAAGAAATCTCTAGCCACCGAAATCTTCTCTCCAGAGGCAACTTCGGAAGTAGTCAAGAAAAAGAAGCCGGAGCCGAAAGAAGAGGAGAAGGAATAATCCCAGGAGCAGCCTATAGAGAGCTATATCGGAGCGGTGAGCTAAAGGCCCGCCGGGAGAAAGCCAGGCTGATACTGGAGGACTGTCACCTGTGCCCCCGCGGCTGCGGGGTTAACCGGCTGGCAGGTACGAGGGAAATAGTGCGCTTTCTGGCCGAGGAGATTTCCACCGGCACCTACCTCAATATTATGGCGCAGTACCGCCCCTGCTATAAGGCTCTTTGTATACCGGCACTGGCAAGACCCGTGCTCCACGAGGAGGTCATTGAAGCCATAGACCTGGCTCACGAGTACGGTCTGTACCGGCTGGACAGGTTTGACGCATCACTAAAACAAAATCCGGTATCGGGATAATATCCTATGACCGAGTTAGCCTCTATTCATACCACAGTACACGGCTACGTGCAGGGTGTCTTCTTCCGCGCCTTCGTTTCAGAAATAGCCACCGGACTCCGGCTAACCGGATATGCACGCAATCTGCCCGGCGGCGACGCCGTAGAGGTTGAGGCGGAGGGAGAGAGGGAGCAATTGGAGAAGCTGGTTACCTATCTCACGGAGGGGCCACCGGCGGCCAGAATAGACCGGGTAGTCACTGCATGGCAAGACTATCAGGGCAAATACTCAGATTTTAAGATAAGATAATGAGGAACTGAACACATATGTCAAACACTGAGCTGCCGCAGACCATAGTACCTATCATGGCTCAGGATACGAGATAAGACCTCAGCCGATGTCTGGCGACCATATTCACCCAGCCGGTCATTAAGTTGCCGCGCCAGTTCCTCGGTAGCCAGGGGTTGATTACCGTTGGCAAGGAACAACCGGAAAACGCACTCTAATAACGGTAACCTGCCCGTGATAAAACCGTGTTCCCGTGAACAGCAGTCTTTTATTGCCGTCAGCAAGCCGGTGTCTGTAATCTCCGTCCCGCCTGCCATAAGACGCTCCCGGCAACTCGGACACAAACAGCCGCGGGCGAGAAAATAAAACGAGCGACCACTCTGCTGATACCAATCCAGATCAACATGCCAGAACTGTCCACTTTTGCTATTGTCTACATTTTCTTCAGTCATATATACTCTTCCACTACGATTTAGATTTCGAAATCGGCTCTAACTTCGTCTATCAGGTCAAGGTACTCCGCCCTCAGACCGAGCATCTCCGCGGCTTCACAATCTGCCCGGTACGGCTCGCCGATAAATACCTTGCCGTATTCCTCAGTCTCACCCTCCGTAGGGTCACTGCCAGTGATAAACTTCTTGCGGGCTTCTATTATCCCCAGGTCAAACGGCAGCGTAAAATAGAGATCGGCCAGCACCTTGTCTATGCCCAGGCTATATAAAGCATTCCAGCCGCTTCCCGTATTAACGTCATACTTGGCGCCTGGCAGCAGTGATAGCAGGTTCATTATGCTCAGACTGCCCATCCCGTTAACAATCTTTAGTGGGGACACTGTAATCAGGTAGTCGCTAGACAGGATGACATTGGGTACCCAGAAGGTAGGCACGGCAAAGGGCTTGGCCATCGGATTATCTACCTCCACCCAGATGCAGTCCTTCACATCCAGAGTCAATATGCGCGGGAAATCATAACCCAGAGACTGATACACCGGACGTACCGGTTCCCCTGCCGGAGTCCCTTCCAGAAGCAGAATATCGGCATCGCTTACCTGTCTTATACCTTCAATTATCGCTGACAGCATGCTGCGGCTGGTAGATACGGGATATGGTACAGGATAGGTAGCGCAAGGTTTAATCAGAATACGCCTTGCCCTTGATATCTGCGGTGGCGGCTCAAAGACAAACTCTGAAGCGTCAAATATCAAGCATTCCTCCTTAACCAAAAATATAAGGCCGGGTGAGTCATCACCAGGTGCTTAAACTGTCTCGTCCCAGTCCAGCATCAGCACTCTGGCACTCTCTCCCTCTTCTATACTTGCCCTGTCCTCGGGAACTATAACCAGACCATTTGCCAGGCTCATGGAGGTCAGAATCCCCGAGCCCTGGGGGCCGGTCAACCTGGCATAGTACTGGCCGTCTCGTTTCTCAACCACTGCCCGGGCATAAACTTGGCGGCCATCGGTATTTACCACCGGTCCTTCCATTATGGCTTCAACCGACGGTTTATCCAGGTTCGTTTTACCCATCATTTTCAGTATGGCCGACCGGGCAAATAGCTCAAAGGTAATCATCGAGCTTACCGGGTTACCCGGCAGTCCGAGGAGAGGTATGCCGTTAACCCGGCCGAAGGCCAGGGGTTTCCCCGGCTTCATCCGCACCTGCCAGAAAACGACCTCCCCTTCTTTAGCCAGGACATCCTTTACCATGTCATAGTCACCCTTGGACACGCCCCCGGTAGTTATCAGCAAATCACAGTCGGTAGCCCGGCGCAGCCTGGCTACCAGCGACTCCTCATTATCCAGAGCTATTCCCAGCAACACGGGGATACCACCGTAGCGTGCCACCAGGGCTGCTACACTGTAGGCATTGCTGTTATATATCTTGCCGGAAGGTAGTGGCTCGCCGATATCCACCAGCTCGTCTCCGGTAGCTAAAATAGCCACCTTGGGGCGGCGAACAACCTTCACCCGGCTCCGTCCCAGCGAAGCCAGAATGCCTATCTCCGACGGCCTTAATACAGTACCGCGGCGTAGTACCAGGGAGCTACGGGTAATGTCCTCGCCGGCGCGACGAACATTCTTGCCGGTTGCCACCTGGCACAGGATTCCTATCTCCTTAATATCTCCCCGCTGCTGCTCATCGGTATCCTCAAAGGGAACGACACTGTCCGCACCAGCCGGTAATGGAGCGCCGGTCATAATACGCATGGCGCTGCCCGGCGTCACTGCCTCCGCGGCAATAGCACCAGCCGCAACAGTACCTGTGACCCGGAGCACTCTGGGAGTATCGCTACTGGCACCACTAGTATCCGCCGCCATCACCGCATAGCCATCCATGGCTGAATTGTCCAGCGGCGGCACATTTATATCGGAGTATACGTCCTCAGCCAGAACCTGCCCGGCACAATCCAGAATAGGTGACTCAATGCTATCCAGAATATCTACGTAGCCAAGTATCTTGTCTCTTGCTGCCTCTACACTTATCATGCCGCTATATCTCCCCGGCCAGCTGCCTCGCTATCTTCAAATCAGCCTCGGTATTGACGTTAAAAAAGCTAAGATGCTTGGGGTCAAACCGGTCAATTTCTCCAGCTTCCACATACCTCACTCTCACCCGGCTAAATAGCTTGGTTACACTCAGAACGCCCTCGCCAATCATATTCTGTACCGGCTCAAGGCAACTCTTCGTGTAGACGGCGTGAAGTGGTTCCACCAGCCCATCCCACCGCGGAACAACCAGGTCGGCATCCGCCGAAAGTCCAATCATGTGAAGAAGTAAATCCTGATTCAGGAAGGGCATATCACAGGCAATAACGAGGTTACCTGTGGAATTAGATGATAATAAACCCGTACAAATACCGCCCAGGGGACCTTTATCAGGATAAATATCCGTCACTACTCTTAACCCTGGATAGCCATCAAGCTCGGGGGGAGACTGCGCCTCCGCAATAACTATGATGATATCACTCTTCAAGAAACTGAGGCGGGATAATACCCATAACAGCAAATGCCTGTTATTAATGGTTTCCAGCGCCTTGTCCCGTCCTAAACGTAGACCCTTGCCACCAGCCAAAACAATACAGCTTACGTCCAAGGTACGGTTCTCAACGCTCTCTCATTAAACCCCATACTATTTTACCATAATCGGCAACAGCAGCGAAAGAGGCAGAGCCTGAAATATTTACGCCGTTTTTACTTACCGGTGACACCGGCCAGTAATTTAAAATGTTAGCGATTAAAGGCCTCGTGACGGCAAGGGGGCTGAACTGGATTTTAGTGCCGGTCGCTGTTAGCTAACTTGCAGCCGGGTTCTATGCTTCGTAATGGGCAAGCGCCTCCCGAGCGACAGTTCCCGCCCGACTTTTACCGGCCAGTATTTCAACCAGTTTGAGCGAAAACGCCATTGCTGTGCCCGGTCCCTGGCTGGTAATAACCTTACCGTCAACCACCACCCTCTCGTCGCTATAGCGAGCCCCTGTAAGAGTATTCTCCATGCCGGGAAATACGGTAGCCTTCTTACCCTGGATGACACCTGCCTTGGCCAGCACTGAGGGCGCACCGCATATGGCCGCTATATATTTGTCCCTGTCCCGCATCTCCCGGAGCAGCTCTAAAACCTGGCTGCTTTTACCCAGATTGTTGAAGCCGGGGCTACCGCCGGGCAGGACGATAGCATCAAAATCACCGGCATCTATAGTACCCAGCGACACATCGGGCATCATGCTGATGCCATGTGCCCCGGCAATGGCACCCTCTTTTAACCCGGCAATCTTAACCGCTATGCCGGCACGCCTGAGGATATCCACAATAGTAGAAAACTCAATCTCTTCAAACCCTTCTGCCAACGGAACAACAACTCTCATGTAGCACCTCCCCTGACTCTTACTGGCGGGCGAGAGATATAACCAGATTGACCAGAGTACGCACCGGTACTCCGGTAGCCCCTTTGAGCAGGTAACCCCGCTCCTTGTCAAGCATACTGGTACCGGCGATATCCAGGTGGACCCACGGGATATCACCCACGAACTCGGCGAGGAACTGAGCGGCAGAGATGGCCCCGGCACCCCGGCCACCGGTATTCTTGATATCGGCTACATCGCTCTTATTCTGCTCTTTGTATTCCTCGTACATGGGCATCTGCCAGATGCGCTCTCCGGCTTCGGCGCCAGCCCCGGTAACCCCGTCCAGCAGCTCCTGATTATTGCCGAAAGCACCGGTACAGATATCACCCAGGGCTATTACGCAGGCACCGGTCAGGGTAGCTACATCAACGATGCGTTTAACCCCCTGGCTACCGGCATAGCTTAAAGCATCGGCCAGTATGAGCCGCCCCTCGGCATCCGTGGAAATAATCTCAATGGTTTTACCGTTCATAGCCGTCAGCACGTCACCCGGTTTCAGGGCACTGCCGCTGGGCAGGTTTTCGGTGGCGGGAACAATGGCCACAACGTTGATAGCGGGCTTGAGACTGGCGATAGCGCCGATGGCGGCTATAACGGCAGCACCACCGGCCATGTCCCCCTTCATCTCCTCCATCTTCTCCGACGGCTTTATGGAGATACCCCCGGAATCAAAGGTTACACCCTTACCTACCAGGGCAATATCAATTGCGGCATCGCTGCTCCCTTTGTAGTTGATAACGATAAACTTGGGCGGCTGCTGACTGCCCTGGTTGACACCGAGCAGCGCGCCCATCCCCAGCTCCCGCATCTGCTCGCGCTCAAGGATAGCCAGGTCAAGCCCGTAACGCTCCGCTATTTCCCCGGCTATCTCCGCCATGTTAACGGGAGTCATATAGTTGGCGGGCTCGTTGACCATGTCACGGGCCAGAGCGGTTGCCCCCGCCAGAATCTTACCCTTGTTGCTCGCTTCCTTTAGGGCATCAAGCCCGGCCGCATCAGACGTCACTATGAGCATTCTTTCCATGTCTCTATGCCCGGGCTCTTTGGTCTTGTGCTTACGAAATGAGTAAACACCGAGCAGTGCGCCCTCGGTAATAGCCTGAGCGACACCCTCCAAGCTGAAATTGCCCGTGCTGTTTTTGTCCAGAACCGCGGCCGCCCTGACTACCCCCTTCTGCTGTAATAACCGGCAAGCCTGGGCTGCTATCCCGCGCATTCTATCGAGAGTTAGCTCTTTCTCTTTGCCCAGTCCGGCGATTACCACACGCTCCGACGGTAATCTGCCCATAGTATGCACAATGGTAAGCTCGTTCAGCTTGCCTTTAATCTCGCCCTGTTTGATTAGCCCGGCAATACTGCCATCCAGGGCTTTATCAATAACGGCCAACGCTCCGCCGGGATTCTCACTGCCCTCAAATAAGCCGGCTATGATAGCCCCGGTCTCAATACTGGTTATGTCGCCAGCGATAATTTCTATCTCCATCTTAATCTCCTTCAGTGCCTGGTCTCCCTGACAATCTTATCCAGAACAGACTCTACGTCCAGTGAAGTATCTACCACGTAGTGATTGCGGCGGATCTTTTGCACGGTACGCTCCATTCTCTGGTAAACCGCCCAGTCTGCATCCGATTTTTCCTCCTCTGTCTCCGGTCTTGCCTTAAGCCGCTCCTCAACCATTTCCGGCGGTGCTTCAATGCGAACCATTATCAGCTTGACATTGAGGCGCTCGGTAATGCTGTAGAGATACTCGCGGTACCGCTCCGACAGGTTGGTAGCATCCAGAATAACCGGTATCCCCTTCTTGAGCAGCTTCTCGATAAGGGCATGGATAGCCCGGAAAAGTCGCGCACTCTCCTGCCGGCTATAACCCGGCACCGGGAAAAGAACCTTACGCAGAGCATCGCTTTCCAGCACCAGGAACGAAAGCCTATCTTTAAGCTTACTGCAAAAAAGAGATTTACCCGTTCCGGGAAGCCCGCTAACCGCAATGAAAGAAGGTTTGGCCATCGGTTCAGGCAATGTCCCCAGGCTTTCAGCCAGCCGCTCTACATCGCTACCAAGAATCTGCTCCTGTTGCAGGTCTGTTCCGGAAATGTCCTTCAATAAACCACCTTCTTAGCTCATTCTATCCTGCTTACCGGGCATAGTCAATCGTTTTCATACGCCGTGCCCCCCCGGCTAAAGTTTGACTTTAAAAACCGACCGCAACTAAACTACTGGTACAAATATAGGTTGACATTCAATATGGCCGGTTCAAGGACAGGCATTGCCAATTTACCGCTGCATTACGGGAAAGCGCCGCGCTGGCTGTTTGAGCGCATGGTCAAGCTGGCCCGTGAAATAACCATCGCCATTGTAGCCGAGTATGGCGCCGAGGAGATGCTGAGACGCCTGTCACATCCCTACTGGTTCCAGGCCTTCGGCTGCATTCTGGGCTTTGACTGGCACTCAAGCGGCGTCACCACCACCCTCTGCGGTGCTCTCAAGGAAGGCATAAAGGGGCTGGAGACAGACCTGGGGCTGTTTGTCGCCGGGGGCAAGGGCAAGACGTCGCGGCGCACCCCTGCCGAGATTGAGTCCTGGGGGAAGTTAATCTCTCTGGACCCGTCTCCCCTGGTATACGCCAGCCGCCTGTCAGCCAAGGTAGACAGCTCGGCGGTGCAGGACGGCTACCAGCTTTACCATCACACCTTCCTGTTCACTAAAAGAGGCTCCTGGACAGTTGTCCAGCAGGGCATGAACGAGGCTAAACGCTACGCCCGCCGTTACCACTGGCTCGGGGAGAACCTGAATAGCTTCGTAAACGAGCCCCATGCCGCGGTACTATCCGAAGCCAGGGGGCAGGCGCTTAACCTGGTAGCCAGCGAGAGCGACCCGGCCCGCAACACCATCGCTGAAATAGTCACGACGGAAAAACCGGAGAAGCTGCTTGACGAGCTAAGAAAAATCAAGACCCTCCAGTTGCCCGCCAGGCATTACCTCACTACCGCCGATTTGCACCCGGACAGCCTCGGCAAGATTCTGCTCAGCGCCTACGAGCGTAAGCCCGGCGACTTTGAAACGCTGGTGGGGCTTTCCGGCGTCGGCGCCAAGACCATCCGCGCTCTGAGCCTCATTTCCGAGCTGGTCTGGGGAGTGGCTCCCAGCTACCGCGACCCCGCCCGCTACAGCTTCGCCCACGGCGGCAAGGACGGCATCCCCTACCCCGTGGACAGAGAGACCTATGACCGGAGCATCGAGCTCTTGCGCCAGGCGGTAGGCAGGACTAAACTGGGGAGCAGTGAGAAAAACGAGGCGCTGGCCAGGCTGGGGAAGATGGGGAGGGAGTGATAATATCACGGCAGAAAAGCGATATATGTAAAGAATTCAGGACTTAGCCCTGCTTTTTCTAATCAATAAATAACCCGCCCCACCCAGCACCACCACCCCCAGGGCTGTTACCGCGGCACAGAATACCGTAGCATCGTACCAGAAACCGCCGGGAAAGAGCATTATCAGGTAGTCCGTGGCCGGGTTAAGCAGCCAGAAATCGTTGGCGAAGCTGAGGAGATGAAACTGTAAAAATAGCTGCTCAAAGTTAAATAGAACCCCCACCCCCAGCACGAGCATGAGCACCAGGGTCAGACCGCTCCCCCGGACCAGCCCTCCTGCCAATTGCCGCCAGTACCTTCTCCGGCGCCAGAGAAGACTCGTCAGAGCATAGCCCAAGGCATAGACCAGCGCGCCGAGCAGCACGCGGTAGTCCAGCCTTATAAGCGCTTTGACGTCCCTCAGGTGGACTACCTCTCTTTCATTGAACAGCACGAACGGCTCGCCGTCTTTAATAACGGTAAGGCCGATATAATCCTCGCCGGAGTTAAAGTATGAAATCAGCCCGCCGGCTGCCTTCTCAAGCTCGGCGGGAGCCAGCCCCGTGGTACTGCTGACCCCGTACTTATCAAAGCCGCAGCCGTAGAGCCAGGCGCTATTCACAGCGAGGGCGATACTCGCCGTTAAGAGCAATAGAGGTATAGAGAGTATAAATACCCACCTGGCAGCCATAGCTGAAATTCTCAATGCCGCACCCCACGAAAGCACTACCCCGATTTTACATGCTGCCGGCGAAAAAAACAGCGCTTGCCGCCCGCAATTCGTATGCCCGTAAAAGATAGCGCTAGCTATTTAATAAGGGGGGGAAAACGCAGATATGCGTCTCAGAAAAATACCGGGACGGCTTAAGCTGTGCTATAATTGTTCACGTTCCTCGTTATAAAAAGCAATGTTTACTCACCTTCATGTACATACAGAGTACAGCCTGCTTGACGGCATGAGCCGCATTCCGGAACTGGTGGCACGCGCCAAAGAGATGGGCATGGACAGCCTGGCTATAACCGACCACGGCGTCATGTACGGTACTATCCAGTTCTACCTGGCTGCCAGAGAAGCCGGCATTAAGCCCATTATCGGCTGTGAAGTCTACGTGGCGGCCGGGAGCCGTCACAATCACAATACACGTGATAAAGACTATCATCACCTGGTGCTGCTCGCCAAAAACGAGACCGGCTACCGCAATCTGCTGCAACTCACCGCCCGGGCTCACCTGGAAGGTTTCTATTATAAGCCCAGGATGGATAAAGAGCTGTTCAAAGAGTATAACGACGGGCTTATCGCGCTCTCCGCCTGCCTTGCCGGCGAGGTGCCGCAGCTTATTCTGGCAGGACGCCTGGACGATGCCAGAAAGGCTGCCCTCTGGTATAAAGATACCTTTGATGATTACTACCTGGAACTGGAAAGTCACCCGGCCCCTGAGCCGGAGAAGTCAGCGGAGCAAAACCAGGTAAACGCCACCCTGATTGCTTTGAGTGCGGAGCTTGATATCCCGCTGATAGCCACCAACGATGTCCACTATGTCAGAAGCGAGGATGCGGCGTCGCATGATCTCCTGCTCTGCATAGGCACCAACTCTTCCGTTCACGATGAGAAGCGAATGAAAATGCCCAGCAACTCCTTTTATCTCAAGAGCACTGAGGAGATGACCGAGCTGTTCGCTGACGTCCCGGAGGCGATAAAGAACACCGAACGTGTAGCTGAAATGTGCCACCTGGAGCTTGATTTTGAGCGTTTGCACCTGCCCGAAATTGAACTGCCGGAAGGTAAAAACGCCGATGAGTTTCTCGCCGAACTCTGTAACCAGGGGCTGCAAGAGTACTACCCTGAGCCTACCCCCGAAATAGAGGAACGCCTCGCCTACGAGCTGGAGGTAATCAATAAGACGGAGTTCGCCAACTATTTCCTGGTGGTCTGGGATATTGTCACCTTTGCCAAGAAGAACAGTATCCTGTTCGGCGTCAGAGGCAGTGCCGCCGCCAGCATCGTCCTGCGCTGTTTGGGGCTGACGCAGGTAGACCCGATTGCACACAAGCTGGTCTTTGAGCGCTTTCTAAACTTAGAGCGCAAGGAGATGCCGGATATAGACTTAGACTTTCAGGATGACCGTCGCGATGAGATTATCACCTATGTATCGCAGAGATACGGCTCAGACCACGTAGCGCAGATTATCACCTTCGGCACGCTGGGTGCCAGGGCTGCTCTGAGAGACGTGGGGCGTGCTCAGAGTCTGCCCTACAGCGATGTTGACCGCATAGCCAAGATGATTCCCTTCGCACCGGGTATGACCTTAACCCAGGCACTGAAGGAGACTGCCGAGCTAAAAAATATTTACGACCAGGACGAGATAATTCGTAACCTGATAGACTCAGCCATGAAGGTAGAGGGTATCTCCCGCCACGCGAGCACCCATGCCGCCGGTATCGTGATATCCAGGGAGCCGCTTTCTAAATACTTACCGCTGCAACGGGCGAGCAAGGCAAACGGTGAGGGCACCGTTATGACCCAGTTCGCTATGGAAGATATTGCCAGAATCGGACTACTTAAGATGGACATTCTCGGCCTGATAAACCTCACTACGCTGAGCCAGGCCAGGGAGATAATCCGCGAAAGCCGTGGCATAGACATAGATTTACAGCGCCTGCCACTGGACGATGCCAGGACCTTCGCCCTACTCGCCTCGGGCGAAACGGCGGGGGTATTCCAGCTGGAAGGAACAGGGATGCGCCGCTACATTAAAGAGCTGAAACCAACGACTTTCAGCGATATCGCGGCCATGGTAGCCCTTTACCGTCCGGGGCCCATGGAGCATATACCCACCTTCATCAAGGCAAAACACGGTCTTGAGCCTATCCGCTACCCCCACCCGGCCCTGACGAGCATCCTTGAAGAGACCTACGGCGTCATCGTCTACCAGGACCAGGTACTGTTCATCGTGCGCGCCTTTGCCGGTTATAGCCTGGGACAGGCTGACATCTTTCGTAAGGCAATGGGCAAGAAGATTGCAGAGGTCATGAAGCGGGAAAAGCAAAACTTCATCGCCGGGGCTAAAAAGAAGGGGTTTTCAGCCGAGCTAGCCGGAGAGGTCTTTTCCCTGATAGAACCCTTTGCCGGCTATGCCTTTAATAAGGCGCACAGCGTGAGCTATGCCCTGATTGCTTACCAGACCGCTTTTCTCAAGGCAAACTATCCGGTAGAATACATGACCGCCTTCCTGAACACCAATGCTGACCAGTCAGAGAAGGTCGCCAATGCCGTCGGCGAATGCCGGCGTCTCGGTATCCCGGTGCTGCCGCCGGACATAAACCGAAGCTACGCCAACTTCTCCATAGAAAAGGATGGCCAGGATGGTAAACCAGCGATTCGTTTCGGGCTGGCAGCTATCAAGAACGTCGGTGCCGGGGCGGTAGAACCCCTCATCAACGAGAGGGACCGGGGAGGCAAGTTTGCCTCTATAGAAGACTTCTGCCGCCGCTGTGATCTAAAAGGGATTAACCGCCGGGTAATAGAAAGCCTGATAAAAGTCGGCGCCCTCGATTCGTTTGGCCACCGCGGCAGTATGCTGGATAATATAAACCGCATCATATCCCTGGCGCAACGGGAACAGCACCTGCGAGAAACCGGACAGACTACCATGTTTGACCTGTGGGGAGAGGCCTCGCGAGTACCCCTGCCCAGTCTTGATTTAAGCGGCGAAGATGCCACTTTCAAGGATAAACTGGTCTGGGAAAAGGAACTGCTGGGGTTATATCTCTCCGAACATCCTTTTAGCTCTGTTGCCGGCAAGGGAACGGCTCCGGATATAACGCTGTGCGGTCAGATTACTGCGGAACAAGCTGGCACTCCTGTGAAGATAGCCGGTATCATAAAAGAGATGCGCTATCTGATGACCAGGCAGCGCAAGCCTTTTGCCATCGCCACCCTGGAAGACCTCAGCGGTAGCATTGAAGTCATGGTATGGCCTAATGTGTATGCCAATACTAAAGACCTGTGGCTGGAAAACAATTGCCTGGAGGTCGCCGGCAAGGTAAGAGCCAAGGATGAAAACGTACAGATAAACTGTGACCGTGTTGATACCTACGCACCAGAGTCAACTGCCTCCACTGCTCAGGACACAGCAGAGCCGCCGGATATACCTGAGGTGAAGCCGCAAATTAAAAAACGCCGGCTGGTAATCAGCCTGCAGCAGACGAGCGACGAAATGCGCGACCTGGCAACGGTAAATGAAATACTGGATATACTCAAGGACTTTCCGGGAACAGACGCGGTGAGCATGCACATAATCAATGGGGAGAAGAGATATAATATCCGGTGGCCGGAAATACACACCGATTACTGTGCCGAGCTAAAGCAAAGACTCGGCCGTTTGCTGGCAGAGGACGAAGTAAGGCTGGAACTGACTAATGGCATATAGTGTAAAATAATAAAGATCCTGATCATATTCAGGTGGCCGTAGAGCGGCTATCATGGAATCAGGATAGGGGACATTCAATATGCCTGCTGCTGATACACCCGAAGGACACCGTAAAAGACTGCGCGAAAAATTTCTCCAGTCCGGACTGGCGGGCTTCCATGACTATGAGATAATTGAGCTGCTGCTGACTCTCGGCTCACCCCGTAAGGACTGCAAGCAGCCGGCCAAGGAAGCCATCCGGAGATTCAAGACGTTAAGGGGTATCCTCGAAGCGCCGCTTGCGGACCTCAAGCAAATTAACGGCATCGGGCCCCACAATGCCTTTGGTATCAAGCTCGTGCAGGAAGTGGCGCGCGAGTTTCTTAAAGAGAAAATAACCGCTCAGCCTGTTTTCCAGTCGTCTCAGGAGATTTTTGACTATTTATATCACTCTATGCGAGACCTGAAAAAAGAGGTTTTTAAAGTGATGTACCTGAACAGCCAAAACCAGATACTGGAAATAGATGACCTCTTCCGGGGAACAGTGAACAGCAGCTTCGTCTCACCGCGCGAGATAATAGAAGGTGCTATTAAGCATAATGCCACCTCGCTCATTTTTGCCCATAACCACCCCTCCGGCAACCCCACACCCAGCAAGAATGATTTAGACATAACCAGAGACCTGGTC
Organism: uncultured Dehalococcoidales bacterium; assembly: GCA_964473905.1. Classification (GTDB taxonomy): domain Bacteria; phylum Chloroflexota; class Dehalococcoidia; order Dehalococcoidales; family CAYYQY01; genus CAYYQY01. The sequence continues at coordinate 20,950 of CAYYQY010000016.1, read as the reverse complement.
TATGCGGGTAACATAGTGCAGGTCAAGGTGCTGGACCATATTATTATAGGCGATAACACCTATTTCAGCTTCGCCGGTGACGGCCTGATTGAAAAATACGATATGGACTTCTTAAAATTAAAGCTAAAATCTGCTTTTCAAGTGAAGTAAAGCCGGGAGAACCGGAACACCCGGCACCGGGAGGGCTGAGCCCGGTTAAACATTCAGTTATCAGGCTATTTTGACCGGCATATTCGTCTTTCCCCCCTATAGCACACGATTAAATTAACAGTTATAATACAGGGTACAGTAATGAAAAAGTATATTTTAGTCCTGTTGATAGTCGCCGTCCTCATTTTCTTGCCGGCCGGCTGCAAAGCCGAGGTAAAGACTTTTACCGACGCCGGGCAGGAAATAGCTATCGGCGTTAACGAGGAGTTTACTATTGCCCTCGGTTCCAATCCCACCACCGGCTACATCTGGCAAGCGAGCTACGACGAGACCATGCTGGAACTGGTGACATCATCTTTTGAGCAAGAGGCGACTGACGACGTTGTCGGCGCCGGCGGCGTTGAGTATTTCCGGTTCCAAGCTCTGGGGCCGGGAGAAACCGATCTAACCATGACCTACTCAAGACCCTGGGAAGAGAAGTCCCTGAACGAAGTAAGCAAAGATTTTACCATTACCATAGTGGATAGCTAGGGGCTGCTCACGCCCTTCGCTTCCAGGTCAAGCAAAGCCCGTTTCATACCAATCCCTCCACTATAGCCGCCCAGCCCGCCACCACTGGCAATCACCCGGTGACACGGGATGATAACCGGCAGTGGATTTCTGGCCAGTGCCTGTCCGGCCGCCCTTAACGCCTTCGGCTGCCCTACCCGCCGCACCACCCAGGCATAGCTTCGCGTCTCACCATAAGGAATAAGCCTGGTTATTCCCCACACCCGCCGCTGAAAGCCGGTAGCCCCAAACAAATCAAGACCGTCAGCAAAGGCTACCCGTTTACCGGCGAAATAGAGTTCCAGCCGTCTGGCCATATCTTCAAAACGGTGAGACGCCAGCGCAGCCTCTCCGGCTTCCATCCCCAGGGCGTGATATGCGTCTTCAGCCGAGTCAAGTGGCAGGGTGCTACGCAGCAGACCTGCTGCCGAGCGCAGTAGACCTACCCAGCCGGCAGCGGTAATAAAAGTGATATAGCTCAGTTCTGTGGTCATGGCAGTGTTCCCGATAGCAATGAGGAAATTGTCCGGTAAAGACCGGCCAGGCGTTGGCGGGCTAATCGGGCTGTCTTCGCCTTTGTGTCCAGGCAGCGAGGGATATCAGGCCCGCCCCCAGCACGATACAGACCAGCACCTTGACAATTAGCTCGATATCCATAGTGAGGAAAAAGGACACAGCATAAATGCCGGCCAGCCAGGAAAGGCCGTACATCACCAGGTGAGCCCGGATGGGTTTCCTCTTTACGGCTCGCCATATCAGCCAGCCTATAAGGACAAGCGATAATATTACGGCTATGGCTATTAACATTTAAACTACCAGCCTATCACGTCAAAGTGTTTACCGAGCAGCGCAAACAAGCCCACCATCAGAATGAGGGCACCGAGCTTCCCCGGCTCGGAAAGATATTTCACATACTCGGCAGCCAGATAGCCGATACCGGCAATGCACAGTATGATGCCAAAACCATACAAAACGTAGGTCCTCATCTTACCTCTACCTTCTCCGGGGGCTGCGGCGGATAACTATAATGTATCAGTATAGATAGCTCTGACCCGTCACGCTCTACCTTCAAGGTATACTGGCTTACCTCAAAGCCCATTGCTTCCAGTTCCTTTGAATCCAGAGACCATGTCTCCGTGACCGTAGCGAACGGCTCTATCACCGTATCGACGGTAAGCAGGTCCAATATCTTTTCATTTTCTTTCCACAAAGACGCCTGGATGCTTCCGGAATAGCTGGTAAACCGCCGGTTGTCTACCTGGTAACGGAAAAAGGTCTTGTCTCCCCAGGTAGCCCCTGCCGGCCAGAAGTTCTCCCCCCGCTGTGCGAATTCCGGCGATATCTCCTGCTCGTGCTCCCCCGTGGTCACATAGACGGTATCATACACACCCAGATAGCCGTCAAAAACGAATATGGCTATGATGCCCAAAAAACAGGCGAGGGCGAGATATAAGAATACATGTCTACGCATTGTTTTAATGCTACACCAAAAATAATAACTATTCTATTATTATTTCAATATATATTTTTCTGTTTCACGGTATATCTTACCCGACCAGGCAGGTTAAAACTCAAGCTCAATAAGCCCGTAGTTGCCATCCTTACGCCGGTAGACCATGTTGGGCTCCCCGGTATCGGCATTACTGAACAGAAAGAAATCGTGACCCAGCAGCTCCATCTGGTCAACAGCCTCATCCACCGACATCGGCTTAATGGTAAACCGCTTAATTTTTATCACGCTTCTCGCCGGCTCTTCCTCCTCCACATTCTCCTCAACCCCGGCTCTGGCCACCGAGTCTCCCCGGCCTCTGTTATGCATCTTACCCCTATACCGCTCGATTTGCCGATCCAACACCTCTTCCACTTTATCAACAGCGGTAAACACGTCCTCCCCCCTCTCCTCCCCACGAAGCAGGATGCCGCTGCTGTTTATGGTTACCTGGACCACGTAGCGATGCTCCGGCGCTTTCGTTTTCTCCTCGGCTATCTCCACCTTAACTTCGGTTATGTCCGGTAGACGGCGGTTCATCTTGTGCAGTTTACGCTCAATGTAGCTTTGTGCTCTGGGCACCAGATCAAAACCCTTGCTTCTTATCTCTATCTCCATTTACCGTCACTCCTATATAATTTCCTGACTCGTGTTTACTACCGGTCTCTACCTGGCAGTACCCCATGTCCCCATCCCGGATAATTATGCCCGGACATACTATATATTATAACCGAAAAGCCCCGGTTTATTTAACACCTTTATACTTTTATATCTCTCTGGAAAGAGCCAGCCCCCACACACTTACCGCTCCCGCTGACTTCATAGCCGCGGCACAGGCATCCATAGTAGCCCCGGAGGTGGCGACGTCATCTATCAGTATTACCCGCTTGCCGGCAAGCCGCCCGTCGCGGCAGCTAAAGGCACCGGATACGTTACGGCGCCGTTCGGTTAAAGCCTGTGTTCTCGCCTGCGGTAAAGCATAGCTATTCCGGATAAGGCAATCCTCTATTACCGGCATCAGGGTAAGCTCGCCCAGATGCTTCGCCAACAGGCCCGACTGGTTATAACCCCGCTCTCTCAACCGTTTACGGTGCAGCGGTACCGGTACCAGGATGTCGCCGGGCAGGGGATTTACGGCCAGATAGCTAACCAGCATTTCCGCCATTGGTTCAGCCAGGACCCTTAGATTACTATACTTTAGCTTATGAACAGCCTCCCGGATTAAACCCGTAAACGGAAAGGGCGAGCGGATGCCGTCTATCTGCGCGTTCCAGCCAGCACAGCTTGAACAATACCGGGCGGCGGGTTGAGGTTGGCCACACCTGGGGCATAGCGGGGGTAAAATACGGGGTAACTTATCAATACAGGAAGGGCACAGCAGACTGCCCTCTTTACCACAGCTCAAACACCGCCGTGGAAATAGAAGGTCAAGCGCTGCTTCTTTTAATTTTACTACCTTAGGGAGCACACCCACCATCCGCAGTCCAAAGCATCAGGACTAACCCTCAATGACTAGCGTGAGCGGCTATTATGAAGTGCCCCACTCATAATAGGTTCGTTTATATAAATGTCACCATTCCTGATTTTCAGGTTGAAGCCACAGTCAGGATTGGTACAAACCCAAGCTTTGTAATGAATAGTCGCTCCCTGGCTACCAAAATCTGACAAAGGCACCAGGTCTCCAGCCCCACACTTTTGACATTTGGGGAAATTGCTTTGCTCCACGGGGTCCACCTCCCAACCGAATTTAAGTAATTTGCAGTATACAACAAGTAATCGCTGTTTACAAGGGCTATTACAGTCGTACCGAGCCAAGCTGGCTGTAAATAGCCCCGTATCTAGTCAACTGGCTTTTCATAAGATTGATAGACTCTACTTCAATCCTGTAATCCGGGGTGAAACTGGTGCCCGATATAATCTGCCCGAACCTCTGCCGCTCCTCTACCGACTTTTGACTGCGCAGGCGGGCCAGGGTCAGATGCGGGCTGAAATTTCTGCTTTCGGGCGCGAACCCGAGCGGCGCCAGACTAAGCTCCACCTGTCGCTGCAGCTCGGTAAGCCTATCCACCTCGCCGCCAATCCCTACCCAGACTACCTGCACCCGCCTTAAACTGGGGAACGCCCCGAGACCGTTAATCTCCAGGCGGAAGGGGTTTATCCCCCCGGCGGCTTTCTGCATGGCAGCCGTTACTGCATCAATCTTATCAACACCGATGCTACCCAGAAACTTAAGCGTCAGGTGGATACTCTCCGGGTCCACCCATTTTATCCCCGGCAGGCCGCCCGCTTTCAGGCTTTGCTGCAGTTCAGCAATCCCCAGCTTAACGGCGTCGGGTAGTTCAATAGCTATGAAAGAACGCACCTGCTCCATGGCTCAGCTCAGTGGATATCCAGCAGCCTCCTCGCATTTTCGGCAAGAATACTTTCTGCTTCCTCACCGGGTAAGTCCTGAGATTTAATCTCATTAATCAGCCGTTGCGGCGCGAGTAGCGGATAGTCGCTCCCGAAAAGGACTTTATCGGCGCCAACGAGCTGCATGACCTGTTTATAAACCTGGGGCGTATATAAAAACGGTGAGGCGGCGGTATCAAAATAGACGTTGCCCATCGCCTTTTTTACCTCTGGCATTAAGGCGTAGAAAGGTAAACCGCCGCCGAAGTGAGCACAGACCACGGTTAAATCGGGATAACGGCAGATGAAGGGATAGAGCCTTTCCGGAGTCATGACACCCTTGCCCGGATAATCATGGCCCACCGGCTCAGAAGTGTGCAGTATCAAGATGAGTTTGTACTTCCTCAACACGTCTATGAACGGTGTCATCACCTCTTCGTCCATGAGGTCAAACAGCTGGACATCGGGCCTCATCTCGCCAACTCCCTTTATCCCCTGCCGGGCGCAGCGCTCTATCTCCGCTACCGCCCCGTTAACGGAGTTCGGCTGCACGGCACAAAAGCCGGTTAATCGGTCGGGATAGCGGGCGCATGACTCCAGTATATAGTCATTGGTTTCGACACACAGCTCGTGGGTTGTCCAGCCGATATTAACGATAACCGACCTGTCAACTCCGTCCCTGTCCATGCTGGCTATAAGCTCCCCGGCAGTGGCGAGTTTGGGTTTCCCCTTGGCGTACAGCATGGCGAAACAGGGATCGCCCTTGATGTACTTGTCCGGGTCTTTCTTTATCCCGGGCGGCACTACATGGGTATGAAAGTCAATAATCACCGTCAGATTATAGCAGAATATTTTCTCCGGCTTCAACAGCGCACGCTACGCGGCAACGCCTGTAGACTTAAGGCCACCACTTATTATATAATTATGGGGACACAAGGGGGGGGTGAATGTCGCAAATCAACGGTAGTCAATCCTCGGCAAACCTGAAAAAGGCCGGGGCTTTTTTGTATTCGGCATCAATAGCAGACATGGAGGCGATAGCCAGAAAACTACGCCGCCATATTATCAGCATGATAGGCGGTGCCGCAAGCGGTCATCCCGGCGGCTCCCTGTCCGCGGTAGAGATTATCACGGCGCTTTACTTCCGTATACTCCGTCAGAAACCGGATGACCCGTGTTGGCCAAATAGAGACCGTTTCATCCTGAGCAAAGGGCACGCCGCTCCGTTGCTGTACGCCGCCTTAGCCGAGCGTGGTTATTTCCCGGTAGACGAGCTACTCACCCTCAGGCAGCTTGACAGCCGCCTCCAGGGTCATACCGACCGCACGTCCACCCCGGGCGTAGAGATGTCAGGCGGCAGCCTGGGGCAAGGGCTGTCTTTTGCCATAGGCATATCACTCGCCGGGCGCTTAAACGCCGAGGACTATAACGTTTATGTGCTTATGGGAGACGGCGAGTGCAACGAGGGACAGGTGTGGGAGGCAGCCATGGCCGCCGCTCATTTCAAGATAGACAATCTGACCGCAATCATAGACAACAACGGGTTACAGCTGGACGGCTGGAACTGCGATATCATGAACCTGGAGCCCTTCAAGGAGAAATGGCGCGCTTTCGGCTGGCATGTACTGGAAGTTGACGGGCACGACCTTACCCAGCTTGTAGACGCCATGGAACAGGCAAAACGGATTAAAGGGCAGCCCAAGGTTATTATTGCTCATACCGTCAAAGGCAGGGGTGTCAGCTTCATGGAGAACAACCCCGATTTTCACGGCAAACCACCCGACGCCGCGCAAATAGAAATAGCGCTGAAGGAGTTGGCTTAGCTATGCCCCAGGAAGTGTCAATAAGGGAAGCGTACGGGCAAACCCTGGTAGAGCTGGGCAGGGAAAACCCGGATATCATCGTGCTGGACGCTGATTTGTCCAAATCAACCATGACTTACCTGTTCGGCAGGGAGTTTCCCGACCGCTTCTTCGACTGCGGTATTACCGAGCAAAACATGATAAGCATGGCCGGCGGCCTCGCTGCCTCAGGTAAAACTCCTTTTGTCAGCACCTTCGCTGTTTTCGCTCCCGGCCGCTGTTTTGACCAGATACGCATGTCTATCGCCCAGCCCCGGCTCAATGTCAAGCTCGTTACCACTCACGGCGGTGTTACCGTTGGCGAAGACGGCACGTCACACCATGCTATAGAAGACCTGGCTCTCGCCGGCTCTTACCCCGGCTTTACCATTATCGTACCGGCAGATGCCATAGAAACCAACCGGGCAGTCAGGGCTGCCGCCGCCAGTAACGGGCCCTTCTACATCAGGCTGTGCCGCCCCAAGGTACCACTGGTCTTTGACGAGGGCTACCATTTTACCCTGGGGAAAGCTACCACCATGAGGGAAGGCCGGGACGCCACTATCATCGCCATGGGGCTCATGGTAGGAGAAGCGCTTCAAGCCACCGCCAATTTGAAAAAGGCAGGTATCCGCTGCCGGGTACTAAACATGGCGACACTCAAGCCCATAGATGAACAGGCTATCATCCAGGCTGCCGCCGAGACCGGGGCTATAGTTACCGCCGAGGAGCACCTGGAGCACGGCGGACTGGGGAGCGAGGTGGCGCTGAAGACAGCCAAACATTACCCGGTACCACTGGAAACGGTAGCTATCAAGGATACCTATGCCAAATCGGGCAAGCCCGGTGAGCTTCTGGTAAGGTACGGGCTGAGCGCCGGGGACATAGAGCAGGCAGTAAAATCGGTGATAAAGAAAAAGACCCGGGGCTGAAATAAAGCCAGCGAATCCAGCCCTAGCCCACTCTCTTTACCTCGGTAATAACCCTGCTGTTTATCCCATCCATGCCACTTTCCTCCCAAAAGAAGCAAACGTGTACTGGTTCGCCAACCGGCGGCACCACGATAGACCCTGTAAGCAAGCTCCGTCTTCATATATGGCGAAGGCCAGTTCTGCAGATCTCAGCCGGGGCTACAAAAGAGACTAATCCTATTGACAATTAGGAAGGCCATGATTTACTCTTATCTATCACCAATGAAAATAAAGGAGCTTCAGCAATATGGCACAGAACTCGACCGGACTCGCAGAAAACATTGCAGGTTTACTATGTTACGTAGTGGGTTGGATAACAGGCGTTGTCTTTCTCATACTGGAACCAAATAGAAAGTTCGTTCGCTTTCATGCCTTCCAGTCCATCCTCGTTTTCGGCGCCCTTACTATCGCCGGGATTGTCCTGGGCTGGATACCGATAATCGGGGCGGTGCTTGCCTGGCTAGTCTGGGTTCTGGGTTTCATTCTGTGGGTAGTCCTGATGTTTAAAGCATACCAGGGGACTATGTTCAAACTGCCGTGGTCGGGGAACCTGGCCGAGAAATGGGCAGCGAGGTGACCTGCCGGCCGCAAAATAGAAGCTGGTAGTAGCCAGCATTCTAAAGATAACCGACGTGGCTTGCATACTGCCCGGACTGGTGACCAATGCCCCGCACCCGGAATTGAGGGGAAAGCTACCTGAGCTTTCCCCTTGCCAGCGAGGCAAATACACCCAGAAGACACAGGGCAGCAAAGATAATGAAAGCCACGTTTGTACTGTGGAGAAAAAGCCCGTACTGGTCCGGCGTAATCTGTACACGGCCAATATATACAGCGAATATCAGCATGACAAGGCCCATGCTGAGCGTGCCGCCGGTAAGGCGCATGGTACCGACCATCCCTGAAGCCACTCCGTAAAATTTCGGCTTAACGGCGCTCATAATGGCATTCGTGTTGGGTGAGGAGAAAAGGGCTAAACCAAAACCGAGCAGTACCAGGCTGCCTACGATAAAAGATAATGTCGTCTGCTCATCCAGGAAGATTAGCAGACATAGCCCGGCACAGGTCAGGGCCATACCTGCCGAAGCCACCACCCTGGGCTCAATCCTGTCCGAAATTCTGCCGGCCAGAGGCGAAAAAATGGCCTGTACCACCGGTTGCGCCACCAGAACCATGCCCGCACTCTGGGGGGAGAAGCCCTTGATATACTGCAGATAGAGGCTCAGCAGAAAAGCAACGGCAAAGGTAGCCGAGTAATTTATCAGCGCTGCCAGATTGGAGAAAACGAAGACCGGGTTCTTCTTGAACAGACTTACATCCAGAACGGGACTGTCTATCCTCGTTTCCCACCAGATAAACCCCAGGATTCCCAGCACACCGAAGATAATCAGCCACATGCCCGTAATAGCCGGCAGTATGGAGAAACCGTACATCACGGCTACCAGCGAGAGCCCGAAAACTATGGAGCCGGTAAGGTCGAAACGCTCCCCCCTGGCCTCCGCCCACTCCCCTTTCAGCTTCCATACGGCAAGCCCGATTACTGCCATGCCCAGCGGCACATTTATCAGGAATATGCTTCTCCAGCCTAAATACTGCGTCAGGAGCCCCCCCAGGAAAGGCCCCAAGGAAAGCCCCAGATATACCGCGGCCACGTTTATTCCCAGAGCTTTGCCCCTCTCTTCGGCAGGAAAGACCGAAGTTATGATGGCCACTCCGGTGCCAAATATCATGGCGCTGCCTATGCCCTGTAAAGCACGAAACGCGATGAGGAAAATAGCTGAGGGAGAAAAGGTCAAAATGAGAGAAAATACGGTGTAGGCCACTATCCCCCAGGTGAATATTTTTTTTCTGCCGTATATGTCTGCTATTCTGCCGAAGGGAATAAGAAACACAGCGGCCGCGAGCAAATATGCCGTGGAAACCCAGCTTAATAAGACAGCGTTCATGGTAAATTCCTCGCCAATCCGGGGCAGGGCAATATTTATAGATGAGCCCATAAATGGCGTAAGGAATGAAGCTGTCGTAGCAATAATCAGGGTGGCCGTTTTGCCGGCCTGGTTTTTATTATCTGCCGTCATATAATCAAATTCTAACCGTCAATCGGATAGCCTATCTCATTTCTTAAATTATAACCAGGGCAGAAATGCCTGCCTGCGGACGTACATCTCTACCTCCCGGTATCTTTTTTCCTAACCGGGAGTAAGGGTGCTCCTCACTGGAAGCTGGCGGCCAGTTCGGCCTAAGCCCGACGCGTGGCCGGCTGCCTCGTCCTTAAAAAATGGGTAAAACCGACCAGGCACGGCAGGGTAATGCTATAGGCAATTAGCTGTGCGGAAACGCCGAGCCACCAGCACGCCAGAGATAAAGGAACAAACAGAACGGCGCTCGCCAGAATTATATTTTTCTTTATTGCCAGTACGACCAGTGCCGGGCCGGCGACAATCAACATGGGCTGCGTAACCAGGCTTAAGAAGACGCCGATAGTGGTCGCCTCCCCCCGGCCACCCCGGAAACCTATGAAAACCGGCCAGTTGTGCCCGATAACCGTAGCCACACCGGTCAGTAGAACAGCAAGCTGAGATAGATTAGCACTCTGGGCAATAAGGATGGCCAGTGCCCCTTTGCCCACGTCAATGAAAAATACGGCTATGCCGGTTTTAGCCCCGAGCTGAAAAAAGGCGTTGCGCGCCCCCATGTTGCCGTCCCCCATCTGCCGGATATCCTGCCCCTTGACCAGGTGACCGGCAATATAAGCGGTAGGGACAGCCCCCAGAAGATACCCCAGTGTTACAATCAGCCAGGGCATATCTTTTCCCTCTTGGTGCCGGGGGTGGGACTCGAACCCACAAGGATTACTCCGGCGGATTTTAAGTCCGCTGCGTCTGCCAATTCCGCCACCCCGGCCCACACGATGCAACTCAGGAGATTTTTATACCCGTTGACGTTCGTTTGACGTTCATGACCGCCGACGGAAGCACCTCATCTAGCAGTGCCATCATCTCCGATTGCATCCCCTCAATTATATGAGAGTAAATATCCATTGTAAAGGCTACCGAGCTATGCCCCAAAGCCTCGCTGATAACCTTCGGTTTTGCTCCCCTAAGCAGTGCAAGGGAGGCGAAAGTATGCCTCAGGTCATGAAATCTTACATGCTCCAGCCCAGCACGCTTCACTATACTGGCGAACTCATGGCTCAGCATTGATGGGTCAAGTGGCTGACCCTCGTGATTAGCGAAAACCATGTCATCCAGTCCGAGGATTGTGCCCAGGTCTAGATACAGAAGCTCCCGCTCCTTCTTATAGTCTCTGAGGAATAACGCCAGCTTGGGCGTCATGGCAACCCTCCTCCTGCTGTGCTCGGTCTTAGGCTGCTGGAAAGTGCAGATTCCACGCCGTTTATAGAGCGTCTGGCTGACCGAAACCGAGAGCATATCAAGGTCAATGTCTCTCCATCTTAAACCCAGTAGCTCGGCCTGCCTTAGTCCCGTGGATACTGCCGTATAGATAACAGGGTAGAATTGATTGTCTGATGTATTCTTCAGCAGAACCTCAAGTTCTGATGGCGTCAGAGTGCGCATGGTCTTACCTTTCCACGACGGTGGGGATACCATCTCACAGACATTCCTACCCAGGATATCCTGCTTAACAGCATACCGTAGGGACTGAGACAGTAGCCTGTGGTGTTTCTGAACCGTTCTGGCCGATAAGCTCTTACCGGCTTTATCCATAGCCCTGCCGTAATACGCCTGTATTGCCTGTGGCTGTAGCTGCCGAAGCTGGATATGTCCCAATGCTGGTATTAGGTGGTTCTCGACTATGGACTTATAACCTTCCTCTGTTCTCTGAGAGCAGGAAGTCCGGGCATACCCTTCAAGCCAATTATGAAGATGCTCCGCTACAGTAACTTTCCCTACTGGGATTGGCACCCCTTTATCAAGGCCCGACTCCAACTCCCTCATGCGCCGCATGGCGTCGGTCTTCGTACCATTCACAGTCTCATGGTGCCTGACGGCTTTACTGCCAACATAACCACTATAGATAGTTATCTGCCAGCTACCTTTAGTCCTCTGCCGTAGATGTCCCATCAGTAACCTCCTATTTCTCCTTTTTAGCCTCAGTCTCTCGTTCCAACCTAGCCTTTTCCTGACCAGCTACTAGCCGCTCCCTGATTGACTTCCGCTCTTCTGGTGTTAGCTCTCGCCTGGGTTTACGCTTGGTCACTGTGCCGCCTCGCATCAGGACAAATAATTGCTGCTCAGCAGCTGCAATCCTCGATTCCAGAACTGATAATCGCGAGCTTATTATCTCTTCGTTTTCCATTGAGTGCCCTCCATTGGCTGTCGCCTGCCTACCAGGTCAGGTCTTGGAGGAAATCTTTTTACTTCGGTGGCAATCGTGTAAATAATCCCTAAACGATTGTCGTCCGAATCGGCTCTGGACCTAGCCGTTTTTCTGCGGAATGACCAAACCGCCCTTACCAATAAGATCTAGATAATATGAGCAATAATGCTGGATGCGTTGTGTCGCGCCTTCTTGCCCTCTTTCAATGATTGCTAACCGGACTTTTATAGCCCTTTTCTCTTCTTCCCATTCCTGAATGAGTCTTTCCTCTTCCTTTACCCGCGTTTTGGCTTGCTTAACTTCTGCCACAACATCTCTGCAGCAATTCTTGCACTGCCACGACCCACGACGGAATTTACCATCGGGATTTAGGATAGCTGTGCGCTCAGCTCCGCAAAACCTGCATTTCATTAGTCCTTTGGATGGATCAACCAGTTTCATCACTTTTGGTGTCGTCATTGTATACCTCCTTCTGTTTTCGCCTGCCTTCTACGGGTCAGGACTCACGCTCATATTTACCTTTTTACGTATTGAGTAGATATGTAAATACCGTTAGGAAAGCTGAATAGAAATACTTGGCTTGATTTATATTCGCATTTGTATTCTTAGCCCTCCACTTTCAAGCCGTGTTATTATAATTTTCTTCTTATGTTTTGCTGGTGGGATGAAATTCTTTTTACCTTTCCAAATATGGATGAGTCGATCTCCATCTCCGTGGCCTTTAGTGATTTCTACTCCATTAGCGCGAAAATTTGGAGTTAGTCGAGTTAGAAGGCCACTTAACGCCCTAGCACTCTTCGGCCAGTCTCTCCTGCGCTGTATCGAATCTTCTACTTGAGAACCCAGCTCTTCTAGTAACTCTGTTGCAGTTCCTTTCCATTCACCACCCTCAGGAAGCCGACCGACAAGAATCATTATTTCCCTGGCAATTGGTGCTGATTCCAACGCTAATTGGTTGATGCTCTGGATATTCCACTCATAGATGTCTATAAAATTCTTCTGATCTACACCTAAAGCAGGAATGCCAGCTACTACCCACTTAACGAAATCAGCCATACGGGGCATTTTATCTAGCTTAACTTTGTCCACATTTCTTAAAGCCATTGAAGCTGCATTGAGTAGCACAGCTAGTATCGCGGGACGAGCTAATTCAAATTCTTTCCAGATGTCTGTTTCAGTACGCCTCTTATCATCTGGAATAGCTGGGAGCGAAATAATAATTGTTCTGTCTAGTAAATCCGACCTTGTGGCGATATCCCCTATCCCATTGAGAATCACAGGACGCATGGCCGTAAACAGGACTTCCCCAGCGTCGGAATAAAGTTCACGAGTGGCAAAACCACCACCTGTGGCAAGACGGCATATTGCATCTGATAGCCAATCTTTGAGGTAACTGATATTGTCGAAGGCTATTATCCATGAATTTCTGGCAAATATTGCCAAGTCACGCTCGTCTCTCGGTAAGGCGCGTAGTGGGATAGTCGAAGGGTCCACTAGTGCGCGGATCATCTTGGCTATTGTGCTTTTGGCGCTTCCCTGTTCACCTGTAAGTACAAGTACTGGATATGGTCCCTGGGGCATTAAAACACTGATAAGCCACGCCAATAATAAAGGCCATTCTTCTTCAATTATATTGAGAAAGCCCTTGAGCTCGTTTATTTTTCCATCTTTTTGTGGAGTTGGAAGTGTAGTCATACCACGACTGCGTACGAAATGTATGGGGGAAGATAAAATTACTTGCCACCCTTCATGTGTAATTTCAACAACACTCCAATCAGAATTGCAGAGATCAAGATAAATCTTCCCATTATGTCCGGCAATACGCGTAAATACTGGTTTCTCAGGTCCATCATACTGAGCTTGGGCACGAAGTACATTGAGAGCATTCAAGATTGACTGTGAACTTACTGCTTTCCCCTCTTCTTCATAGAAACGCCGTGATAATTCATCTTTAAAATGACTACTTTCTAATGGCCATACTTCAGCGTGGTCATCTTGCTTAATGATGGCAAAGGGTATCTTATCGGGTGTGTGAAAAAGTTCAATATCTTTTGCTAATTCTACGATCCGAGTTGCCATACTACTCTTATCGCCTTTATCACCGATCTCCGCAGACTCATATTGTGCGATACTTCTGGCAATCCCGTGGACCTCTTTTTCTCCCAGTGGAGGTTGGCATTTCTCTGCGTTTTCCTTTAAGAGAGCAGCTTCGATACTGGCTTGGCTAAATCCAGCCCTGCGCATGCTACCAGCCATGCTCGCCAGATGGTCATTGCGCCTTCCTTCTTCTATTTGATGCTCATCTGTTCCAACTTCGATCTGTGGTGGTTTTTTGCTACTGGCGAGTCCTAATAGCCAGTCAGGTACCGGTGAAATATCACTATCATCAAGAACTTCATACCTGGTCCCACTTTCGTGTTTACTTGGCGGAGCAACAATGTAACCACCGTTAGCTCGTAAATCAACGCCCTTATAGCCACCAAGATTAACGGTATTCCTGATATCCAAGTCACTGGTATTACGGTATAGGTAATGGAGACCTCCCCCACCTGTTCGGTGTGTCCTTGTACTTAGTAATGGACCATATTTTTTCTCAATAGCCGCTTTACTCTCATGTCCGCCACTTTTCTTGTCAAAGTCCAGGACTATAAACCCATCCGTTACCAGGGCTATTCCTGCATTTGGCCATTTCTCCCACCATTGTCGAACTATCTCCTCGGACTCGGTGGCATCTTTCAGGCCATGCTGGGTGTATGGCTTTTTGTCAGCCTTCACCGGGAATACTCTAAATCCCATGGCAATATACTCGAGTGCGGCTTCAATAATGGGATCACTCATAATTACTCTCCTTACGGTCTTCAAGTAAATCGAAAACCGCCTTGCGACTCACTAACATTCGATTCTCTCCCAATCGGATCACCTTTACAGGTAATTTATCTTCCGCCGCAAGAGAATACGCGAGGTATTTAGAACATCCCATTACTGCCGCAAACTCCGGTATTGTCATAGTCAGGCAATCGGTCTTTGACATCGTTTTATTCCTCCAATGTAGATTTGACGACGGATGGTTGTTTCTGGGGACGATCCCCACGATGAATTGTTTACCCCTCCCTTTCCCGAATAAAAAAGCGCCCGAAATATCTAGATAAATCATAAATACTTCGGGCACACTTGTGCGTATGGTAAATCTTATGGAGGGTTATTTGTTGGTATTATTCTGTTCTATATCGCCAGCCAAGATTCTTTTACCAATTTCTACTCTTTGCCGCACTGTATTGCTCATTATATTGCCGTAACTATCGTAGTGAGTTTTCCAATCGAATAGGTTGGCTATTGCTACTTGTTTAAGCCTCTGTTTCTTATTTAGCAAATAACATACTATGGCCTCTGGGTATATAATATCGTCCTTAGATTTCTCAGGTCGGCCACCTTTTCCTGCATTAAGGGTCTCGTCATCTTTAAAAGGCCACTTAATCTTGCATAAATAGTGTGCAAGTTCTTCGAATTTGACTTGACCAGAATCCCAGCTGATACTGTTAAGGATTCTATATTTATTGTCTATTTTTACTACTTTTCTCTCCAACTGGATTGATTTACCGGAATCTTCCATTTCTGTATAGCCATTGATATTTGATCCTTTGGCAAACTCAGGAAAGGCGGATGCCTTCCACCAGTCGACGAAGCTGTAAAATGGTATATATTCCTCACTCAACCCTATTCTTTCAGCTACGAATTTATTTGCGGTTCCCGTTATTTCATCGTCAATACGCCACCATACTATCGCATCGTCATTGAGTCTGATTTTTAAATACTTGTTGGTTGAACCATCGTTGTTTTCCTTGCTCTCGGTCCTTACTCGTGGTGAAAGGTTAGCGATATTACCGTAATCTTTTTCAATTCTATCCCTAGCTTCACGCAGTGATTTCCCCCATTCTTCCCAATGTTTTATCACTTCTTGCCATTTTTCTGTCATAATGCACCCCTCGTCAGCAAACCAAGCTATCACTATAATTTTTTACGTAGGAAAACGGGTGTCGCTATTGAAGCTATTTTATCACAGGAAGAGGCCTATACACCCAGCTTGGTATGAGAAATGCGGGTTATAGTCTGACAGTTATACTAATTTACTAATTTACAGGTCTATACCGTTGTTTTCAAGTATACAAAACGACTGGTGCTCCCTGATGTCCCTGACGCACCTGACGCAAATGACGCAAATTTTCCTCTACCTAAATTCCATTCATTTAATAATTAGAGAGAAAAGAGAGGGAGGAATGAGGTTAGGGGGCGTACAAGCATGCGGATGTGCGGGATTTTACGTCATTTGCGTCGTCGGGGATGGGTAGATGGGCAGGTCTCTCCTGAAGTAGAAAGGCTTTCTCTTACGGCAAGAATCCGTGGATATGGAGTAAGAGTTCTCAGAAGCCTGAATCCTTTCCTAAAATTAGGAAAGCAGGCCGATTCCACTGAAGCTTGAAAGCGGGGTAATCTAGAAAGGCGGAGCTAATGTGCTGCCTATTACGTGTGGATGGTTTCCTAGAGACGCGGTGACAGACCGGTTAAACCCCTGATATGATACGTTTTATAGGTTTGGGTGGCTCGGCGTTGGTGGCGCGTGGTCGTGTGTAGCCACCAGGTTGGCAAAGCGCAGCCCAGGGGGACGCAGGTGGAGCCGAGGTATAGGTCGGGCACCGGAGGCACTGCCTTACCCGTTTGGTGGAGTGCCGTGAAAACGCAAGATGAGCGTCAGCTAAACGTCACAGGATGCAACCGTGAGCATGACAGCGGACTGGGAGACCCGAGCTACTTTCAGAAGATTTCATTAAATATCGTCTAGACTTTTTCGATCAGCTATCTCGAAATCCTCGGAGATGACTTTGGCACAAGCATCGATGACCGCCTTATCGGAGCTAAATAATTGGGAAAGTGCTTTGATATCATCATTATCACCACACGCGTATGCGCCCAAGACAGCTCTTCCGATAGAGCTAGCGGTTTGCTGTATGCCTGGTATCTGATTAAATTCAAGATTTTCTATTAATTTCATCAGTTTCATCTTTAGACGGTTCCACGCGTAGCACAGCTCATCCTCGGGCTGCCAATTGTCGACCCACTTAAGCAATGATGGATTCACTCGCTGGCCTACCATGGCGGCGAGGAATTTTGTACTAGCTAATTCCCCGCCTATTGCACAATCTGGACAAGACTGAGGTTTAATATTACAGAACCTAGGGTGATGCTTGACGAAGTCAAGCTTACTCATTCTTTCAACTGCTAAATCGCCTTCAAACATGATTTCCAGGCAATGGTCGCTATTCCAATAATGAGTATTCGTAGCCCGATCAAACCACCAAGGACCGTCACCTATCGTCGGGTCATAAGGATTAAGAATATTCACGTAACTGTTATCGGTTATTAGTATTCGAACGGCTGCAACGCCATAAGATAGAGATTCAACCCA
The DNA here is from genome assembly GCA_964473905.1 of uncultured Dehalococcoidales bacterium. Taxonomy (GTDB): domain Bacteria; phylum Chloroflexota; class Dehalococcoidia; order Dehalococcoidales; family CAYYQY01; genus CAYYQY01. Next base: position 3,760 of record CAYYQY010000016.1, on the reverse strand, counting down.
GTAATAGTTCTTTTTGTTTATAAGCTCTGCAAAATCAAAGGAGAACCTAACATTGCCATATCTGAATCCACCAGCGCCAGTCCAGTCGTTGGGCGACAGCCATACTACTGGAATACGTTGCGTATTCAATTTGCTTTGGTCATAAACGAGCCCTGCTTTGATACTGCTATCCGAAAGAACTCGGAGCGCTGTATCAATGTGGGTCACGTGGTGAACAGTATCAAGCGGCTGGCAATCAGGATTAGTCCACTTTGTTTCGCTCTTATTTCCTACTTTAAACTTCAACCATTCAGGAGATTTGGCCATATGACACCCCCTCAGAAGCCGGTGTTGCTAAGCTAAGGTAGCCGGATTTTCCCCAGATATCAGTTGTCTAGGCTAGTTCCCACGGTTGGGATTGGCTACCATGGACAGGCTTGAGAGCACCGTTATTACGAAGCACTTGTGCAACCCAACGCACGTCATACTGCCACGTATAAAAGAGATCACCGGATGATTTGAGTTCTCCCTCGTGGTGTTCCCAGATGTGCCGGCAAACCTCTATTAGTGTTGCTCTACCTCCGTGTGCTCTGAGAGCGTCAATTACCCAAGGTTTTAGGTCTTCACGTTTGCTCATTTAGCCCCTCCTTCTTCTATAGGGAACGCTGCTTCAGTGCCCCAATATTTCTACGGTATGACCCACCCCACATAGTGTATCACCTGTAATACTAGAGTTCCAGACACAGGAGTCGGTTCAGCCAGTAGAAAATCCCCTTGTCTTACCTGTGGTGGTATAATGCTGTTAATACTAGCTTTCACACGGTTCCAGCAAGAATGGGAGGTCAATGCAAATGGTGGGATTTGGACCACAAGCACTAGCAGAGGTCAAAGCGGCGTTGGAAGACTATAAGGAGGAAGTCGGGAAATCGAAGCTTTCACAAAAGTCCCAGCAGACATATTTGCTACACGCTAAGAATTTTGTTCGTTGGCTTTATGACGATTTCAAGCCAGGTGGGACTCTTAAATAACTGTCGAAGCCGAGATACCGCAAAACCTACGAGGAGAACCAACTAATTCCAAGACCGGAGAGCGGAATTAGGCAGCCTTATTAGCCTAACGTCACTCAGGAGTCGGCCCAGCCAGTATAGAAACCCCTTACCTTACCGATATTTATATGCTCCCCCTGACTTACCTCTTAAGCTTCTCGACGTCCGATCAAGCTCAAAAAAGCGGTATGGTTTATCCCTTTATCCTAGCGTAAGACAGCCATCATGCTGGAAAGGGCGTCCGTCAGGTTTCTGCATTATCAGGATATTCTCCCGAAGATAGTATTTGTGGGATGTACTTGTTTTCAGTTGCCATAAAATGATCTCCGGGTTGATATATCCCAGATTCATGCCAATTTCTTTTAGTATCTCAGCTGTCTGGATATGCACCATTTTAAACGCGTGCGAATCGCTGACAAGTAGGGCTATCTTGGCCCTGGGCTTTAGTACCCTAAGGCACTCTTTAAGAGTTTTATACATTCCACCAAAATACTGCCAGACTAACTTGGTATATAGTTTTTCGAACCCACTAGTAGCCTTATCATGTTCCAGACGCTCTTTAATTAGGTCGGTCACCAACTTAATGCTTTCAAGGTCTATTACAGTTATACTATCATCTAAGTCCCGGTAGATGTTGGTTGTTGATGCCTGTAGCATCCTCCTTTTGATGGTTCTAAAATCATTTATATTATTAGCTTTACACTGAAATGCCAACTCAAGGCGCGTGTATTTTGTATATTCGTGATCTCCAGGATATGGTGGAGATGTGATCATCATGGAAGCTGTACTTTCTCCAAAAAAGTGGGTGAGTTGTCTAGTATCGCCAAGGACAACCGTCGCGGGTGTCGCTTTTTGAGATTCGGTAAGGCACTCTAAATCTCGTATAATTCTGCCCACTTTACTCGAAAATATACGGAACACGTCAGCATCATCTTTGGGTTGGACAACACCAAATCCAGGCCCGTATCTGACGTTTGAAATTGGGACGAGAATCGAGGCGAGAGCTAGGTTAAAAAGTTCCTTTTCATCACTGTCGGCTATAACCTTGTTGATGGCCTCCTCGATGATTTTAGCCTTGGCAAACGGTTTATCAGAGATGTATTTTTCAACGAGCATATTAGGTCTTAACTGTTTTGCGAATGGGTGAAAAGAGGGTTTACCGGCTTCACTCCACAATGAGGACTGAACACCAGACGCTAATTCGTTAGAGGGCTCTTCCCATGCGAATCCGTTTGATATGGAAAAGATAAGTTCAAGTAGCTCGTCTTGATGCTTTTTTAATTTGCCTGTGTTTAGACTCCAGAACAATTTTGCCCTCGCAGCGTCTACCATGAAATCGTTGGCATCTATACCTTTTGAAGGGATTCCGCGAGTTTTGCAGCAAACCAAAGTAGTACCAGCGCCCATAAACGGATCGATTACAAGATCAGAAGATGTGATGCTTTCTTTATCTAGTACATAATTAGGGAATTCTGGAGTATACCCGAGTACAAAATTGTACCAATTGTGGACAGGAAAGTCGTCAGCAGATGAAGCCTTCCCTTTTCCATTACCAATCAAGGGGCTGATATCGTTTTGTAATAGGCGTTGGCAAACGAGGCAATCAGAGCGCGTCGGTGGATGATACGTGAAAGCCATTGGTCTCTTAATTCAACTCCCAAATTGTCACTTATATCAGGCATATTACCATAATCTAGGTTGATTGGCAATAGCATGACTTGACCAGGATGGAACCGGTGGCGATATGTTTACAAGAATGTATTTGGCAAGTTCAAGCTGATTATCCGCGAACTTCAATTCGGCTATTCTAAGTCTGGAGGTAAGCATCTGTACGCCCAATGGAATAATGTGGATTCCGGGCATCTTGCTTTGCATAGTCAGGTAAGCTCCAAGCATCTGCTCTAGATTAATATCATCTCCGGTACTCAAGGCTTTGCCTTCAACAGGGTACAAGTGCTCGTGTCCGCCATCATGATCTGAAAAATAAAGACCATCAATTTCATTCGGTTGCCATTTCATCGGATTCTGCACACGTATGACGGTTCCGGTCTCCGAGCACAGTGCATAGGACAAAACATCACAGTAATCGATTACGGAAAAGAGTGCTCCCTCATCATCACTGATAAGGTGAGCGATCTTGTGTGGGACTTTGTTTTCCACCGTGACTATTAAGTCGGGACTTTCTGGCCATTCTAACCATGATTTTAGGCATTTACCATGACCCACAAATACAAATTCCCCTGCGTAGCTCTCTCCACCTGGACCCGAGCCAGTCTTCTTTCTAAGATCATAGCCGTAGTCAATTATATACTTAGGCAGCCTCGAATTGATCCCGCGGTCCTTCCTAGTTAAATCAAGAATAGTATTAGAAATTGAGGCTGGTTCAGGTATGCCGCAGGTAGCGTAAGCTCTTGAAACGTCACCTAAGGTAAACGACATATTCCCGCCGATATGCTGAGTGCCTTTTGTAGTCTTGAGGTCAAAGATGACTTCAAGCATTGGAAACTTTTTAGAACTGTATGTCTTACCTTTGCATGTGAACGGCATCTCAATTACACTCCGGCAAATCGAGATCGGTAAGTTCCCTCAAGGATATGTGGAAGCATTTAGCTAATTTACACAAATTAAGAAGTGAAACGTTTCTCTTCCCCAACTCTATCTCTGAATAATAAGATCGGCTGAAACCTGCTTCGGCTGCGAGAACCTCTTGACTTAGACCACGCTCATCGCGAAGA
>CAYYQY010000015.1:0-38569 GCA_964473905.1 uncultured Dehalococcoidales bacterium | reverse complement strand
GCTTCTGGCTATGTGTAGCGTAAACTATAGGCGGGTAGACAGCGATGCCTTCCGGGATATTATGTATGCCAATGGCGGTGGCCACCGCTATCCCCAACGCAATGTCGCCGGTGGCCACACTGCTGAAGGTGACCAGTCCTTCGGGGAAGTTGTGGATGGCGATGCCTATAGCCGTAAATACGCCGGCCCGCATGAGGGTTGGCGTATTTCGTTTGACAGGCCGTGAAAATATTATGTGGTCCCTTTCGTCAACTGTTTCAGTTCGGTTAACAGATGACTCGTCTCTGTTTTCCAGATGCTCGGCCTCGTACTCATGAGGCACGAGGATATCCACTATGGCTATGAAGGCGATTCCGGTAAAGAACCCGATATTGGCCAGGGCAAAGCCAACCTGGCTAATGGCAGTCTGGAGAAGTTCAACAAATGAAATGTAGAGCATGACACCGGCCGAGAAGCCGGTAATTATTGACAGGAACGAGTAACTCGGTTTCCTTATGAAAAAGGCAACAGCACTGCCTATCCCGGTGGATAGACCAGCCAGTGTGGTCAGTAGCAGGGCAAAACCTAGGTTTATCTGCATCTTATACCGTAGCTTCGTTCCAGTTCTATATTTCCGGCGAGCATTTCATAGCCCCGGGTTGCACCAGGTAGGCATGTCCTGAGAATAGAGGCGGCTCTGGCCCGTGTCCACGGGTAGCCCGGTAAGTATCCCTGCCGGTTATAACTGAGTTTTTCTGAAAGTATGACGGTAAACTCCAATAAAGCATAACCGGCGGCTGGTTTATAAATAGTCAATCCCTCGGATACAGTAGCTGGTGTTTACCTGAACTATGGGGCGAGAGCAATAATAGAACCGAATATTCCGGTTGTCAATACTTCCTGGTCTTGCGCTCCAAATTTACAGGCAGAAGAAAATCCTGGCCTGCGCAAGAAAGCAGGGAATAATATACGGTTATTTGCCCCGGCTCTGGATAAAAAGCGCCGGTCACCTGCCGTATTTCAGCTTGGCATAGAGAAGCGCAACGGCCAGGACGCCGGTTATAGCGTTCCATAGTATTACCGGGAACAGGCTAAAGGCAATGCCGTAAGCCAGCCAGCAGAGGAGCCCCGCGAGCAGCAGAATGGCAAAAGGCAGGCTTATCTCGCGAGCGCTTCTTAGCCTGTAAACACGGATAACCTGTGGCAGAAAACCAACTGTCATGAGACCCCCGGCAATAAAACCGAACCACTCTGCTGATGGCACCGTATCCCTCCTTGTTGACCCTTCGCCTTTATACCATCCTTCTGGGTCGGTACTGGATGGCTTCGGCCAGATGATGGGTATTGATTATACCACTGTTTTCCAGGTCGGCGATGGTGCGGGCTATTTTTAATATGCGGTGGAAGGCACGGGCTGAAAGATAAAGCTGCTTCATCGCTGCTTTGAGCAGGCCGTAGGCGGCCTCTTCCATCTGGCAAAAATCTCTTACTTCAGCGGGTGTCATTTCGGTATTGCAGGTAAGACCGGTGACGTTAAAGCGTTGCTGCTGTATTTGGCGGGCGGCGGTAACCCGTGTCTGCACCTTAGACGAGGGTTCGCCCAGCTTATCGTCGGCAAGCTTGTCATAGTCTACGTGGGGTACTTCCACGAATATATCAACCCGGTCAAGGAATGGCCCGCTAATCCGCTGCTGATAGCGGGAGACCGTGCTCAGCGAGCAGGTGCACTGTTTGAACGGGTCGCCATAATAGCCGCAGGGGCAGGGATTCATAGCTCCCACCAGCATGAAATTGGCGGGGAAGGTGATACTGCCATTAGCCCGGCTGATGGTTACCATCTTGTCTTCCAGGGGTTGCCGCAGCACTTCCAGCACGGAATGCCCGAATTCCGGTAGCTCGTCAAGGAAGAGGACGCCGCGGTGGCTGAGGCTTATTTCACCCGGTTTCGGCCAGTGCCCGCCACCCACCAGGCCGGCATTGGAGATGGTGTAGTGCGGGGAGCGGAAGGGGCGCCGCCTAATTAGCGGCGTATACGACGGCAGCAGACCGCTGACACTGTATATTTTAGTGACCTCAATAGCTTCCTCGGCGGTCATGGGAGGCAGTATAGACGGCAGGGCGCGTGCCATAAGGGTTTTACCGCTCCCCGGTGGCCCCACCATTATGATGTTGTGCCCGCCGGCAGCAGCCACCTCCAGAGCACGTTTAACATGTTCCTGACCCTTGATGTAAGCCAGGTCGGTAGCCGATGAGACTGGCGGTTCGTCTTCTTCTATGCCTTTGCTTATGTATTCCGGTTCTGGCGTTTCTCCGCGAAGATAGCTGACCAGATGACCCAGCGAGGTGGTGGGCAAAACCCTGATGCCCTGAATCAAAGCCGCCTCTTTAGCGTCAATATCGGGGATAATGATGTTGGGGATCCCTTTCTGGTGAGCCAGGGCGACCATGGGCAGTATGCCGTTGGTATGGCGTAGACTGCCGTCCAGGGATAACTCGCCGAGCAGAATGGAGCGAGACACGTCGGCGGATAGCTGTTCAGAGCTGAGCAGGATACCTACCGCTATGGGCAGGTCATAGGCCGGGCCGCCTTTCTTCAGGTCGGCCGGGGCCAGATTGACTATAATGCGCTTCATGGGGAAGACAAAGCCGGAATTACGGATGGCAGCTCGTACCCGCTCTCTGGCTTCCTGTACGGCGGCATCCGGTAATCCAACTATGGTAAATGAAGGCAGGCCGGGTGAAATGTCTACCTCAACTTCTACAATCACACCTTCCAGCCCTACTGTAGCGCAACTGATTGCTTTGGCTAGCATAACTCGTTTCATTATGTTACTGCTACGCTAGCTACGTGTCAATGCGAGCTCTTACCCTCATGCGTATTTTCGGACATTGACTCTTGACTTGAGATTTTATACGTAGTATAGTGGAAATGTGGAGTACCTTGGTTCAGTGTTGTTTCATAGCTTGACTCTGCGTAGCGGGTAGGACCCTGCTTGGTAATTGGTTCAAGAGCGTTGGTCAAAAATAACAAGGGTGTTGGTGCCAGCAGGCTGCATTGAAAACAAGGGGAAAAAATATAAGGAGGTGCAGTCGTGGCTTTGGCAGACAAGACCCTGGTATGCCGGGATTGTGGACGTGAGTTCATATTTACGGTTGGCGAGCAAGAGTTCTATCTTTCTCGGGGACTGGTAAATGAACCTGGTCGTTGTTCCGAGTGCCGAGCTTCTCGTCGAAGGGAACGTAGTAGCGATTACGGAGAATCGCGCCGCTCATATTCTGTAGTATGTGCCGGTTGTGGTCAGGATACTACGGTACCGTTTGAGCCCAGAGAGGGGCGCCCGGTCTATTGCAAAGAGTGCTACGCTAAGATGAAGCAATCAGGTCAGGTATAATTCCTTATCGAGAGTAATTCATCTTCTTTTTCACATTTGCGTTGTCATTTCTTTTGTATGTAGTGCAATAGGCAATTTTTGTATAACCTATTGGTATGGAACTACGTAGGTTATGAATGTTGGGGTGTGCAGAATTAGGCTTCGGTTACCCGAAAACTTATCGCTCAAGGGTAAGAGGAGGGTAACCAAGTCTATTACTGCGCGGGTAGCCGGCAAGTTCAACGTTTCCGTAGCCGAAATTGATGACTATGATTTATGGCAACTGGCTACGATTGGTATATGCTGCGTCAGCAATGATAAGCGCCATACCAATGAAATGCTCTCCAGAGTAGTAAATTTTATCATTGCTGCCCGGTTTGATGTGGAATTAATAGACTATGAGATTGAGATTCTTCCCGTATTCTGATTGCTGGACGGGTCTTTTTTTTAACTAGCGACTAGGGCTCCCGGAAAGCTGGAGGTATCCGCATCATTTTTCAGGAGCGCCATGAATAGTACCCCGGATTTCCTCAGCTATCTTACCGCTCAACCCGATTACGTTGGTCAGATTGCTCATAAAGAGTATATTCCGCCCCGTAAAGCAAGCCATGCGGACGTGGATATATCCCTGGCCACCAGCCTGGAGCGTTGCCTGAAAAAGCATGGCTTAATGCCCCTTTACACGCACCAATCTCTAGCGGTGGATGCTGTCCGCCGCGGAAAAAACGTCATGGTGTCAACGTCAAGCGCCAGCGGCAAGACACTGTGCTACAACATACCGGTAATGCAGGCCATTTTGAATGAACGGGCAAGCTGCGCCCTGTATCTTTTTCCTACCAAGGCACTGGCGCAAGACCAGCTGCATACCCTGGAGGAGCTTTTCTATCCCGGCGTGCTCAAGTCCAGTGAACTGGCTACCTTTGATGGTGATACCCCGCAGTTCGAACGGGCGGAAATAAGAAAGCGGGCCCGGATAGTATTAACCAACCCTGATATGCTCCACGTCGGCATTCTGCCCAACCACCAGTTATGGTCCCGGCTATTCAGGCACTTGCGGTATGTGGTGATAGACGAAGCACATACCTATAGCGGTGTTTTTGGCTCTCACGTGGCCTGTGTCATCCGGCGTCTGCGCCGTCTGTGTGCGTATTACGGGTCAGACCCTCAGTTTATCTGCTGTTCCGCTACTATCTCTAATCCGGGAGAGCATATAGAGAAGCTGGCGGGTCTATCATTTGAAGTGATTGATGATGACGGCTCTCCTCACGGCAGGAAGGACTTTGTCTTCTGGAACCCGCCGCTTATAGATAAGGCGAGGAGTGTCCGGCGCAGCGCCAATAGCGAAGCCACTCACCTTTTTACCGAGCTGGTCTTAAATAACGTAAGGAGTCTAACCTTCGCCCGTACGCGAAGGCTCACCGAGCTTATCTACTCATATTCACGCAACAGGCTTAATGAAACCAGACCGGAACTGGCTGCGAAAATCAAGCCCTACCGTGCCGGCTATTTGCCGGAGGTTCGCCGCCAAATAGAGCGGGAGCTCTTCAGCGGTGAGCTTCTCGGCGTGGTGGCCACCAACGCTCTGGAGCTGGGCATAGATATCGGTGACCTGGAGGCTACCGTACTTACCGGTTATCCCGGCAGTATTGCCAGTACCTGGCAGCAGGCCGGCAGAAGCGGGCGGAGCAGCGGTTATTCTTTGAGCTTTCTTATCGGTCTGGATAATCCGCTGGACCAGTATTTTATGCGCTATCCGGACTCGTTTTTCGGTAAGAGCTTTGAGAATGCGCTGGTTAATCCGGAAAACCCGTATATTCTGCGCGGGCATCTGCTGTGTGCCGCCTGGGAGTTACCGCTAAGCAATAGAGACGGGAAAATCTTTGGTCCGGCTCTTGACCGTGAGAGGGAGGGGCTGGAAAGCCAGGGGTTAATAAGGGAACGCCGGGGTCGCTGGTATCCGTCGCCGGCCATCTCCTACCCGGCGCAGAGCATCAATATCCGTGCCACCTCCGCCGAAAACTACACTATTATTGATACCACCACCCACTCTTTAATGGAGACGGTGGATGTCAATGTTGCCTTCTTTCAGGTGCACCCCGGTGCTATCTATCTGCACCAGGGAGAATCTTACCTGATTACCGCGCTGGATTTAATCAGCCGTACCGCCTCTGCCATTCCCACCAGTGTTACTTATTACACGCAGTCAAAGGGCCTGACCGATTTGAACATTATTCGGACAATACGGAGTAAGAAACACGGTACGGTTAGTATATATCTGGGTGAGGTAGAGGTTACTACCAGCGTGGTTGGTTTTAGAAAGAAAGCGCAGTACACCGAGGAAGTTATCGGAGAGGAGCCACTTGAGCTGCCGCAGCAGCACTTTCCCACCGTTGCCCTGTGGTTTGACATCCCGGACCGGATAATCCACGAGCTAGCAGTAGCGCAACTGGAACTGCCGGGGGGCTTACATGGCGTTGAGCACGCCGCCATAGCCATGCTGCCCCTGTTTGCTCTCTGCGACCGGAACGATATTGGCGGTGTGTCTACGCCGCTGCATCCGGATACCGGGCACGCGCAGATATTTATTTATGACGCCTATCCGGGTGGTATCGGTATCAGCGAGAAGGGCTACGATTTGATAGAGGAGCTTTGGCAGGCTACGCTGAGAGTGATTAAAGAATGTCCCTGCGCGGAGGGCTGTCCGAGTTGTATTCAGTCACCCAAATGTGGCAATAATAATAAGCCGCTGGATAAGACGGCAGCCCGGCTCATTCTGGAAGGGCTGTTGGTTAAGAATGAGGCAGGTTCATAGCGAGTGACGGATATTTTTTGGATGAAATATGTCTGTAAACTACTACCGAAGAAGGATCTACCGAGGAGATGGCATTGCTAGATAATCTGTTTAGGCGCGGTCTGAAACGGAGCCGGGAGACGTGGTTCAGCAAGGCGGTACGTCTTTTTGACCGCACGTCCATAGCTGAAGAAGAGTGGGACGAATTGGAGGAGATTTTAATTTCCGCCGATGTGGGTGTCGGTACGGCGGAAAAGCTCATCGGCAGGGTCAAAGAGCGGATAAGCGCTGAAAATATTAAAGATGGTGCCGGGCTAAGGTCAATATTAAAGGGGGAAATGGTAAGTATACTGAATATCGCTACTGGGGAATCTGCCGATGGTCCGCCGCCGCTAAAGGTGGTGCTGGTGGTTGGCGTTAACGGCGGCGGCAAGACCACCTCCATTGCCAAGCTCGCCAATTTCGCTAAAAATCAAGGGGAAAAGGTAATTCTGGCGGCTGCCGATACTTTCCGGGCGGCGGCTATTGACCAGATCAAGCGGCTGGGGGAAGTGGTGGGAGTAGAGGTCATTGCCCATCAGCCCGGTGGTGACCCCGGGGCTGTGGTATTTGATGCTATCCAGGCGGCGCGCAGCCGGCAGGCAGACACGGTGTTCATTGATACGGCAGGCAGGCTGCATACCAAGTATAATTTGATGGAGGAGCTTAAAAAAATCAGGCGGGTGGCTGCCAAGAGCGATGCGACCGCTCCACATGAGGTAACGCTGGTTCTTGACGCGACCACGGGACAGAACGGTCTGACGCAGGCGCGCCATTTTACCGATGCGGTTGGTGTAACCGATATATTTTTAACCAAGCTGGACAGCACAGCCAAAGGTGGTATTGTGCTGGCTATATGTGATGAACTCAAGATACCCATAAAGTTTATTGGAGTTGGCGATAACCTGGAGGATATGGCCCCGTTTAATGCCGAAACATTCGTTGATGCGCTTTTCTCCTGAAGCTGGACACTCATAATTCGTTGGAGGCGTAGTTATGACAATAAGCATGAGCCCCATAGCTTTCACCATAGGTGATATGGCTATAAGATGGTATGGCATTATGGTTGCCCTGGCGATACTGGTAATCATCCTGTGGATGCTGTGGGAGGTAAAGAAGGGAGTAAATCTGTCCAGTGATACGGTGCTTATGGCGGCCATCGTGGGCATACCTGCGGGGGTAATTGTATCGCGGTTACTCCATGTCATTGATAACATTATTATCGCTAGGTTTCACCCGGAGCTTGTCCTGACCGGCAGCGTCATTGATTATCTGGAGCACCCCGGGCTCATAGTCGGCTCTTCCGGTCTGACCATATACGGCGCCGTACTGGGGGCGGCCCTGGGTATATGGATTTACAGCCGGTTCAGCAGTTTCAAGTTCGGTTATTTTGCCGATGTGGTGGCGCCGGCAATCATACTGGCCCAGGCTATCGGCCGGATAGGCTGTACCATCAACGGCTGTTGCTACGGACTGGGGACTTCAATGTTCTGCGGTATCGTCTATACCAACCCGGAGAGCTATGCCCCGCTGGGGATAAGTGTTCACCCCACGCAGATTTACGAGATTATTTATTTGCTTATAGTCTTCGGTGTGGTGATGCTGCTCCGGCGGCGTTTGCAGCCCGAGGGTTCGGTGTTTCTCGTCTACATGTCTCTTTATGCCGTATGGCGGATCGGCATTGATTTTCTGCGTGAAGGGTCACCCTTTCTCCTGGGCTTACACCAGGCGCAGGTGATAGGTATTATCGTTCTGCTGATTACAGTCCCCCTGCTCGCCATTAAGACGCGGTGGGCGCGGGCTGAGAGCAGCGTTTAGACAGAGGTGGATTGGCTGTGGACTGGTCGAATATTATTAGCATAATCGCCGCCCTGGCTTTTACTGTCGGTGTGCCCATTGCGCTCAGGAGCAGGAAGAAGGAAGGCCCCAAAAACGTGGCGAAGCTCGTTGAGCACCTTGAGCAAATGGGAGTAAAAGCGTCCTTGGTGGAGGACGATATAGCCGGTAAGTTAGGTGTTAAGCGTTCCTTTGCCCAGAGGTCCGAGGGGCTTATCAAGATAGCGGGGCGGCAGATGGACTATATCAATGTCACCAGCGTCACCAGTCAGTACGGCGTTACCTATTATCTTGAGTATCTGGTAACGAGCCCTGAATATGGTGGTGCGAGGCGCCGGGGCAAGACCAGAATGGTGGGCAAGAAGGCTCCGGGTTCCCGGGGACGGGTGACGGATATCGAGTGGAAGGGGGACAGATATCTATCACCACAGCTCAACTTTGATTATAAGCTGAAGGCAAGGCTGTTAAGCACCGAGCTGGATAAGATTAAAAACAGCATCTTGATTTACCCCGAGCCAAAGCATAACCTGGTCCGGATAAGGACCCATTATCTGCTGCCCTCGTCTGATTTATTAAAGGCTATAGAAATTATTGCCGGACACATAAAATCGGGCTGGTAAAAACGGCTTTACAGCCTGTCCTTAAAGCTCTTCCTCATCAGGACGTGGCGCCAGCTACCCCCGCTGCCCCGCATTTCCTTGAGGCGGGGGACATATCTGAGCAGTAGCAGTAGTATTATGCATACGGAAAAGATAACCAGCTCCGCGGAGTGATACCAGAGCCAGGCAAGAAACGGGAAGCAGAGGAAGGCCAAGCCGTAGCTGAGGGTGGCGTAGCGGGTGAGCAGCAGGCCGAGTAAGAATATCCCCAGGTAAAAGGGGATACCCCAGGGCATGACATAGATAAACACGCCTATTAATGTGGCGCCTCCCTTGCCGCCGCGGAACTTGAGAAATACGGGGAAGCTGTGACCCAGCAGCACCACGGCACCCGCGGCGAGCTCGGCGGCCAGGGGTACGCCCAGCCAGCGGGCCAGAGCGATGGCAGCAGCCCCTTTGCCAATATCCAGTGCCAGGACCAGCATGCCTGGCCAGAAGCCCACTTTGTAGAAGACGTTCATGGCCCCCATATTCCGGCTGCCTATATCACGGATGTCTACACCCTTGCCCAGACGCCCAACGATATAGGCAGAGGGGAACGAGCCAATCAGGTAGGCGCATACCATGGCGATAGTAATATACATTATTTCACCTGCCATCTTGTGTTGCCGGCATGAAGTCCAGGATATTGAGGCGGAGCCTCTCTTCTCCGCGCCAGCGGTCTTTTTCCAGATTATACACAATATCAAGGTGCGAGGAAACCTCGCTCCGGAAGCTGCCCAGGCCGAAGCCTACGGCTTGCCACATGGTGTTACCCTGCCTCAGCTTCAGCCTGATGTGCCCTCCGTTATTGCCCATCGGGCTGCACTGGATAACCTCTACAGCGCGGCTCAGAAAAGCGGGTTGCGGGTTACCCTGGCCGAATGGAGCTAGCCGGTAGATAGACCGTATGGTGTCGCCGGCAAGGTCTGGCAAAGCAATCTCGGTATCAATAGTGAGGCTCGGCTGCAGGTCAACTCCGCTGAGTTCTGCCTCTACCGCATTCAGCAAAGCTGCCTTAAAACGGGGCAGGTTCTTGGTGGGCAGGGTAAAACCGGCTGCCTGTGAGTGTCCGCCAAACTCCTTGAGGAGCTTATGACACTGGTTCAGGGCAAGAATTATGTTAAACTCGGGAATGCTGCGGCAGCTGCCGCTGCTCATCTGCTCCCCGGTACTGATAACGATAACCGGGCGGTAGTGTGCTTCCGAAAGTCGCCCGGCTACCAGCCCCATGATACCCGCCGGATAATCCCGGTCAGCAGCTATTAATATTGGCTGCGTTAGCTGGGTTGATACCTGCTCTTTCGCCTTGCTCATGGCTTTCTCGGTAAGTCTCTGTCGCTCCGAGTTTTTTTGCTCCAGCAACATGGCTATCTCTTCGGCTTCTTCGGGCGAGTCTGTCATCAGCAGATTATAGCTAATCATGGCGTGTGCCAGCCTGCCGGCGGCGTTCAGGCGCGGCGCCAAGACCCAGGAGATACTGGCTGCGTCCAGGGAGCCGGGGGATAGGCTGGTGCGGGCTATCATCTCTCTCAACCCCAGGCGCGGGTTCTGGTTAATAATCTCCAGCCCCCGCTTAATCAGATAGCGGTTTTCCCCCAGGACGGGGGCTATGTCGGCTATCGTGCCTATAGTTACCAGATCTATTAATCCGTCAAGCTGGTTGTCTTTGCCTAGAGTCCGCAGTAGAGCCTGGATAAGCTTGAAGGCAACACCGACACCCGTTAGCTCGGAGAAAGGATAGTCAGAGCCTGGTAGTTTGGGACATACCAGAGCTACGGCCTCCGGTAATTCGGGTAGCGGCGTATGATGGTCGGTTACGATGATATCGAGTCCAATTCTACGCGCTTTCTTGATCTGGGTTACTGCCGTGATACCGCAATCCACGGTGATGACCAGGCTTATACCATCGTGGTAAAGCTTTTCCAAGGCGTGAGTACGGAGTCCGTAGCCTTCGTCTATACGGTGCGGTATGTAGGGTATAACGTTACCGCCAAGGTAGGTAAGCCCTTTAACGAGCAGGGCGGTAGCGGTGATGCCGTCGGCGTCGTAGTCGCCATATATGGCTATGTTTTCTCCGGAGAGCAGTGCCCGGTAGATGCGCGTTACTGCCTGGTGCATGTCCGGCAGGAGGAAGGGGTCGCCAAGCTGATTCTCATCAGTCGCCGTAAACGCGGCTATCTGGGCAGGTTCGTTAAGCCCCCGGTTATAGAGGAGTTGGGCGATTAGTGGCGGAAAGTCAGCATTGCTGGAAAGATATTTTGCCGGCGCCGGTGGCAGGACATGCCAACGATAATGGTTCAAGGCTATGCCTCGGTGAACTTTCGTATGATTAAACACGAGTTATGACCGCCAAAGCCGAATGAGTTGGAAAGGGTGGTGGCCACCTGAGTCTTACGGGCAACGTTGGGTACATAGTCCAGGTCACATTCCGGGTCAGCGTTTATGAGGTTAATTGTCGGCGGTATAATCCCCTGCTGGATAATCATAACACACAGGGCTGCCTCTATAGCGCCGGAGGCACCTATCAGATGCCCCAGCATGGACTTGGTGGAGCTTACCGGGACGCGGTAAGCCTGGTCACCGAAAACGGTCTTTATCGCCCTTGTTTCCATCCTGTCGTTGAGCAGCGTTGACGTGCCGTGAGCGTTGATATAGTCAATTGACTCCGGGGTAATGCCCGCTTTTCTGAAGGCTGTCCGCATGGCTCTTGCCGCGCCGTCTCCATCCTCGCACGGTTGGGTGACGTGAAACGCATCGGCGCTCGGCCCGTAGCCTATAATTTCCGCTAAAATATTTGCCCCTCGCTCCCGGGCATAAGCCAGGTTCTCCAGTATCAGCGTGCACGCCCCTTCACTGATGACAAAGCCGTCACGCTTGGTATCAAAGGGACGGGAGGCCAGTTGCGGTGCCTCGTTTCGGGTTGATATGGCTTTTAAGGCATTGAAGGCGGTGATACCCAGCGGGTTGATTATGGCATCGCTGCCGCCGGCCAGCACTGCCTGGACGTCCCCCCGCTTGATAAGCTCATAACCGACGCCGATAGCATCCGAACCACTGGAGCAGGCGGACGTGGTGCACAAATTCGGGCCTTTAACGCCCAGGGCAATGGAGACCTGGGCTGCTGCCATGTCAGATATCATCATGGGGGCCAGGAATGGGCTCACTCTGTCCGGCCCTTTTTCCACCAGTATCCGGGCCTGCTCAAACAGTGTGGTAAGACCGCCAATGCCGCTGCCGATAATAACACCCACGGTATCCTGCTCCGCCGGGGATATTTCCAGCCCCGAGTGTCTCGCTGCCTGGAGACTGGCAGCTACCGCAAGCTGCGTAAAGCGGTCCATGTGGCGGGCATCCTTGCGGCCCATATATTCCGTTGGATCAAACCCCTTTACCTCACCGGCAAATTTGGTCTCAAGTGATGAAGCGTCAAACAGCGTAATGTAGTCTATACCGGACCTGCCGGCTATGATCCCTTCCCACGTGGTAGGTATATCCAGTCCCAGCGGGGTTACGGCTCCCATGCCGGTAATTACCACTCTATTATTTAAACTTTCTGTCAACCCCGCCCCCTTTTCTTATCCTGTAATGGAGAGATATAGTAGTAAATATTGTTGCATAATTTCGGTATATCGGCAAGGCGACTTCGGTTTGACCGGCTGAAAATGGCGAACGTATAATCATGGTTACGGGAGGCGGCAATCCTGGTGGGAGATGATTGAGAATAGTAAAAGATTAAAGGTGGCTCTCTATAGCCTGGGCTGCAAGCTAAACCAGGCTGAATTGGAGCTTATGGCGCGGGATTTTACCCGGGCGGGATATCAGGTGGTCTCTGCCTCTGCTGAGGCCGATATATACGTGCTGAATACCTGCACGGTGACGCACATCGCTGACCGCAAGTCCCGCCAATGGCTGAGGTTTGCCCGCCGGAAGAACCCGGAGGCCCTGCTGGTAGCTACCGGCTGCTACGCCGAGCGCGCGCCGGAGGCGCTAAACCGGCTGGAGGGGGTTAACCTGGTAATCGGCAATGCGGAAAAGCCGGGGCTGGTGGAGATAGTAGATAAATATGTGGGTAGTCCGCAGTTTGACCATGAGGACATTGCGAGTGCGTCTTTCGCAGACGGTCTCCGGACACGGACACTGGTCAAGGTGCAGGACGGCTGCAATAACTTCTGTTCTTACTGCATCGTGCCGCTCACGCGGGGCAGGGAAGTGAGTCTGCCTGTAGAGATGGTTATTGACGAGGTAAAGCGGCGCGTTGCCGGGGGCTACAAAGAAGTTGTCCTGACCGGCGTCAAGATTGGCGCGTATGGCTATGACGGGGTGGCGCTCAAGGGGCTGATTGAGCGCATCCTTGCCGGGACCAATGTCAGCCGGTTACGTTTGTCTTCTCTCCAGCCTCAGGAAATATCCGCCGGGCTCGTTGCGCTGTGGCACGAGCCGCGGCTCTGCCGTCACTTCCACCTGTCGTTGCAGAGCGGGAGCGACACCGTGCTTACGCGCATGAACCGCCGCTACCTGACGGCGGACTACCGGCAGATGGTAGCCCTCATATGCTCCGTGGTGCCGGAGGCAGCCATCACCACGGATATTATCGCCGGTTTCCCCGGGGAGACGGATGCGGAGTTTGAGACAGGCTACGCTTTTGCCAGGGAGATGGCGTTTGCCCGTATCCATGTCTTCGCCTACTCGCCGCGTGCCGGGACAAAGGCTGCCCTCATGCCGCATCCGGTGCCGTTCGGCATTAAAAAAGAGCGCAGCGAGCGGCTGCTCGCCCTCGCCGGGGAGAGCGCCCTGAGCTTCCGCGAGCGTTTCCTGGGCCGGGAGATGACGGTGCTCTGGGAGCAGGAGGCGGGCGGCAACTGGTCCGGTCTCACGGATAACTACATCCGGGTGTATACTGCAAGCAGGGACAACCTGGCCAACAGGCTTACGCCCGTAAAGCTGACTGCGGTCTATAGGGATGGGGTGTGGGGGGAGGTGGTGTAGAGGTAGTTTGGAGAAAGGAGACGAAAAGGTCATGGAACAATGGATAAAAGGGATAGCTACTCCTGTGGAAGGTGTGTTTATAAATAGACTCCATGAAGAATCTCCACATCCTGAGGACAATAGAAGTTCTTTCCAACATGATAGAGACAGGATTATTCATTCAACTCCTTTCAGACGCCTTCAATACAAGACTCAAGTTTATATGATACATGAAGGTGACCTTTATAGGACTAGAATGACACATACTCTTGAGGTAACACAGATTGCTAGAGCTTTAGCACAAGCCCTAAATGCAAATTCTGACCTAACGGAAGCTATAGCGCTTGCCCATGATATCGGTCATCCTCCCTTTGGTCATGTTGGAGAGAAAAAAATAGGTGAATTATTAAAAACATCGGGTATTCCATTTAACCATAATATTCAGTCATATCGTGTTGTATCACGTTTGGAGCAAAGGTATAGCGATTGGGACGGTCTTAATTTATGTTACGCTGTTTATGAGGGGATATTAAGGCATGGCACATATTTTGATGAACAAGAAGAAATTAAAAGAAGTATAACAGATGATATAAGAGATGAGGTTTCAATATATTGGAGGAGTAATCAACCGGGTATTGAGGCACAAATAGTAAGTATGGCAGACATTATTGCATATGCTTCTCATGATATAGAAGATGCCTTAGCTACCGGGTTAATGACGTGGGAGGACTTTAAGCAGCTAATTATTGATAGAAATATCGAATTTGTTAATGAATTGATGTCTCGTACAGAAAAAAGTTTAGAACAAGCATCAGGCGGTAAAGAATGGGTTTTGAAGCTAAGACCCAGGATATTGGCCAGGGGAATAATAGATATGTTGACAGTAGCAACAATAAAGCAAACAAAAAGCAATATAGAAGGGTTTTCTGCTTATAGTGATGGCCTCTATAACCAAATTAGGGAAGCGAGCTATGAAGTTGTATCGTTACCTTCTGAACTCAGGGAACAGGTAGAATTGTTAGTCAATCAGATATTATTTGAACATGTTTACAAAGAACCCAGAGTTATGATAATGGAGCAGAAAGCGAGAGCTATATTACAATTATTGTTTGATATGTTTATTAAAGAACGAAAAATGTTACCAAAGAATACCCAAGAAAGACTAAGCTATTATGAAAAAGTCTACGAGAGAGGTGAAAGTAATCTCTCGGAAACAAAAATACTTCCCACTGTTGTGAGTGACTATTTGTCGGGTATGACGGATAAATATGCTATGGATTTATACCAGTTACTTTCGCAACCATACGAAAAGGCTCTTTAGTAATATACCCTTCTCCTATCCCTTCTCCAGAGCGGGTTTGAGCACCTCCTTGATAGACTTGTTGGGCATCAGGAAGTTCTCCTCGGAAGGCCCCTTGAAAATGCCCAGGTTCTCCAGCAGGGCATAAAAGTTAATCGTCCAGCCCAGGCCGAAGACCTCCGGGGTAAGGACTTTTCCGTAGGGGTTCCAGTAGCTCTCCTTGATGCGCGCCAGTGTCGGCACCCGGAAATCATAGGGGATAAAGCCCAGTAGCTTGCCGTTCCAGGTCCTTGCTTCGGGCGGCTTCTCCATCTCCTGGCATACCGCCGCCAGGACAAGGCTGAACGTCGTAACCATGCCCATTCTGCTTAGCCATTTGCTGTCCATGACTGCTCCTTAATCTCTAATATCTTTGATATCTATCCCCAGCACCACCGAGGTCTCAATCTGCCGCCGGGGTATATTCCAGTAGGTGGCCAGCAGGTTGTCCTTGTCCGGCAGGAACCGAAAGCCGTGCTTTTCGTAGAAGGCAAGCGCCCAGGAAGCATCGGCCCAGGTGCCCACCAGCAGGCGGGGGGTGGTAACCATGCCGCTCAGGTGTTTCAGGAGCCTGCCGCCTATGCCCTGTTGCTGCCATTGGGGCAGCACGTAGGCATGGCGGATGAGGGTAACGTCCTTAACAGGTTGAAACCCTATTACCGCCACCAGCGTGCCGTTTTCCTTCCAGCCGAAAAAGGTCATCTCTGCCATTTCCCTTTTAAGCTCGTCCATGGGCATGTAGGGTTGATGGTAGCAGTCAGCCGGTATAGCACCTTCGTATCTCTTGGCTGCCTCGTTTACTATCTGGTATATCCGTTCGGTTTCATCCGGTGCGCACTGACAAATCATGTATTAATTATACCATTGGGAGGACTATTAGCAATCTCCGGTAGCGCCAATTTTCTCATTTGGCTTTAAGTTAAATTTGCCTGTATAATGAGGTGTATTTACAATATGTCTGTAGTGCGTGTTGTCTATTCTGGTGACTGCATGGAAACAGAGGGGTAAGCGATATTGAAGCCTAATCTGGTATCAAGGGGTGCCGACAGGTACGCCGCCGGTGAAATAGAGCGGTTTGACCAGAAGAATAACATGTTTTTTCGGGCTATTCTGGAACCGGGCTTAAGCGAGCTGGCTAAGCAGTTTTACGGTGTGGCTTACCCTCAGGACAAACCGGGCTATAGACTGG
This sequence comes from uncultured Dehalococcoidales bacterium, assembly GCA_964473905.1. Lineage (GTDB taxonomy): Bacteria > Chloroflexota > Dehalococcoidia > Dehalococcoidales > CAYYQY01 > CAYYQY01. The sequence continues at coordinate 22,419 of CAYYQY010000015.1, read as the reverse complement.
AAGACATGGCGCTTGAGCAGGCCGGCTGGTATGCCGAGGAAGCCTTTGGTATGGGGAACTTAGGCGGTAAAGAGGGGTTTTATTCATGGGAGAGCCCCAAAATATGGTATTCGGACTTTAGACCGCCGACGGACTTGAGGTTTGAGGTTAATGATCCGGCAGCAGCCTCGCGTATGATAAAGAAGGCAGCCGGGTTTTACGGCGCTTCCCTGGTGGGGATATGTGCTCTTAACAGGTGCTGGCTATATGCCAGCAGTATGCGGGTGCGGGGCAAGAACATAGAAACTTTACCCGTAGATGTTCCCGAAGACTGCAATTACGCCATTGTCCTCGCCCATGAAATGAAATATGACCTGGTGAAGCTGTTACCTTCCAGAACGGGCGCCGGAGGCGTAACCAATGCCTACGGCCGAATGGCTTTTACCGCGGGGACGCTGGCGCAGTTCATCCGCTATCTGGGTTACAAAGCTATACCTATGGGCAACGACACCGCAAACAGTATCCCGCTCGCCATAGACGCCGGGCTGGGCGAGTTGTCGCGTGCCGGGTTGCTGATTACACCGGAGTACGGCCCCCGGGTGCGGTTAAACAAGATATTCACCAACATGCCGCTGGCGGTGGATAGCCCCGTCGAGTTTGGCGTGTGGGAATTTTGTATGCAATGCGAGAAATGCGCTCATTTATGCCCGGGGCAGGCAATCATGTACGGGGCGCCTACTGATGAGCCGAACAATATATCTAACCGGGGCGGGCTGTTAAGGTGGCCCCTGAATGCCGAAAAATGCTTTGCCCAGTTCGCCAAGACGGTTGGCATGTGTGGTGTATGTATACGGGTCTGCCCGTTTAATAAGGAACCGGGTTTACTGCATGATGCGGTGCGATTGGGCATAAAGAATGCGCACTGGCTTGACCCTCTTTTCGTCAAGGTTGATGATATGCTGGGTTACGGTAGAAAGGGTAAAGTCGCCCAGTTCTGGGAGGGGCAGTAGCGCACGGTAGTCTAAGGAGGCGTAATGAAACCGAATCTGGTAGCTAGAGGGGCTGACCGTTACGTCGTGGGCGAAGCACCGCGGTACGACCAGAGAAACAATGCCTATTTCAGATCGGTCTGGGATTCGGAACTGAAGGAGCTCGGACGCGAGTATTTCACTGTAATTTATCCCAAGGATAAACCGGGTTACCGGCTGGAGGACATGTCTTTTTCACAGGCTGGCTGGTATGCCGAGCAGGCCTTCGGTATGGGTAATCTGGGTGGTAATAAGGGTTTTTATTCTTGGGAGAGCCCCAAAATATGGTATTCGGATTATAGACCGCCCCATGACATCAAGCTGGATGCCGGTGACCCGGCAAAGGTGAGCCGTATCGTCAAGAAAGCGGCGCAGGTGTACGGGGCTTCGCTCACCGGTATATGCGAGCTCGACCATCGCTGGCTTTATTCCTATCGGCAGAACGTTCTGGAGAAAAAGCACGAGCCGGTGGAGATTCCCGGAGAATATAAATACGCTATTGTCCTCGGCTTTGAGATGGACTACGAAGTAATGAGGCACTCCCCGTCGCATATCGGTCTCACGGCGGCCACACATGGTTACGGCCGGATGGCCTTTGTCACCGGTACACTGGCCCAGTTTATACGCTATCTGGGATACAAAGCGATACCCATGGGTAATGACACGGCCACCAGTATACCTCTGGCTATCGACGCCGGCCTGGGCGAGCTGTCGCGTGCCGGGCTGCTTATCACACCAGAATATGGTCCCAGGGTGAGGCTGAGTAAAATATTTACCGACATGCCGCTTGCGGTGGATAGCCCCATCGAGTTCGGCGTGTGGGATTTCTGTATGCAGTGCGAGAAATGCGCCTATCTTTGTCCCGGCCAGGCAATCATGTACGGGCCGCCTACAGAGAAGATAAATAACATATGTAACCGGGAAGGGCTGCTCAGGTGGCCGATTGATGCCGAAAAGTGTTTTGCCTTTTTCTCCAGAGATAAAACTTCCTGTGGTGTCTGCGTCAGGGTATGCCCGTTCAACAAGACGCCGGGTATGCTACATGATACGGTGCGTTGGGGAGTAAAGAATACGCACTGGCTTGACCCTCTTTTCGTTAAGGCCGATGATTTGCTGGGTTACGGTAAGAGGGCCAGGGTGGAGCGCTTCTGGGAATAGTGGCCTAATGTGCGAGGTAGACTATGAAACCAAATCTGGTAGCCAGGGGAGCCAGTCGGTATGTGGTGGGGGAGGTGGACAGGTTTGACCAGAGAAACGAGTTACTGAAGCTGTCCACGCTGGAGCCGGACCTGTTACCGTTGGCAAGGAAGTACTACGCCCGTTTCAACGGGCTGGCCATGCCTGCCGAAAAGGTGGGCTACGGTATTAACGAAATAGCGCTGGCCAATGCCGGCTGGCATGTGGCCGTTGATTTCGGCAGCGGGCTTTTTACCGGCGGTGAGGGTTTGGAGGCGTGGGAAGCGAGGCCGGTAGGTAAGACCGATACTACCCGTATGCCCAAAGGCATCAAGATGGAGGTGGGAGATGGTGCTAAAGCCTCCAGTGTAGTAAAAAGAGCGGCCAGGCTGTTCGGCGCTTCTCTGGTGGGAGTATGTGAGCTGGACAGGCGCTGGATATATTCGTATTCATATAGTACGGGTACCAAAGAATATAAGCCTATTGAAATCGGTGAAGAGTATAAATACGCCATTGTCATGGCCCACGAAATGGACTACCACGGTATCGAGCAGTCACCCAATCACCTGTCGCAGGCAGCCGTATCTACCGTATATTCCCGGATGGCGGTGATATCGGCACAGCTGGCCCAGTATATTCGCGGCCTGGGCTACAAGGCAATACCCATGGGTAACGATACGGCAACGAGTATTCCGCTGGCCATCGATGCCGGGCTGGGGGAGATATCCCGTATGGGACTGCTCATTACGCCCGAGTACGGGCCACGGGTGCGGCTTAATAAAATATTTACCGATATGCCGCTTAAACCGGACAGCCCCATCGAGTTCGGGGTCTGGGACTTCTGCATGGAGTGCGAGAAATGTGCCCGTTTTTGCCCCGGTCAGGCAATCATGCGCGGCAAGCCGACGGAAAGACCGGTCAGTATATCCAACAGGGCAAATGTTTTACGGTGGCCGCTGGATGGCGTTAAGTGTTTTACCTACATGGCCAGCAGTGGCTGTGACTGCGGTGTATGTATCAGGGTTTGTCCCTTTAACAAGATGCCGGGTATGCTGCATGACTGGGTGCGCTGGGGGGTAAAAAATACCCGCTGGCTGGCCCCGCTTTTTATCCGGGCTGATGATGCGCTGGGTTACGGTGGTAAGGTAAGTACCGATGCTTTCTGGAATAGCTGATATACTATGATTATAAAGTGACGTATGGGGAGGATAAGTAATGAGACCCAATAGAGTGGCCAAGGGAGCCAGCCGTTACATAGTCGGTGAAGTAGAGAGCTTTGACCAGAAGAACGAGGCGTTTAAAAGGAGCACGTGGGACCCGGAAATACGCCATTTAGCTCAGGGTTACTATGCTCGTTACAACGGTATGCAAATACCAGAAGAAAAGGACGGGTATAACATTCAGGACCTGGCGCTGGCTATGGCCGGCTGGCATGTGGCTCTGGACTTTGGCAGCGGGCTCTATATCGGCAACGAAGGGCTGGAGGCATGGGAAGCCAAGCCGGTAGGTAAGACCAATACTACGCGGATGCCGGCGGGGCTAAAGATGGAATTTAATAATAGCGCCGAGGCGGCCAAAATAGTAAAAAGGGCGGCCAGACTATATGGAGCTTCACTGGTGGGCATTTGCGAGCTGGACAGGCGGTGGCTTTACTCTCATTCCTACCATAACATGACAAGAGAGAATAAACCAGTAGAAATCGGTGAAGAGTATAAATATGCCATAGTTATGGCCCATGAAATGGATTACGCCGGGATACAGCAGGCACCTAACGATATAGGGGAAGCGGCGGCGTCTACCGTATATTCCCGGATGGCGGGGGTATCGGCGCAGCTCGCGCAGTATATTCGCGGGCTGGGTTACAAGGCGATACCCACGGGCAACGATACGGCCAACAGCATTCCCCTGGCGGTAGATGCCGGCCTGGGTGAGCTGTCGCGCATGGGTCTGCTTATTACTCCCGGGTACGGGCCGCGGGTGCGCTTGAACAAGGTCTTTACCGACATGCCGCTTGAGGTGGACAGTCCCATTGAGTTCGGGGTGTGGGACTTCTGTATGAAATGTGAGAAGTGCGCTTATACCTGCCCGGGTCAGGCTATCATGCGGGGCAAGCCGACGGACAAGATAAACAATATCTGTAATCGTGAGGGCCTATTCCGCTGGCCGCTGGATGCGGAGAAATGCTTCGGCTTTTTATCCAGGAACGGCAGTGATTGTGGCGTCTGTATCAGGGTCTGTCCTTTTAACAAGACGCCGGGCGTGCTGCATGACTGGGTACGCTGGGGGGTAAAGAATACCCGCTGGCTGGACTCGCTTTTTGTCAGGGTTGATGATTGGCTGGGCTATGGGAAGCGGGGCAAGACGAGTGATTTCTGGGAAAGTAACTAGTGGTTTAATATTAAATATATCGCGTCAGTGGTTTGCGAGGGATTAAATGCAGGAAAGAGAAATCGAATCCATTGGTCATGAGCTGAGCGAGCTAATCGGTAAACAGGGTGCTGATTACATAGAGGCCCATATCGAGCACAGTGAAACCAGCCATCTGACCTACCGGGGCAGAGAGATGGAGTCCGTAGGCCGGACTACCGGTAGCGGGGGCAACGTGCGGGCGCTGGTGAAAGGGGGCTGGGGTTTTGCCAGCTTCAATGATTTCAGTGATTTACCGGCCAAGGTGGAGCTGGCGGTAAAGCAGTCCCGGTATGCCGGCAGCGGAGAAAGCCACCTCGCCGACGTCGAGCCGGTGGTGGACATGGTGCCCGGTGATATAGCGACCAACCCGGTGGCTATTCCTTTAGCGGCAAAGAAGGAGCTCCTAGCTGAGTATAATGACATGATCTGGAGTACTCCCGCCATACGGACTTCCGTCATCGGCTACGCCGATAGCTACAAAAAGTCCATATTTTTAAATTCTGCCGGCAGCCATATCGTGCAGGAGAGGTCGGATGTTACCTTGAGGCTGAGCGCCATAGCCAGTGACGGCAGCGAGGTACAGCAGGCCGGTTTCAGCCTGGGCAGCCGCGGCGACTTCAGTCAGATGCAAAATCTTGGTAAGCAGGTAGCCGAAATGGCACAGCATGCCGTGCAGCTGCTAAAGGCGCCGCAGGTAAAGGGTGGCGAATATACGGTGGTGCTGGACCCGATTTTAGCCGGAGTGTTTATACATGAGGCCTTCGGCCACCTTTCGGAGTCGGACTTCGTCTATGAAAACGACCGTATGCGTGACATTATGACCCTGGGCAAGCAGTTTGGCGGCGCCGGGCTCAATGTTGTTGATGGTGCCGCCATATCCGGGTTGCGCGGCAGCTATAAGTATGACGACGAGGGCGTGCCGTCAACGAAAACATATTTGATTCGGGAAGGCAAGCTGGTAGGCAGATTACATTCCAGGGAGACCGCTGCTAAAATGGATGAAAAGCCTACGGGCAATGCCCGGGCTATAAGTTATCGCTTCCCGCCAATAGTGCGCATGACCAACACCTATATTGAGCCGGGTGCGGCCAGTTTTAATGACATGATAGGTGACATAAAAGAGGGAGTATATGTTAAAAACTGGTTCGGTGGTATGACCAGCATGGAGATGTTTACCTTTTCCGCCGGTGAGGCCTACATGATACGGGACGGAAAAATCGCCGAGATGTTGCGCCCGGTAGTGCTTACCGGTAACGTATTCGCCACTCTCAATAATATAGATGCTATCGGTAATGATCTGGAAATGAACCAGGGTGGTGGTTGTGGCAAGGGGGGGCAGTCACCTCTGCCTGTGTCCAATGGTAGCCCTCACATCCGTATCCGTCACTGTCTGCTCGGAGGTAGGTAATGGAAGAAGTTCTGGCGCAAGCCAAGAAGGTAGCCGAAGAGGCGGAGGTCTTCATGGTCTCTGCCGAGACAACGCCGGTTAAGTTTGAGGCTAACCGTTTGAAGCATATTGAAAGCAAGCAGAGTACAACCGTAGCCTTACGCGTTATTAAAGATGGCCGGGTTGGCTATGCGGTGACTACCGCTCTGGATAGCAAGAGTCTGGTTGATATGGCCGTTGAAACCGCCCAGTTCGGCATGCCGGCTAAATTTGAATTCCCCTCGTCAGCTGTCTACCCGGATGTCCCCGTATTTGACCCGGATATAGGACTCGCCTCTATAGATGAGATGATTAATCTCGGGGAAGGGCTCATTGCCAATGTCACCAGCCATACGCCGGATATTCTCTGTGAGGCGCAGGTTACCCGGGTTACGGTATCAATCCGTATCATAAATTCCCGTGGCGGGCAGGCTGGCTACAGGGCAGGGATATTCAGCGCGGGTGTGGAGGGCACCCTGGTGCGGGATACCGACATGCTCTTTGTCGGGGAGAGCCAGAGTTCCTGCCGTCCGTTCTGGAAAACGAAGATAATCACCGATGTGGTGCTTGGGCAGCTTGACATGGCCCGGAATCAGGCACAGGTGTCCGGTAAAACGCTACCCGTGATTTTTACCCCTGACGGGGTAGCCAGTGCGCTTATGCCTTCACTTATGGCGGGGTTTAACGGTAAAATGGTACTGGAAGGGGCTTCTCCCGTAGGTAATAAGCTGGGCAAGCGTGTTTTTGATGAGAGGTTTGAGCTAACGGATAACCCGACTATTGAATATCGCCCGGACAGCCGACCCTTTGACGATGAGGGTGTACCCAGCCGGGAGACGGCTCTTGTTAAGCAGGGCAACGTAGCCGGTTTCTTATATGATTTGCAGACCGCAGCCATGGCGAATACCAGCAGTACAGGTAACGGTAGCCGTAGCCGGATCGGTCTGCCGACGCCGGCGCCGAGTGCCTTTATTATTGCTCCGGGTGACGTATCGCTTGCAGACATGGTTGGCAATATAAAAGAGGGGCTGGTTATTGAACAGCTTCTGGGAGCCGGGCAGACCAATGTTCTGGGTGGTGACTTCAGTGGTAATGTCCTGCTTGGCTATAAGGTAGAAAATGGTAAAATAGTGGGTAGGGTAAAAAATACCATGGTTTCGGGTAATATATATGAGCTGCTGAATAATATCGCGGCGATTGGCAGTGAGCCGAAGTGGGTAGGCGGCTTTCTATGTACACCGCCAATATATTTCCACGCGGTATCGGTGGCAGCCAAGTAACGACGGTTTAGCTTGAAAAATCCCATTCAAGATATTTATATTGAGGAGTAGCAGGTTGATAATATAATATAGATAAGGGCGTTTTTAATGGTCGTAAAGGAATCTAATATCAGTGCACATTACAGGGGAAAGTAATCTTGATATGAAAGAGTTGGAGAAATCAAAGAGTCTGGTAAAAATCCTTGCCCGCCCCAAGCTTAAATCACCCTGCATGCTGGCAGCTTGGCCTGGCATCAGCAGCGTGTCTATGATAGTGGCTACTTATTTAAAGAAAAAGCTTGCTTTTAAGGACCTGGCGGAGATTTCTGCTGCCCATTTCTTTGACCCTATCGGGGTAATTGCCCGGGACGCGGTTGTCGAAGCACCGCAGTTCCCGCAGAGCAAGTTCTATTACTGGAAGAACAAAGACGGTAAAAATGATATCATATTATTTATCGGTGACGATCAGCCGTCTTCCCGGAACTACGAGATGGCCGGTTGTGTAGTTGATACGGCACTGAAGTTTCAGGCGGAACGGATATATACCTGTGCCGCTGCTGTAACCCGCATTCACCATACGGAGCAACCTAAAGTTTGGGGAGTGGCTAGCAATCGTGACCTGGTTCAGGAGCTAAAGCAATACGACCTCTTGCGGGTGGGTAATATGCAGATTGCCGGGCTGAACGGGTTAGTGCTGGGTGTAGCCAAGGAAAAAGAGGTAGACGCTTTATGCTTGCTCGGCGAGGTACCGGTGTATGCCACGAGAGTGCAGAACCCCATGGCGGCCCTGTCTATAGTCAAGGTGCTGACCCGTATGCTCGGTATTAACATTGATACCGAGGACCTGGTGCTGCTTGCCAGTGAAGCCAGGGAGAAGATGAAACAGGCGGCTGCTGAAGCTATGGGAGAGTATATAGACTATTTTACCGCTCCTATCTGGGAATCAGGGAATGACGAGGAAGAAGAGGAAGAAGAGGAATAGAACTGCGGAGTACGTTATGACGTTGCCTGTTGAGCCTATTGAACCAGTTGAAGAGATAATTGCCGAACTGGTTGACAGCGATAAGCCGATACTTAACTCAAGGCTTGTCGAGCTATCCAATTTAGACGCGGAAGAATTAAAGCTGTTCGAGCAAATGTGGGTGGCTATCGAGGCCAGGCGGCGGCAGGAGATTATGAACCGGCTGGTTGAACTGGCTGAATATAATGCCAAGCTTGACTTTGAGAGCATTTTTAAAAGCCGCCTTGGTGACGAGGACGCCCGGGTGCGAGCTAAAGCTATTGAGGGCTTGTGGGAAAGTGAGGACACCTCTATTATTGACTCGCTGCTTCATTTGCTGGGACAGGATGGCTCTGAAGAAGTCCAGGTAGCCGCTGCCACCACGCTGGGTAAAGTTGTCATGTTGGCCGAGCTGGATAAACTGCGTTCGTCCTATAAGTCCCGGATAGAAGGCGTGCTGCTTGATATAGTCGGGGATAATAATAGGCCCCTTGAGTTAAGGTGCCGTGCTCTGGAAGCAGTGGCACCGCTGAGTGTGCCTGAAGTTAAGAAGGCTATTGAAGAGGCCTATGCCAGTACCGAGATAAAGTTCAGGACCAGTGCCGTCTACGCTATGGGTAGAAACTGTGACCCCTCCTGGTTACCTGTCTTGTTGACAGAGCTGGCTAGTATCAGCCCCGAGATGCGCTGCGAGGCGAGTGTGGCCTGCGGCGAACTCGGCGAGATAGAGGCTGTCCCCCGTCTGATAGAGCTCACCGATGACATAGATGTTGAAGTCCAGACGGCGGCCATACAGGCTCTGGGCAAGATAGGTGGTAGTGAAGCCGAGGAGTGCCTGGAGGAATGCCTTGAAAGCTCTAACGAAGCGGTCAGGCAAGCGGCGGAAGATGCCATAAATAAGCGGGAGATATCGGAAGACCCGTTCTCTTTCAAATTTGAGACAGGGATGGAGTAGTTATCTCGGGCCATAGACTGTATGAATTCAGGCTCTGTTTCCGGAAGTATGATTATCAGTTACAAAATCAGACTGCGTGAGAAAAGAATAATCGATGCTTTAAATGACTATACGTGGCATGCGGATAAAGAACTGGCTCTGCTTGATGCTATGTTACCGTTGACTATGACCTATGCGCAGTACCTTGCGGACTACACCTATGAGTTGCGCTACCTGAACTTAAGGAGGCGCTCATTTGGTATAGAGACTCTTGATGGCAAACATATCGGTAACTGTGCCTACTACCGGGTTGATGAAAACAGGGGCGATACCGAGATAGGGATAATGATTGGAGACCGTGACTACTGGAATAAAGGTTACGGCACCGATGCCATTATGACCCTGGGTGGGCATATATTTGGCGAGACGAGTCTCAGCAGGATTTACTTGAAGACCCTGGACTGGAATCACAGAGCGCAAAAATGTTTTGAAAAATGTGGCTTTACTGCCTGCGGTGATATGGACAGGTCGGGGTACAGATTCGTGCTTATGGAGATGCATCGGCAGCAGTGGGAGGATAGCCAAGACGGCGAGTGAGCCTATGCTCTTTATATAGGAGTATTTTTCACCTTATTCTTATTATCGTTTAAGCGCTCTTGTGCAAGTTCAATGTAATTCTTATCTATCTCGAATCCGACACAGGGAATCTTCAAGTTCTGGCAGGCTAATGCAGTACTGCCGATTCCCATAAACGGGTCTAATACAATACTCACCTCATTCAGCCCATGAAGTTTTATACACCTTTCCGGAAGTTTAATGGGAAACGTTGAAGGGTGAGGTCGCTGAGCCAGGCTATTTGTGACGGTCTCGTATGGGATGAACCATGCGTTCCCTCTTGACCGTTTATCTTGAGTGGCCCGTTTCCATCTGCCAATGTTTGATTTATCGTGGTATGGGACTCCGATGGAAAGGTTGTCAAGATGGATGCTTCCACTTTTAGTAAAGTGAAATATATACTCGTGGGAATTGTGTAGGAAGCGTTGGCTGGTAGTAGGTTTATAGTGGCCAACGACTATGTCTTCATTAGTGTAATGATACTGCCCAATATCTTCTCTACTTATGGCGATAGACTTAATCCAATGGATGACATTTTGTAGCTTGAAGTACTCGTTAAATTTGAATGCTACCTGCCAAGCAAGTGTAGGGTTAGATGGTTTAGCTCCCATGTTGAGAAAGACAGAACCTGACGGTTCTAATACTCTATACAACTCAGAGGCCACTTCGCTCATCCACTCTACGTAGTCTTCCCTATTATCGCAATAGCCATTGTATTTAACACCTATGTTATATGGGGGGGATGTCACTACTACGGAGATACTTTCTTCTTGTAGTATTTGGCGCATACCTTCTAAACAATATAAGGGATGTATTTCAATGCTGGGGTCTGTAAAAATATCTTGCTGTTGCTGGGGGTACGAAGTTTGCATAGTTGTTATGTTACCTTTTATAATTAGCTACGAGGCAATTTTAACACATCTGCCAGTCGGCTTAATGCTGATAATACGGCTCCCAAGCGCTCTTGGAAACCGCCAGTTCCGTACTCCGACGAGCCACGGACAATACTACGGACATCAGAAAGTGTGAGGATTAAATGTTGTTCGCCATTTATTTGTGTCTGTAGTCGTGATAATAGACTTTGAAATCCACCCTTACCATGAATAGGACGAGATATGCGTTCTTGTTCATCAGCGGTTAGTTCGATTACTACCTTCACATCCATATCAATTCCTCCAAGCGGTAATTTAACCTATGATGGAATATGTTTACTACCCCTGCTATTCTACTGCATAAAAAAACGGGATTGCAATAGCAAAATATATGGCCATAAAAGTCTTGTTGAGTTAAAGTAGTACTTGACAAAGGCTAGATAAATATGTAATATATAGGTTTGTGCCTCGAATATTTTTCGCCTTATTATATCCTTCATTAAACCACAGTTTCCTATTTTGGTTATTGCCGCATTAGCACACTATTTCCGTATGTCTTTTTAGGGAGTAAAGTAAGAGATGATTTCAATGCCGTTGTCATGTTCTCAGCCACGGAATACTGTTGTCCGAAAATCTTATTCCAGGTTGCCTCAGGTACTTGATGTACCGAATCTAATCGCTATTCAGCTGGACGCGTTTCGCTGGTTTCAGGAAAAGGGACTCATGGAACTATTGGAGGAGGTGTCTCCCATTACCGATCTCGTCGGTACCCGCATGTCACTTGACTTCGTTAGCTACGAGTTCCGCGAGCCCCGGCACTCCGAGCAGGAGTGCCGTCAGCGAGACCTGACCTACTCTTCTCCGCTCTATGTCAAGGCTAGACTGCTGGTTAAAGCAACGGGGGAGATTAAAGAGGAAGAGATATTTTTTGGGGATATCCCCCTGATGACGGCTAAAGGCACCTTTATCACCAGCGGTGCCGAGAGGGTTGTCGTCAGCCAGTTGCTCCGCTCGCCGGGTGTCTATTTTACCACTGAAGAGGATGTCACGAGCGGGCGCAAGCTGTGCCATGTTAAGCTGATACCTACCCGTGGTGCCTGGCTGGAGTTCGAGACCACCAACCGGGACGTGATTGCCGCCAAGATAAACGGCAAGCGTAAGATTCCCGTCAGTACTCTCCTACGCGCTATCGGCTACGGGGATAACGAGCAGCTGCTTGGTCTGTTTAACGAAGAGGACAGCGTTTCGGAGCGCTCTTATATCCGGGCAACTATGGAGCGTGATCCAACTGTTACCAATGAGTCCGAGGCGCTGATAGAGATCTACCGGAGGCTGCGCCCCGGGGATCCGCCCAGTGTGGAGAACGCACACAAACTAATCAACAACCTGTTCTTTAACCCGGAGCGATATGACTTGGGCAGGGTAGGCCGTTACAAGCTCAACAAGCGGTTGGGGCTGGAAGCTAAGGTTGGTGAAAGCGAACGTGCCCTGACCCGGGACGATATTATAGAAATAATCCGGCACGTAATAATGGTCAATAACGATATGGATACTACTGACGAGATTGACCACCTGGGGAACCGCCGCGTGCGTACGGTAGGCGAGCTGATGCAAAACCAGTTTCGTATCGGGCTGTTGCGCCTGGAGCGAGTGGTGAAGGAGCGCATGAGTATAACGGCCACAGAGGCGGTCAGTCCCACCAATCTGGTGAATACCCGTCCGGTGATGTCGGCCATCAGGGAGTTCTTTGGCGGCTCGCAGCTATCGCAGTTCATGGATCAGACTAATCCTCTGGCCGAACTGACTCATAAGCGCCGTTTGTCGGCCATGGGGCCGGGTGGCCTGTCCCGGGAGCGGGCGGGCTTTGATGTACGCGACGTACACTATTCCCATTACGGTAGAATCTGCCCTATTGAGACACCGGAAGGACCTAACATCGGCCTGATAGGCTCACCGGCTACCTACAGCATGATTAACGAGTTCGGTTTTATTGAGACCCCGTACCGCCGGGTTATAAATGAGCTGGCAATTAGCGATGAGCGGTTAAACGGTAAAAAAACGAGAGAGGCGATAACGGACGGAAATGGTAATACAATCGTGAAAGCCAGGGTCTTGATTACTTCCAAGGTTATCGATAAACTGGCTTCGCTGCCTCCGTCAAAGATAAAGATAGTCCCGTTTGTCTCCGATGAGGTTATATACCTGACCGCGGATAAAGAGGACGAGTACACCATTGCCCAGGCTACGGCCAGAATGGGCGAAAACGCACAGTTTCTGGATGATAAGGTTGAAGCCCGGTATGCCGACCGCTACGTCAGGGTGGCGCCCGAAGAGATTGAGCTTATGGACGTATCACCCAAGCAGATATTCAGCGTGGCTACGGCGCTCATACCGTTCCTGGAGCATGACGATGCCAACCGTGCCTTGATGGGAGCCAACATGCAGCGACAGGCAGTGCCTCTGATCCGTCCTGAAGCCCCGATAGTGGCTACCGGCATGGAGGTAGAGGCAGCTAAATACAGCGGCCAGGTGCTTTTTGCCCGGAATGCGGGAGTGGTGAACTCGGTTACCAGCTCTCAGATTGAGATTACCAGGGATGATGGTAACATAGATACCTACTCTCTGTTGAAGTTTGTTCGTACCAATCAGGGTACCTGTATCAACCAGCACCCCGTAGTCAGTAAGGGCGACCGTGTAGAGTTAGACCAGCTACTGGCTGATAGCTCGGCTACAGACCATGGAGAACTGGCTCTGGGCCAAAATGTGCTGTGCGCCTTTATGAGCTGGCGGGGCTACAATTTTGAAGATGCCATAATTATCAGCAGCCGTATAGTTGAGGCGGATAAGTTAACCTCTATCCATATTGCCAAGTACGAGATTGAAGCGCGTGATACCAAGCTGGGTCCGGAGGAGATTACGCGTGATATACCCAATGTGGGTGAGGAAAGCCTGCGCGATCTTGACGAGTTTGGTATTATCCGTATTGGTGCCGAAGTAGGGCCTAACGATATACTTGTCGGCAAGATTACACCCAAGGGAGAGACTGAGCTATCGGCGGAGGAGAAGCTTTTACGTGCTATTTTCGGCGAGAAATCCCGGGAAGTAAAGGATACATCTCTTCGCATGCCTCATGGGGAATGGGCTAAGGTGATTAACGTCAAAGTCTTTTCCCGCGATGAAGGCGATGAACTGCTCGCCGGTGTTAATCAATGGGTACAGGTATGGGTCGCCCAGAGACGGGGGATTTCCGTAGGTGATAAGCTGTCAGGAAGGCACGGTAACAAGGGCGTTATTTCTCTGATTGCTCCGGTCGAGGATATGCCCTTCCTGCCCGATGGTACGCCGGTGGATATTATCCTTAATCCTATTGGCGTTCCATCACGTATGAATATCGGTCAGGTAATGGAAACACACCTGGGCATGGCCGCCCAGATACTCGGTTTTAAGGTGCTCACCGCCGTCTTTGATGGTGCCAGTGACGTCTCTATTGAGGACGCGTTGGCCCGGGCCTGGATAGTACAGCAGGCCGGAGCCATCAGTACTGACGGCAGTAACGGTGAACCTGGCGTGCAGATGGAAAAGGCTAAGGCATGGGTTGAAAGCCGAGGCTATAACGGAGATACAGTTTTTAGTGATGGTCATATCGGTGTGGCGAGAGAGGTTTGCCTGCGTATCTGGCTGGAAAGCCTGGGAGTTGCCAGCCGTGAGCTTGGGCTTGAGGATCTGGAGAGATTAGCCAGTGCCACGGGTGCTGAAAGAAATTTACCGCCGCCGATTGTGGGCAAGTTTATACTTCGGGACGGGCGTACCGGTGATCTGTTTGACCAGCCGGTGACGGTAGGTAATATTTATATGATGAAGTTAATCCATCTGGTTGAGGATAAAGTCCATGCCCGTTCAACGGGGCCCTATTCACTGATTACACAGCAACCGCTGGGCGGTAAGGCCCAGTTTGGCGGTCAGCGTTTTGGCGAGATGGAGGTCTGGGCACTGGAGGCCTACGGTGCGGCTTATAACCTTCAGGAGTTTCTTACCATTAAATCAGATGATGTCACCGGTCGGGCGAAAACCTACGAGGCTATAGTGAAGAACGAGGAAATCCTGCAGCCCGGTGTGCCCGAATCTTTCAAGGTGCTGGTAAAGGAACTCCAGAGCCTGTGTCTTGCTGTCGAGGTGATAAATGAGGAAGAAGGGGTGACGCTCACCGAGACGACATCCAAGCTGCCTGGAACAGAAGCAGAGCTTGAAGCCGGTTACGATATTACCGAGGCACCTGAGACCGCAGTAAATGAGGGTGATTTTACCTTGTCGGAATTGGAGGTAAAGGCTGAGGCTGACGAAGGGGTGGTTCAGGATACTTCGGAAGCATTTCTGGCAGAAACATCCGAGGATACGAGGTTGGAAGTGAAGGTAGAAACCGGGCGGGAGATCCCGGAAGCATTTCTGGCAGAAACATCCGAGGATACGAGGTTGGAAGCGAAGGTAGAAACCGGGCGGGAGATCCCGGAAGTGGTCCTGGCAGAAACGTCTGAGGATACGAGGCTGGAAATGGAGATAGAAACCGTAACGGGTGCTCCAGAAGTAGTCTCTGAGGATATGATTGAGGGGGATATAGAAGAAAATGCTTGAAGTCAATGATTTTGATGCTGTGCGCATCTCTCTGGCTTCGCCGGAACAGACAAGAAGCTGGTCTTATGGTGAGGTTACCAAGCCGGAAACGATGAACTATCGTACGCTGAAGCCGGAACGGGACGGACTTTTTTGTGAGCGTATCTTCGGTCCGGTTAAGGATTTCGAATGTTCTTGTGGTAAATACAGGAGAATACGCTACAAGGGCATTATATGTGATAAATGCGGTGTCGAGGTAGCCCGTTCCAAGGTACGCCGGGAGCGGATGGGGCACATAGAATTAGCCTGTCCCGTAGCCCATATCTGGTTTGCCAAGGGTATACCCAGCCGGATGGGGCTGCTGCTTGACATGTCGCCGCGCAATCTGGAACGTGTCCTCTATTTCTCCCACTATGTAATCGTAGCCATAGATGAGGATAAAAGGCTGGAGTTTATCAGGCAACTCGAGGGCAAACATGCCCAGGATATATCTGAACGTCAAACAGGGATTGAATCGGAAGTATCCGGCATGGAAGATGCATCGGTTGAAGAGGTGAACCAGCTAAGGCGGAACTTCATTGATGAAAGAGTAAAGCTTGAGGATGAGCTTTATAAGGAAATTGAGCAAATTAAGAGCCTGTACACCAAAAAGGTACTTACTGAGACCCAGTGTCATGAGCTCAAGCAGAAATACGGAGAGTTTACTGAGTTCGGCATGGGGGCTGAGGCTATATTACAGATCATCAGGGATGTCAACCTTGACAAAAGGCGCAGTGAACTTATTGAAGAAAGCCAGTCCAATTCCGGGCAGCGCCGCCGCAAAGCGAGCAAGCAGCTGCGGCTGGTTGAAGCCTTTCGCCGCAGCGGCAATAAACCGGAGTGGATGATACTTACCATTTTGCCCGTATTGCCTCCCGACCTCCGGCCTATGATTCAGCTGGATGGCGGTAGGTTCGCTACCAGTGATCTTAACGACCTTTACCGCCGGGTTATTAACCGGAATAACCGGCTGCGGCACCTGCTGGAAATGGGGGCTCCTGAGATTATCGTTCGCAATGAAAAGCGTATGTTGCAGGAAGCGGTTGACTCGCTTATAGATAATGGCAGACGGGGCCGGGCTGTCTCCGTCAGCGGTAATCACCAGTTGAAGTCTCTCTCTGACATGCTCCGGGGTAAACACGGCCGGTTTCGGCAGAATCTGCTGGGTAAACGGGTCGATTACAGCGGACGCTCCGTTATTGTCGTCGGGCCAGAGCTAAAGCTCCACCAGTGTGGCCTGCCCAGACGGATGGCCCTGGAGCTATTCAAGCCTTTTGTCATGAGCCGGCTGGTAGCTCAGGGTTTAGCTCACAACATTAAGAGCGCTCGTCGCCTGGTTGAGAAAGGCAAGCCCGAGGTGTTTGATATTCTCGAGGAAGTCGTTAAGGAACGTCCCGTGCTGCTTAACCGGGCGCCCACACTGCATCGCCTTAGCATCCAGGCGTTTGAGCCGGTACTGATAGATGGCAGTGCTATCCAACTGCATCCGCTGGTGTGCTCCGCATTTAATGCTGATTTTGATGGTGACCAGATGGCTGTTCATACGCCTCTTTCCCGGGCTGCGGTGAGAGAGGCAAGAGAGCTAATGCTGAGTATACGCAATATGCTGCTGCCCAGTTGCGGGGAGCCGGTGGTAACACCGACTCTGGATATGGTTTTAGGTTGTTACTACCTGACCACTATTAGAGCGGGAGCCAAAGGTGAAGGGTCAAGATTTGGCAGTTTTGAGGAAGCCAGGCTGGGACATGACCTCGGTGTCATTGACCTCCGGGCGGAGATAGAAGTCAGGGACCGGAATGCCGGCGGGGAAAGACTAAAGACCAGTGTCGGGCGTCTCATCTTCAACGAGTCTTTACCTGCTGAGGTGGGTTTTCACAACCGGATAATAGACAAATCAATTTTAAAGAAGATAGTGACCGATGCCTGGAACATGTTGAGTAATGAAGCTGCCGCTTCGATGCTGGATAAGCTAAAGGAGCTTGGTTTCCGCTATGCTACTAAATCCGGGACGACGATTGCCATGAGTGATATCGTAGTGCCCGCCAGCAAGCCCCAGTTGCTCCAGGAGACGGAGGCCAGGGTTGCCGTTGTTGAGAACCAGTATCACCGGGGCTTAATCACCGAGGATGAGAGATATGATGCTGTCGTAGAAGCCTGGATGGACACTACCGAAAAGATTACCGATGCTATCTCTGACGGCTTCGACCGCTATGGCGGTGTCTATATGATGGCCACGTCAGGAGCCAAGGGTAATATTTCTCAGATAAGGCAGATGGCCGGTATGAGGGGTCTGATGACCAATCCGTCGGGGAAGATCATTGACTTTCCTATTAAGTCAAGTCTGCGTGAGGGGCTTGGCGTCTTGGAATACTTCATTTCGACACACGGCGCCCGCAAGGGTCTGGCCGATACCGCCCTCAGGACGTCAAGTAGCGGTTATCTTACCCGGCGTCTCGTTGATGTCGCCCAGGACCTTATCGTTCTTGAAGAGGACTGCGGCACCACGGATGGGGTCTGGGTTTATGAATCGCAAGAAAGGAGCATACTGCCCCCGCTTGCCGAGCGCATAGTAGGCCGCTATGCCGCCAGTGTAGTGGCTAACCCCGCTACCGGTGAGATTATAGTAGGCCAGAACGAGGAGATTGACGAAAAGACAGTAGAGGAGATCGTGGCGGTGGGGATAACGCAGGTTCGAGTCCGGTCTCCACGCAGTTGCCAGTCAAAGCAGGGGGTATGTCAGAAATGCTATGGCCGGGACCTGGCGCGCGGCCGGCTTGTTAAAATGGGTACGGCGATAGGTATCGTGGCTGCCCAGAGTATCGGCGAGCCGGGCACGCAGCTCACGCTGCGGACATTCCACACCGGTGGTGTCGTCGGTATAGATATCACCAGCGGTCTGCCCCGGGTAGAGGAGCTTTTTGAGGCGCGTCCTCCTAAGAGCCGGGCTATCATCTCGGAGATAGACGGTCTGGCCGAGGTAATTGACGACGGCGAGGGCAAGTCAATAAAAATTACCAGCCAGGACTTTTTCCGTGACGAATACGCCATACCCGCCGGGTGGCAGGTTAACGTAATGACCGGTCAATGGGTGAATATAGGTAGTGAGCTGGCAAGTCCGGTGGTTGCGGATGAGACCACCGCACCGGCAGTTGCCCTGACCGGTGAAACCAGGCCCATCCTGGCCCGTGTATCCGGCGAGGTTATCGTTGAAGATGGCCAGCTATACATAAAATATGAAGAAAAAGAAGAACGGGAATATGTTGTGCCCACGGCTACACATATTCGGGTTCAAAGAGGAGACCAGGTCAAGGCCGGGCAGCAGCTCACCGACGGTTCTATCAACCCGCAGGATATTCTGCATGTTCTGGGTAAGGAAGCCGTGCAGCAGTACGTCGTGGACGAGGTGCAGCAGGTGTACCGCTCACAGGGTGTGAATATCAACGATAAGCATATTGAGGTGATTGTCCGCCAGATGCTGACCAAGGTCTGTATTGATACTTCGGGTGATACCGATCTGGTGCCCGGAGAGCTTATAACCAGATGGCACTATGAGGATGTCAACGCCAGAGTGCTGGCGGAAGGTGGTGAGCCAGCTACGGCGCACACGGTACTGCTGGGTATAACCAGGGCGTCGTTGAATACGGATAGCTGGCTGGCAGCAGCCTCTTTCCAGGAGACGACGAGGGTGCTGGCTGAAGCTGCCGTTCGGGGCAAGGTGGACAGGCTTGTCAGGCTGAAGGAAAACGTGATTATTGGCCGTTTAATACCGGCTCGTTATGCGCTGAGCACTGGGGAGTCCGAAGCGGAGGTTTCCGCTGAAGTTCCTGCCGCGGTTGCTGCCGAGTTAACTATTGAGGATGGCGGCGAGCTTGCTGGGATTTCTGATGTCCCGGAGACTACGGAGCTATTTGCCCTTGACTCCGGCCATAATGACGAAGAAATTCTGGAATAGAAAGCGTATTCCCGTGTTATTTTAGTTCCGGTGTAGCGGGGTCGGGTAGATTGAGGAGGTGAGGCTGAGATAGCTCGCATAATATCAGGTAAGTCTAATGCCGAGGATTTACCGCTCGATACCAGCCTGCGCCCGCGCAGCCTGGGAGATTTCGTCGGGCAGAGCCGTATCAAGGAAAATCTGGATATTGCTATCACCGCTGCCAAGGGCAGGGAGGAGGCCTTAGACCATATTTTGCTCTACGGGCCTCCGGGTCTGGGCAAGACCACCCTGGCTCACATTATAGCCGTCGAGATGGGAGTCAACATCAGGATTACCTCGGGGCCGGCTGTGGAACGTAGCGGTGACCTGGCCGCTATCCTGACCAACCTGCGCCGTCATGACGTGCTCTTTATTGACGAAATCCACCGCCTTAACCGGACAGTTGAAGAAGTCCTGTATCCTGCTATGGAAGATTTTGCCCTGGATATCATCATTGGCAAGGGTGCCGGGGCAAAGAGCCTGAGGTTGAACCTACCTCCCTTTACGCTAATCGGGGCTACCACCCGTTTCGCTTTGCTGAGTCCGCCGCTGCGGGACCGCTTCGGTGCCGTCTATCGCGTTGATTTCTATGACCAGCTCTCCTTGGAGACCATACTGGGCCGCTCGGCGCGCATTCTTCAGGTAAAAGCGGAGGCTGGGGGCCTGGAAGAAATAGCCAGTCGGGCCAGGGGAACACCCCGCGTGGCCAACCGGCTGCTCAAGCGAGTCAGGGACTATGCTCAGGTAAAGGCGGATGGCATTATCACCCGCACTGTTGCCGCCGACGCACTGTCCACGCTGGAAATTGACCGTATAGGGCTGGATGAGATAGACCACAAGGTGCTATCTACTATCATTAACAAGTTCAGCGGCGGCCCGGTGGGGCTGGATACCATCGCCGCCTCTATCAGCGAGGAGGCGGATACCATAATGGATGTCTATGAGCCCTTCCTTTTACAGCTGGGCTTTCTGGAGCGCACCCCCCGCGGTAGACTGGCTACCCAGCTTGCTTACGAGCACCTCGGCTTACCCTACAACCGGGGTAAAAGCTCGCAAACGGCTCTGTGGTAATGGTCACTGTCTTTCTAATCGTGCGGATAGATAGTCTTACGGTCGTCCCGTCAGGGGGAGCAGATTTGGCATGGTACTTAAAAAAGTACTGATTCACTGCTGCTGCGTACACTGTGCCGCCTATACCATCCACCACTGGCGAAGTCAGGGATACGAAGTAAGCGGGCTGTGGTATAACCCCAATATTCATCCTTATTTGGAGCACCAGTCGCGTTTGGAGGCTATGGCCGGCTATGCCCGGCAGGCGGAGTTACCGCTTCTCGTTATTGATGGTTATGACATGGTGGACTACTTCCGCAAGGTAGTCGGCCGTGAAGCCGACCGCTGCCGTTATTGCTATAGACTGCGCCTCGCGAAAACGGCCGAAACCGCTAACTTCAATCATTTTAACGCTTTTACCACTACGCTGCTCATCAGTTCCCAGCAAAAACACGACGTTCTGGTTGAGGTGGGTAATAAAATCGCTCTGGAAACCGGTATAGAATTTCTGTCTACCGATTTAAGGAAGCGTTACTCGGATAGCCGGGTAATGACCAAGCCACTAAACCTCTACCGCCAGCAGTACTGCGGCTGTGTTTACAGTGAGTGGGAACGGTATGCCAATATTAAAATTAGTTAGCCGTATCTTTATGTCGCTGGTTGTTATCCTGCTGCTGGCTCTCAGTGGTTGTAGCGCGCCAGCGGATACTTACCGTGTAACCAGGGTAATTGATGGCGATACCATTGTCATTCAGGGTAATTACCATGTCAGGTATATCGGTATTGATACCCCGGAGATAAATCCATATGTTGAGGCAGGCGGTATCGAGGCGTGGCAGGCTAACCGGGAGATGGTGGCGGGGAAGCGAGTCCGTCTGGAGCGGGACGTGTCCGAGACAGACCGCTACGGGCGACTGCTGCGCTATGTATATGTTGACGATTTATTTGTTAACGCCGAGCTGGTAAAGAGGGGGCTTGCCCGGGCTATCGCCTATCCGCCTGATATCAAGTACCAGGATTACCTTGACGAGCTGGAACAGCAAGCGAGGCTAGCCGCCAGAGGTATCTGGGCGGACTGAGCAGGTATACCCCCGTGAAGGGGGTATACCTGCTTTTTAGTATTTTTTATTTAACAACTACCGTCAGGCTGAATGTCCAGGCTGCTTTTTCACCGCCCTCCCAGGGCTGGCTATACGCAATATCTATGGTGCCGGTACC
This sequence comes from uncultured Dehalococcoidales bacterium, assembly GCA_964473905.1. Lineage (GTDB taxonomy): Bacteria > Chloroflexota > Dehalococcoidia > Dehalococcoidales > CAYYQY01 > CAYYQY01. Next base: position 833 of record CAYYQY010000015.1, on the reverse strand, counting down.
CGTCTGGAGTGCTTTGAAAGTCCAGACATCCTCACCCGGCGTGCCGGGAGGGGGTGGCGGATCGCTCTCCGGAGAAATGAACTCATAGCCCGTCTGCTCCAGTATGTCCGGGTCTGAAATCACGGCTGTTTCCCACGAGAAACCGGTCGTTGGGTTGGAGCACAGGGTTACGGTGAACGATTCACCTGTAACCACCAAAATCTCTTCCGTAATATTCTGTTCGGTCATGAAATCGTCACACGAAACAGCCACGGATACTGCCTCCGGGGTGCTTGAGCAAGCCGGCAGACAGAGCAATATGCCACCCAGGATGACCATCGGTATCATTTTTAATTTCATATTTTACTCCTCATGTTATTTGCTGATTATCCTGCCTAGTCTGAAATCGCATAGACTACCTGGACATTGAGCGTAATCTCCATCTCACCCGGGATGATAGGTGTTGACGGGGCCTCCATAGCGGCAGTAGCATAACTATCAAAGTAACGTACCGGGGGTGGGCTGAAACTGCTCTCCGAGATGTAGGTGGGTTTACCCAGACGGACACCAGCCAGGCTGGCGAGCTGCTCGGCTTTATTTGCGGCATCGACAAGAGCCTTCTCCCTTACTGCCTCATGGTAGGCTGACGGGTCATCCACGGTAAAGCTAAGGCTATTGATTCGAATGAGGTCACCTCCAGCCACCACCACGCTGTCTATGATATTACCGGCATTTTCTATATCCCGTATCTTGGTGGTCACCATGTTGGTAACACGGTAACCGATTACTACCTGTTCCTCGGTATCTCTATCCCACTTGGTTACCTGGCTTATGCTGAACCGCTGCGTCTGGAT
>CAYYQY010000014.1:12625-38584 GCA_964473905.1 uncultured Dehalococcoidales bacterium | reverse complement strand
GGGAGCTAAGGTAGTACTCCTGGAGAAGCTCCCCACCTCTCTTACCAGCTCCACCGCTATTTGCGGCGGTTTTATTACCTTCTCGGGGACAGCTATCCAGGCCAGTCACGGCATCACCGATACACCGGACGATTTTTATAATGACATGGTTTCCTACGGCGAAGAGACGAATCCGGAGGTCGTCCGGCTGTATGCAGACAGCAATCTCGCCTACTATGAACTGATTAAAGGGCTGGGCGTGCCCTTCGTGGATGCGGTCAGCGAATCTCCCGGCTGCAGTATTCCCCGCAGCCATACCGTTGACCCGGCCAAGCATGTGGATCTACTGGGTAAAGCAGCCGTTGATAACGGTGTGGAGGTTATGTTCACCACACCCATGAAACGTCTGGTATATAGCTACGATAAAGAAGTCCTGGGTGCCACTGCCAGTTCCGCTGGTGGTGATATCAATATCCTGGCCAGCAAAGCGGTAGTCCTGGCTACCGGCGGTTTCACCCATAGTGCCGAACTGCTTAATGAATGTGTTCCCGGTCTGGGTAATGTCACTGCCCTCTCCTGCCCCGGTCATACCGGAGACGGCCATAATATGACTTTTGATATTGGCTGTTTCATGAGAGGCCGCTCCACCATCTACTCGGTACAGGGTATGTACCCCGGTTCAACCACCATGCAGGGTTATGCCGAGCTATTCCTCTATGGGGCTATTGACGTTAACATGGATGGCCAGCGTTATATCGCCGAAGATATCTACTGGTCAAACAAGCGCACACGGCTCACCCTGGAGCAGCCAAAAGAGGGCGGTATACCCATCCTCTACCAGCTTATTGACAAGAAAGCATATGATAAAGCGGTAAGCGCGGGTCCGCCTATCGGCCTGGGAGCTAGCACGATAGAACTGCTGGAGCAGGCTGACAGCATTGAGGAGTTGGGAGAAAAAATTAGCGCCAAGGACCTGAAGACCACCGTGGAACGCTACAACAATGATATAGACACGGCAGGCTATGACACGATTCTTGGCCGGAGAACCATGGTGGGCGTCGGTACGCCGGCAATTGAGAAACTTGATACGCCGCCATTCTATGCCTTTAAAAATACTGCCTGGCTCGCCTATAACCCCACTGTCTCGATTATAATTAATGGGAACCTGAATCCAGTCACCGTTTATAATGAGCCCGTCAAGCGCCTCTACCTCGCCGGAGAATTAATGTTGAGGAATGTATGCGGTAATCACTACATATATGGTGAAGCTACCGGGGCTGGCGGTGGGCTGGGACTGGTAGCCGGTAAATATGCCGCCAGGGAAACAGCGCGGGTATAATATCCAGTTCAACTAAATATTATCTTTGGAGTATACTATTACCCTGCAAGTAGATAACACACGGAAAGGTTAGTATAAAAAGGCGAATTTGAACATATTAAAGAAAAAACGTGTCTGGATACCACTGTTGGTACTGTTTATAGCGGCTATTGGCGGCGGTGTGTTGTGGAATTACCATGATGAACCCGAGTTCTGTACCACCTGCCACATCATGGACCCTTATCTAGAATCATGGGCATCACCGCCGTTACTGGCCAACGCCCACGCCGAGTATGATCTCTCCTGCCTAGACTGCCATCCGTTCCAGATAATGGAGTCAGCCAGGGAGGTCATCGTCTACGTGCTGGGCAACTACGAAGACCCACTGAGAGAACGTGAGTTCTCTCAGGAATGGTGCTTCCAGTGCCACGAGCATGGGAGCTATGAAGAATTAAAGGGACGAACCGCCGAGATGCTAGAGACAGTGGACCGTAACCCCCATGATTCGCACCTGGGCGAGCTACGTTGTAGTATCTGCCACAAGATGCACCGCCTTTCCGATGACTTCTGTGCTCAGTGTCATGGTGAAATCAGCCTGGAGGCAAGATGGGCAGCGCAGCCATAGAGCCACAGGTCACGATACCGGAACTGCCCCAAGTAAGCGTCCATGACACAGGCACAACACCCGTTGAACAGCAGATTTGCCTTAATATTTATCAAGGTATTATGTAATGCTATCAAAGAAAGATGCCAGCACGGACGGGAAGGAGCAGCGACGTGGAGTATGGTCTCGCCTGGTTAGATTCATCACCTCCATGAGATTCACTCTCGGTCTACTATTGATAATAGGTTTTTTTATCCTCCTGGAAGCCATTACTCCCTTTAATATGTTAAGCGAATCCCGTATATTTACCTTCCTGTGCCTGCTGCTTTTACTGTCCCTTATAATATGCAGCGCCCTGAGGTTTACCTCCTCGCTACGCTCATATCAAAACGGTCTTACCATTACCTCAAGGGACAGTATCCTGTCCCAGCCTCTGCAAAACGGGATGACGACTAATAAACCTCCGGCTCAGGCACTATCCGGTGTAGAGAGCTTGCTGAAGAGCCAGGGCTTTCGCCTGCTCAGGCATAATAGCGAACTGATCTATGCTGACCACGGCAGGTTCGGCTTTTTTGGCTCCAATATCCTGCATCTCGGACTCATAGTCATCATTGCTGGTATCTGCATCGGGGCTCCGGCTGGTTTTGAAGGGACAGTTTACCTTACCGGCGGTCAATCATTTCTGGAGACAGGCACAAGCTATGATAATATATCAGAAGGTTGGCGAAATATCTTCTGGGGAAACCACCGCGGCTTCGAGACTAGGCTTGATGATTTTCAGATAGACTACTCCGATGACTACCACCCCACAGACTTTATAAGCCGGGTGACCGTCCTGGAGGCCAGCGAGGCAGTGCTCACCAGGGACATCACGGTAAACAGCCCGCTCAGCTACCGGGGAGTGAATATCTATCAGTCCACTTACGGTTGGGCACTATCGGTCAGGATTGAGGAGCCTTCGGGAGAGGCTCTACTTGATGATATAATCCGCTGCCCGATGGATACCGGCGGTATCGGTACCGCTTCTTTTACCTTTCCGGACATGCCGGTGGCCATGGATTTCATACTCGTTCCAGACCAGCAACAAAAGGGCGGTATGCGCAGTACCTCACCCCGGCCCAATAACCCGGTACTCTTTTTCGTACTGCGCTCCGGGCAAACAGTAATGACCAGACAGGATATCCCCCTGGGAGAAAAAACAGACATTGGCGGGCTTACCGTTTCCTTCGACAGGCTGGAAATGTATTCCGGGTTAATGGTAACCAGCAGTCCAGAAGTACCTGCTATCTACAGCGGTTTCGGTATAGTCATAATCGGCCTAATCCTGGTATTTTATATAACGCCACGCTGCTTCTGGGTTGTCGCTGAGCCAGAAGAGACTGGAGCCAGTATTATGATAAGAGGCAATGTTGGCAGAAAAGGAGACGTTTTCGCTGCCGATTTCGCTAGACTAACCGAAGAAATTAAGCGCTATCTATGAGTTAATATGATGGATAATATAGACCTTACCCTGTTTCAAATCGCACTTATCATTTACATCTCCAGCTGGATTTCGCAAACTACTGCCCTTATATTCACTAAAAGAAAGCTGGCGCTTACCGGTACCGTACTGCTCGCCATGGGGCTTGCCGCAAATGTAGCGTCACTCATTACTCGCGGGCTGGATATCGGGCATATGCCCTTTACCAGTCTCTACGAGACACTCTCCCTGTTTTGCATACTCCTCACCATCGCTCTACTTATCATGGCGCGCCGGATAAGAATAGAGCAGATAGGTGCCTTCGCTATGCCCGTTGTTATACTGGCCATGGTAGTGGGCCTCACCAGATACACCGCTGGCGGCGAGCTGGCACCGGCATTAAGGAATTTTTGGCTCTCCATCCACGTGCCCATCGCCATATTGTCCTACGCGCTCTTTGCTCTGGCTTTTATCGGCGGCTGTTTGTATTTAGTCAGGAACAGGTTGAACCCGTGCACATCAATTATGTCACGCCTGCCGGAACTGGAAACGCTGGACATATTTATCTACCGCTTTATTACCGCCGGGTTCATCTTCCTCACTGCCGGCATTATGACAGGCGCAGTCTGGGCGAATATAGCCTGGGGAAGCTACTGGAGTTGGGACCCCAAGGAGACCTGGAGTTTGGTAACATGGCTCATCTACGCCCTGTACTTGCATGCCCGCCTTATCGGCGGCTGGCGAGGCAGCCGCTCTGCTGTAATCGCCGTCATCGGCTTTACCGCCGTTTTGTTTACCTATTTCGGAGTGACCTTTCTGCTAAGCGGGCTTCATACCTACGCCTAGCCCGCTGTGTTTTAAGCCAACAACAGTTGATAGATACCGGCGTAGCAGCACATAACGCCTCTCCTTCCTGTCGGTTTACCCGCCCGATTTTACTATCATCAGTCTTTTAACTTATGATAAGAAGGCTGGCAAATACCAGTAGCGTAAGTTAAAGCCAGAGAGAACGCCAGGTTAGATAAGCAGGTAAAATATTAGCCTTCACCAGGGATAAGCTATGCAAAAAATCATACTGGCTTCAGCATCGCCACGGCGGCAGGAACTGCTGTCCAGGATTGGGCTCAAGTTTGATATTGAACCGGGTAACTGCGAAGAGGACATTAGCCCGGAACTGGAACCGCACGAGCTCGCCCGTAGCCTATCCCTTCAGAAGGCGAAGCTGGTAGCGGTAAGACATAAAAATGCCTTAATCATTGCCGCAGATACTTTTATCGTCGCTGGCGGCCGGATAATGGGTAAACCGCATACCGAAAATGAAGCGAGAACAATGCTTAAAACGATATGCGGCCGTTCGCACTCCGTTATTACCGGTTTCAGCCTGATAGATACCACCACCGGTAAAACTCTATCCGACTCGGTAGAGACCAAAGTCCACATCAGAAAACTGACATTGGCAGAGATAGACGCCTACGTAAAGACCAGAGAGCCGCTGGACAAAGCAGGAGGCTACGCCATACAGGGGCTGGGGGCTGTTATCGTGAACCGGATTGAAGGGGATTACTATAATGTAATGGGCCTTCCCCTGAGTGCCCTTACCGAAGCCCTGAGAGAGTTTGGCGTCCGTGTACTGTAAAGTTGCAGCCAGCCAAAAGATTGCATGTACGTGGCGCTCAGGCAACAGTGACTGCCGCGTGCTCACCGGCGACATGTCCTGTGGAGAATGCTGCTTGCAGGTTATAACCGCCGGTCTCGGCATCAATATCCAGCACCTCGCCGCAGAAGTATAGCCCGCTTACCAGTCGCGAGGCCATCGTGCGCGGATTTACCTCCTTGAGCGAGACGCCCCCGGCAGTGACCATCGCCGAAGTCAGGGGTAATGGCGACTTGATGTTAAAACGTAGCGCTTTTAAGAGGCACAGCAGACGCTCCCTCTCCTCCGCGTCAATCTGGTGACCGCGCCGCTCTGGCGGTATGCCCGTCATCTCAATAAAGGGCTCGATTAGTTTTTGCGGCAGCAGTCCCTTGAGAATATTATGATAGCCTCTCTTGCTGTACTGGTCAAAATCTCGTTGCAGGCGGTCGCGCAGCTGCTTTTCACTGAGCGCCGGTTTCAGGTCTATGGATACACTGACCGGCCCGCGCTCAAGGGCACCGGCAATCGCCCGGCTCATTTGCAGCGTAACCGGGCCGCCGATACCGAAATGCGTCATCATCATGTCACCCATCCGGCTCTCTATAACCGGCAGACGCGGGCGTTTACCCGGGATACCCCTCCCCGAATCACTGTCCGGTGCCAAGGACAGGCTAATCTCATCCGCCACCAGCTGATATGCCGTCAGGCGCACGTTATGCAGGCTGACGCCCTGCATGCTGCGGGCACGCTCCACCTCTTTTACCACCAGCGGTACCAGAGCCGGACGTAGTAGCGTAACGGTATGACCAACCGCAGCCGCCATACGGTAACCATCACCGCTGGAACCGGTACCCGGATATGACGAGCCACCCGTTGCCACTATGACCACCGCCGCCGGGTATATCTCCGCCCCGGCCTGCACGCCCACCACTCGCCCTTCAGACACCATAATATCGGTTACGCGGTCCCCGGTCTTAACGCGGACTCCGTTACTATCCAGGTAGCGCTCAAAAGCCCGGACTACATCAAGGGCATCATCGGAGACGGGAAAGATACGCCCACCGCGCTCGGTCTTGGTAGCCACCCCCTGGCACTTTAAAAATGCGAGCAGGTCATCCCTGAAGTACTGCCTGAAGGTACTATAGAGAAAACGGCCGTTCGTGCCGTACATGGCTATAAAATCATCAATTTCAGCGGTATTGGTCAGGTTACAGCGCATCTTACCGCTGATAAGGATTTTATTGCCGGGACGTTCGGTCTTCTCCAGAAGAAGCACCTCGGCACCCGCTTCGGCAGCCCGCCCGGCAGCCATCATGCCACTCGCGCCCCCGCCAATAACGATAACCCGCCTGTTTACCATTGGTACCGGCTCCGGTTTATTTACGCCATTTTTCAATATCTAACCGCAGATTGCGCTTCTGATTTTCCAAATATGAAAGAGCTGACAATTAAAGCTGTAGCTTAGCGATAGCCCTTACTGCATGATAGCATACTGGGAGGTATAATTGACGGGCTGAAAGATAGAATGGCAGAGCAAGAGAAGACACTGCAGGTGATTTGCGCAATATCACCCTCTATAAACTGCCCCGCCTTTGTGACAGGACAGCTTATAGACAGCTAATAATGCCAAACGGCAAATGATCAGAGAGACTGCTTTATCCGGTCTTACCTTTCTTCAAACGCCAGCCCAGCAGTAATGTAATACCCGTCACGGCAACGGCCAAGACAATCCAGGGTGCCAGCAGCTTGAGCTTTGCGGTGTTCATCACCGTCCCGCCGACATAGGGTGGTGCCGGTGGCTCAATTGACGGGGCCCACTCTTCTTCCCATTCTTTATAGACTTCATTGGAGATAATTTGTAAATTTAGAGAGTTATTATGATATCCCACCGGACCCGGCCCCATGTAAAAGCAGGTGGCCACTATGGTGTCCACACCGGTATTAATTCCGGGGTAGCTCCAGTACGCGTTGCCGTTAATATCCGAGATACTGTCACCCATTACTCCGGTATGAGGCCCGTCAATCACCGTGAAAGTGATGAGCTGCCCCGGCAGTGGATTACCAAAATAGTCGCAGGGAGTAGCTAAAACCTCGTGGGGAGTCCCCACCGGATTCAGTGAAGTCCAGGGGCTTAAAGGCAGAATACACTCCTGGAGGTCTCTAATGCACCTGCAGCTTCTTTTCGCCTGGGCAGGCACGGGCTGCGTGGCTACCTCCACTTCTACCTTGAAAGACCCCAGTTGCGGACACGGGGCCAAAGTCGTCGTCCATTTCCCGTTGGCGTCTGTCTTATTACTGGCTGCTGGAAATGGTACAGTACTGCCATCCGATTTCGTCACCGTGACGCTGAGCGGCTGCTGTTTGAGGGGCTGCCCCGCCGGGCCGGAGGGTGACACCGCCCCACTTCTATCAGTCAGGGTAACGGTGATGGTTGTCACTCCGTCCGGAGCCGGTACGGCGCACGGCACAATCTCTATGGAAATCTGCACCCGGGAATACCGGCTGGCTACTTTTACATCAGACACATCCCCCGAGTAGTTCTCCATGAGGTTATCCACGCCCTTGTAGAGCTTACCGGTAGCCGGTTCTATATAGACGGTCTCGCCGCCTACCTTCCAGTTGGTCTCCAGGACAAAGTGCTGTTTTGTCTCGCTGTCTTTGGTAAACTTGACCCTGGCCAGTGCCGAGTCAAAACTCTCATTGTTCCAGAGCCCCACCTGCACGTCCCGCGCGATATGCCAGCATTCGTACTTGTCTTTCTCCCAGTCAGCGGTGCTGATACCGTCTTCCGCGAGTGCCTTTTCAATTTTCTTCATTGCGTCTGTTTTTTCGGCATCTGTCAGCTCATCGGCAAGCACTCCCCCCGGCATACAGATCAGCATCATCAAAGATAGACCCCAAGCAGCCATGGTACTCAAGATTATTTTCATCTTTGCATCTCCTTTCACACACCCCGGAATACCCGAATGTTACGCCTGTTCAGCGCCCGGCGCCGGTGAATAGTGATAGCTATTATTTGATAGGTTATTCCCTCCGTTATATTAATGGTTTAAGGTTCGGAAACAGGCTGAATTTCCCTTTAGAAAAAAATACCGCGAACCGCGGTAGTAAACCGCAGTCCCGGTACCCATATCCACATAGCGTCCGCTTCCCCAGCATATCTACACCACCCCACACCGAATATACATAAAAGCCAGGAAAAACCAACCCATAATATTCTAGATTAGGTACATTCAAATTCAATCCTCCAAAAGAAGGATTTTGGTCTTATATCCTCAAATATAACCTCGCCAGGTCGTCAGTCAGTTTCCCATACGGTTACAGAGACCTTCAGCGTAACGTCTATCTGATGCCTGCCGGCTACGGCCCGGGGCGAAAAGGGGGCTTGATGGCCCTCCTTTTGGAAGGCGTTGAGTGCCGTCTTGGGGACTTAAGAATGAATTACACGGGCTAAGGAGTGCTTACGGTGGATGGCGGTTGGTTTGATAATAGGGTAACTGCTTTATTAACACTTGGCAGGTACTCACTTTAAGACTGGACAAAAACAGTCTGAGTCAATTATAATGCACAGGTAGCGAGCTAATCGGGAGGTAAGCCATGATTAGTAGCTGTCAGCTAAAATCCTTTCTTGGAGAGCATCTTATTTTGTTTATTAGCTATGTCGTGAAGCAAACATACGAGTGAAAAAACTACCTGTACAACTAATTTACCGAGGCTAGTTTGCTGGGATCCTCCCCGTAAAAATTCCTATCCAATCTATCGATAGTCTGAATTCTCCAGCCATTTTCTAGTATCCCCATTTGATAAACTACTCTGTTCTACGAGAGCCTCCACTATGTATTACCCGCTTGCTATTTGGATACAGCGAACTATAGGTTTTTTATCTATGCCTGAGGCGTAGATAAAACATGCGGAGAGAGAGATATATATGGTAACTTTAACGAAAGAGTTAAATATAGATGTAAAGCAGGTGCTGCGTAATCTGGGCTATGGTGACTACGCGGAGCCGTCCGCGCGTATAGCGTCTCTGGTAGAAGAGTATGCGGATAACGCTCTACCCCTTATAGAACCGTCGTATTCATATGTCATCAAGAAGGTAGAGTGGGTTAACGGCCCTATTTCGTTTATTGAAGACTCCATTATCTTCAAGAGCCAGGTGCTTGCCCGGCTTTTGGAGAAATGCGATAAGGTAGCGATACTGTCACTGACGACAGGCAGTCACCTTGAGGAAATGACGAGCCAGCTATCCAGGAACAGGCTCGTACTGCAAGCCAGTGTGCTGGATGCGGTAGGTTCCGCTGCTGTTGAGAACCTGGCCAATTCCGTTCAGCAACAGATAGGGGAGAGGGCTCACAGTGAGGGTCTCACCATAAGCCGGCGTTTTAGCCCCGGTTACTGTGACTGGCACATAGGCCAACAGCGCATGCTGTTCTGGGCTCTAGAGGGCAACACCAACGGCATTCACCTGACAGAGTCGTGCCTAATGATTCCCCAGAAATCAATATCAGGCATTATCGGCATCGGGCCGGGCGAAGTAAGCCTCTATAATCCGTGCCGGACCTGTAAAGAACTTGATTGTATAGGCAGGAGGTAGATTATATATAGACATGATTAGAAAAGGACTAGCCGGGGGGAGCTTTAAACCCCTAACCGAAGACTCCATACTGCGCGTGCACCGGACTGTCATACGTGTGATAGAGGAAGTAGGCTTTGAAGTAAACTCGGAGACAGCACTCAGTTTATTCGAGCAGGCCGGGGCCAGCGTAGACCGTGGAAAGAACCGGGTACGTCTGCCCGAGGCAATAGCCATGAAACTGATACAACAGGCACCGTCGGAGATAAGGCTCTGCGGTCAAGATGAGAAACATGATATTCTGATGGGTGGGAACCGCGTGCATGCAGGTACCGGCGGCACGGCGCTGTATATCTACGAGCCGGACACCAATACGAAACGCCAGGCCAGTCTTGATGACCTGAAACGCATCGCCAGGCTGGTTGACCAGCTGGATAATATTCACCTTTTCATGCTGTCGACCTATCCCAACGAGCTACCCGTAGAGCAGATAGATGCTAACCGCTTCTTTGCCGGTCTGGATAATACTACCAAACACGTTATGGGAGGCGTGTACACCCTGGAAGGGGTAAAGCAGGTAATACGTATGGCAGAGATAGTGGCCGGTTCTCACGAAGCACTCCGTGAGCGGCCCATCGTCTCCATGATAGCCTGCAGTATAAGCCCGATGAAGATGGATGCCCAGTACGGCGACCTGGTAGTGGCTATCGCCAAGAGCGGTATACCGGTGGTATGTCCGGCGGAACCGCTGTGCGGCGCTACTTCACCGGTTACACTCGCCGGTAACCTGGTTATCCAGACGGTTGACTCGCTGATGGGAGTAATGCTCGCTCAGGTTGTTAACCCGGGGACACCAGCCATTTTTGGTTCGGTAGCCTCAAGTACCGACCTCAGGCGACTCAATTACCTGGCAGGCTCCATAGAGATGGGGCTTATTAACGCTGCCGGCGCCCAGATGGCCCAGTTTTACCAGCTGCCGTTCTACGCCACCGGCGGTATGACCGATTCCAAGATGCTGGATGCGCAGAGCGGCTACGAGTCGGCACTCACCAGCCTGCTGTGTGCTCTGGCCGGGGCCAATTTCATACACGACTCCGCCGGGCTCATGGAGTTTGCACTAACCCTGTCCTACGAGAAGCTCGTTATGGATAATGAGATACTGGGCATGGTAATGCGGGCGGTAGAAGGCATTAGAGTGGATGATGAAACCCTGGCCTTTGACCTGATACAGCAGGTGGGACCGGGAGGAAACTTCGTCACCGCCAGGCACACCAGGCATTTCATGCGCAGCGAGCACTATCAGCCATCTATCAGTGACCGTAACAGCCGGGAAAACTGGGAGGCGAAAGGTGCCCAGGCTACCTGGGAAAAGGCAGCCGACAGAGTAAAAGAGCTTCTGGCCAACGACACCGGCCACCTGCCCGCCACGACCAGAAACAAGATACTTGAGGAAATAAAAAATATAGTGGATTGAGATATGCTGGTAATTGGAGAAAAGATAAACGCATCAATCAAGTCTATCGCCGAAGCTATTGCCAACCGGAATGATGAATACCTGGCAAATTTAGCCAGAGACCAGGCCAACGCCGGAGCCAATTTCATTGATGTCAACACCGGCAGCGGCCAGGGCTTACATAGCGATGAAATAGCGGCTATGAAATGGCTGGTAGATGTAGTCCAGAATGCCACGGATAAGCCGCTCGCTATTGACAGCGATTCGCCGGACATGATTGAGACCGGCCTTAAGCAGTACCGCGGCGAGAAGGTAATGATTAACTCCGTAACGGCTGAAATACCGCGTCTGGAAGCTGTCGGCCCGTTGGCCGCAGAGCGGCAGGCAAGTATCATAGCACTAGCCATGGGAGCAGAGGGCATACCGGACAGCGTAGACAAGCGACTCGCTGCCTGTGACGTGATAATGACGAAACTTACCGGTTTCGGCATAAAACCGGAGGATATATATTTTGACCCCCTGGTATTACCAATAGCCGTAGATGCCCGTCAGGGACAGGTGACACTGAAGACCATAGAGCAGATTAAACAGCGTTTCCCCGATGCCAAGACCGTAATGGGGCTGAGCAACGTGTCCTACGGTCTACCGGTAAGGAAATTGATTAACCGTACTTTCCTGATAATGGCAGCTTATGCCGGTCTGGACGCAGTAATCATCAACCCTCTGGATACCAAAGCCATGAGTTTCATTAAGGTAGCCGACATTATCACCGGGAAAGACCCTTCCTGCCGGGCATATCTCAGGGCTCACCGGCAAGGCACCATCGTAGAATAGAAGAATAGGCGGCAGGGTGACAGGAACGCTTAAGGCAAGAACATAGTGACTTAAGATAACACCGTATGGTCAGTGTGTTGCTCTTACCCGTATAAGTCAAATCTTTTTATCAACCTTATATATTACTGAAAGCGGAGTGTGAAAATGGTAGAGGACATATTCAGCCTGATACGGGAAAACGTTATTCAGGGGCGAATAACCCGAGACGACGAAGGTATGCAGGAAGGTATGGTAGGTCAGCCCGGCGTCCGGGAGCTTGTTGAAACAGCTATCGCCTCTGGCATTGATACCATGGAAATCATCAATAAAGGTCTCACTGACGGCATGACGGTAGTGGGACAGAAATTTGAAGCGGGGGAGTATTTTATTCCCGATATGCTGGCTTCAGCCGAAGCGGTGGGGATAGCCATGGAAATACTGGAGCCTCTCCTGGCCAAGAGCGGTATTAATAACAAGGGTAATATAGTTATCGCCACGGTAAAAGGGGACATGCATGATATCGGTAAGAATATAGTGTCAATATTGCTTAGAGGCGCCGGCTACAAGGTCACAGACCTGGGCAATGACATTATGCCCCAAGCCATTGTGGATGCCGTAAAAGCTGATAAGCCCCAGTTCCTGGGACTATCGGCGCTCCTCACCAGCACCATGATGAACATGAAAGATATTATGCAGGCGCTCATAGATAACGGCCTGAGAGAACAGGTAAAGGTTATCATAGGCGGAGCGCCCGTATCCAAAGAATTTGCGGATAGCATTGGTGCCGACGGCTACGGGGCCGATGGTTTCCAGGCAGTAGCCGTAGTTGAGGCTTTAAACTCCAGCCTTGCCGGCGGCAGCTAAAGCTCAGCTACCAATATAACCAGTGATTTGACAAGGAGAGAAAAAGTGCCCAGAGAAGGCGTGTTAGTTAATAGACCCCTGGAAAGAATAACGAGCGAACAGGTACAGCAAATTCATGAGGCCTCAATGCAGATTCTAACCGACCCGGGCCTCATATCCTTTAACCGCCGGGCAGTGGAGATATTCCACAGCCACGGCGCGAAAATTAGTGATATTTCCAGTGATGAAACCGGTTGCTGGCATATAAAAATCCCGGAGAGACTCGTCCTGGATGCTCTTGCCAGTGCCCCCAAGACGGTCAAGCTGGGAGCCAGAAATCCCGATAACACTTTAGTGATGCATGGCGATGAGCCACGCGTCTACTTTATTACCGGCTCCGAAACAAATATCTGGCTTGATGTTGATTTCCCCACTTATGTCAAGAAATCCGACCCCGGCACGGAGACACAAGTAGCCGAGTTTCACCCGCGGCGCGGTACCGTAGCCGACCTCTGCAAGTCAGCCCATGTCTGTGAGCATCTTGAGACCGTTGACGGCTATATACGAACGGTAAACATCCAGGACAAAGACATCACTGAGGATAATAAAGACGTCAACAAATATTTCGCCTCTCTAAATAATACCACCAAGCACGTAATGTCGGGTCTAACCAGCTTAAAACAGCTTGACAATGTGGTCAGGATGGCCGAGATTATAGTTGGCGGCAAGGATAAGCTAAAGGAAAACCCAATTATTTCTTTTATTACCTGCCTGGTTAAGAGCCCCCTGCAGTTCGTTGATGATACCACGGAAACGTTCATGGATATCTGCCAGAGAGGGCTCCCCGTAGTAGTCTCCTCCTCACCGCAAGCCGGTACCAGCGCCCATATCAAGGAAGCCGGCATCATGGCACAGATAAACGCCGAAGTGCTGGCCGGCCTGACGCTGGGACAGCTGGTGAATAAGGGGACACCCGTAATCTACGGCAGCGTACCGGTGAGAGCCAGGATGGATACCCTTGGTGACTCGTACGGCGCGGTAGAGACGAGCCAGTACAACATTGACTGCGTGCAGATGGCCAGGTTCTACCGGATACCCAACTACTCTACCTCGGGCGTGTGTGATGCCAGAATTCCGGGACAGCAGTCATCTATAGAGAGGCTGTTCTCCGATATAGTGGTTACTCTAAGCGGACCGCAGTATCTGCACTGCGCTTTCGGTCTGCTGGACTGCAACTCCGTATTCTGCCTGCTTCAGGCAGTAATGGACGATGCACACTTCAAGATGATCAAGTTCTTCCTGAAAGAGCCACGGATAAACGGGGCAGAGCTTGCTGAAATCCAGAAACAGATAAAAGAGGTGGTGGCCACACCGCAGAAGATGTTTATTCGGCACATCCGTCCCGTGATGCGTAGCGGTGAGCTCTCGGCATCCTATCCCTTTGAAGGAGACGTAAATAGCGACAGCGTGTTTGCCCTGGCCTACGAGCGCATGAACGAGCTTCTCGCCAAACCGGTAGAGCACATAGACCCGGCTACCACTGCCAGTATATTTAACGATATTCCCGGCCTGCTGAACAGGCTAAATGTATATGAAGAGGGGAGAAAGTAATGAGTGAAGACATCCTGAAAATGCTGAGGGAGAACGTCATACAGGGCAGGAAAACCAGAGATGACGAGGGTATTGAGGTAGAGCTTTCGGGGACACCGGGCGTGCTGGAGCTAATGCAGACAGCGCTGGAGAACGGCATCGCTCCGGAGCAGATAATCTCCCGGTGCCTGACCGCGGGAATGCAGGTCGTCGGCGAGAAATTTGCCACCAAGGAGTATTTTATCCCGGACATGCTGGCCTCTGCCGAGGCGGTAGGCGCCGCTATGGATATACTCAAGCCACTACTTGAAGCGTCAAACGTGGAAACGAAGGGTAAATTCGTCATCGCCACGGTAAAAGGGGATATACACGATATAGGTAAAAATATCGTGGCCATACTGCTCAAGGGCGCCGGCTACGAGGTAAGTGACCTGGGCATAGACGTACCGTCGGAAAAGATTATCAGCGTGGTCAGTGAAGAAAACCCGAACTACCTGGGGCTATCGGCGCTGCTTACCACCACTATGGTAGAAATGGGGACGGTGATTAAGGCACTCAAGGACAACGGCCTCAGAGACCGGGTAAAAGTGCTGATTGGCGGTGCTGCCGTCTCAGACGACTATGCTGCCGAAATAGGCGCCGATGCCTACTGTGTTGACGGTTTCCAGGCTATCAAGATACTGGAGTCACTCCAGACGGCAAATGCCTGATAGCAGCGTATAGCAGTTAAATGAAGGGAGAGTAATATCATGGCAGGAATTGCAGGAATTTTAGGGAACGATAACGGCAAGCTACAGCAGATATTGGATAAAATCAAATACCGGGGTACTCACGAGACCTGGATAAGCCAGGACAACCAGGTGAATCTGGGTTGCCTGGAGCTGAACGTGGGCGGAGACTGTGAAAACGGCTCACACTACGCGTCGGATGACAGGATTTCAGTTGTCCTTGACGGGCGGGTCTATAATCCGGAAAAAGGGGATATGACCGATGCCGGTGCCGTTCTTCACTTCTATAAAAAATACGGCACCCGTTTTGCCCGGAAACTGGATGGCGACTTTGCCTGCGCCATAGCTGACGGCAACCAGATGATTCTGGCCCGTGACTGGGTAGGAGTAAAGCCTCTATACTACGGGCATAGCGAAGGCAGGCTGTGCTTCGCCTCCGAGGCCAAAGCCCTGATAGATATAGCAGATGACGTCAAAGAGTTCCCTCCCGGATATATCTATTCCCGTGAACTGGGTTTTATGAAATATGCGTCCGAAGCGGTAAAGACACCCGAGTTTGAAGACTATGAACAGGGCAAGAAGGTAGTACGCGAGTTGCTTATGGAAGCAGTAGCCAAGCGCATGAAAGATAACGCGATAGGTGGCATTTTGCTCAGCGGCGGCTTGGACAGCAGCTTGATAGCCTATATGGCACACGAGATAAACCCGGATATAGAGTGCTTTACCGTAAGTATGGAGGCAGGGGAGGACCTGCCGCTCGCTAAGGACGTGACCAATTACCTGGGTATCAAGCACCACATTTTGATGTTCGGCGAAAAAGAGATTAATGAGATATTGCCCGTCGCTATTCACCATCAGGAGATGTACGAGGAAAGCTGCGTCCACGGGGCGATTGCCAATTTCCTTGCCGGACGGTTTGTCACGCCACATACCAGGTGCGTGCTTACCGGTGAAGGGGCCGATGAGTTCTTCGCTGGCTATGACGGCCAGTACCGCAAGGGCAGTAACCCGGAGGAAGTCGCCAGCATAGTGGATAGCCTCATTAACGTAGCCCATAATACCGCCCTGCAGCGATTGGACAGGCTGAACGCAGCCAACTCCTACGAGAGCCGTACGCCATTCCTTGACTCCAGCGTTATGGATTTCAGCCTTAAGATACCGATACAATACAAGATTCACGGCGAAGAGCAAATCGGGAAGTGGATTGTTCGCCAGGCATTTGAAGGCTGCTTGCCCAAGCATCTTATCTACCAGACGAAGCGTTTCTTTGCCCAGGGCTCCGGTGTTGCCTATATCATGCGGGCACAGGCGGAGAAAGAAATATCGGCAGCGGAGGTTGAGGCATTCAACAGAGTGGACGGTAATCCATATCTGTCGTCAGTCGAGGAGCTATATTACTACCGCATTTTCAAGCGGACTTTTCCCCAACCAGTCTACGACCGGCTGGTTGGCAGGTGGGACCCGCTGCGGCCATCGTTCTTCCGGAATATAGAGAAGGCGGTATAGCGGTACCTCTCGTCAAAAAGAAGGATTGAATAAACGAGCGGTGGGAGATTACAAAAAACCGGTTTCATGAGCAAGCGATGAAGTGGACTGTTTTAGGCTCCGGGGGATGTATGGTCATTCCCAAACCGCTTTGCCAGTGCCGGGTTTGCCGGGAAGCAAGGAAGAAGGGCATTCCCTATGCCAGGAGTGGCCCTTCGGCTTTCCTGCATGATATCGATTTGCTAATAGACACACCGGCAGAGATAGCTAGCCAGCTCAATCGTACCACCATCCGCCGCGTAAGCTACCTAATGTTTTCTCACCTGGACCCCGACCACGTGGAAGGGTTTCGACTAGTGGAGCAGATTGCCCTGGACTTTCGTACCTGGCAGGGCTACACGGAGAAGCGGATTTGTCTTGTGCTTCCGGAAGAGCTGTGCCAACCGCTCGGAAACCTCGGCTCCCAGTACGGCCCCATCCTTGATTTCTATGTTTCCAGCGGCTTTCTTGAGCTCAAACCCTTTCATAGTACTACCGCTATCGCCAATATTTCTATAACAGCTATACCCGTAGACCGGGGTTCCCAGCTAGCCTTTATTTATGTCTTTGAGAAGGAGGGTCGCAGAGTGGTCTATGCTCCCTGTGACATCAAGCCCTTCCCGGAGCACCGGGCTGAGGTTCATAATGCCGACCTTTTAATTATTCAGCCAGGCATATTTGAAGGTGGGCTGAAACATGGTTTTAAATACCCACCCGAGCATATTTCCCGTACTACTCTCTACACCTTTGAGGAGACCATGGATCTGGCCACCCGCCTGGAGGCACGAAAAATCGTCTTTGTGCACCTGGAGGAATACTGGAACCGGAGCTATGATGATTACCAGGCGCTCTCCGGGACTGACCCCAGAATATGCTTTGCCCATGACGGTATGGTGCTGAGAGTGTAAAACCTGTCTTTACCCACAATACGTTTAAGCAACCGGGTTAGCAAGCCGTTACTCCCGCCTGAGAAAGTTGATAACAGCTAGTGAAGCCCAGTCCACCAATCCCCAAAGTACATACGCCAGAGCCAAGCTTGATGCCGGAAAAGAGCTACAGGAGATGGCCGATGACAGATTCTACCCCGTTATACTGCGCCAGGCTACGGTATTCGGCTTCTCACCCAAGATGCGGTGGGATACCGTGGTAAACGCCTTCATCATGCACGCTTTCAAGACCGGTAAGCTTGATGTCTGGTTCGGCGGGGAAGCATCGCGCCCCCTCGTCCATGTCAAAGACGTTGCCGGAGCGCAGATACGCTGCCTGGAAGCCGAGCCCTCTACAATCAGCGGCGAAATCTTTAACGTGGTATATGATAACTACCGTATCCTGGACCTGGCACACCGGGTAAAAAACACACTCGCAGAAATCGGGATAAATGCCGGGCTTACAGTAAACTATGACCGGGTAGATAAGCGAAGCTATAAAACGAGCGGCGAGAAGATAACCCGGCTACTGGGTTTTACCCCCGCGGTCTCGGTAGAGGACGGCGTCAGGGAAATCGCTGGTGTGCTGCGAGACGGTAAGTACCGTGATTTTGACCATCCCATCTATTACAACCTGCGCTGGATGAAGCTTCTCACTGACATAGAAAACAGGATACGGATGACAGGAAAAATCCTTTAAGCGAGACCCACAGCCACAAAGTTAGCCGCACCGTCTATCCGGCAGATAGGGACTCTGCTAGAATAGAAGACACTAACCGGCGAGGAATCAAGATGCCGGTCTGTCGTGCCTGTCACGGAGATAACCTTTATCCCTTTCTATCGCTGGGGCAAATGCCCCTGGCAAACAACTTTCTGCGCTATGACCAGCTGGGCACGCCGGAGCCATGCTACCCGCTGGACGTATATTTCTGCGGCGCCTGCGGGCTTGTCCAGCTTGATTATACCGTCCCCCGCGAGTCTATGTTTACCGAATATGCCTATCTTACCGGTGCCTCAAAACCGCTACTTACCCACTTTGCCGGTCTCGCTCAAGAAATTATCCGGGATTTCAATATTCCCCGCGGCAGCTTCATCATAGACATAGGCAGCAATGACGGCACGCTTTTATCCAGCTTTAAGGAATCGGGTATGAATGTGCAGGGCATTGAACCCGCTTTAAATGTGAGCCGACTGGCACTCACTCGCGGCATTGACACGGTAAACGGTTTTTTCGACAGCCGTCTTGCCCGGCAAATTGCGAGCGATAGAGGCAAAGCCCACGTTATCACGGCCACCAACGTATTTGCCCACGTGCCGAGTATGGATGGTTTTCTCCACGGTATAACAAACCTGCTTGATGAAAACGGTATCTTTGTCATTGAAGTGCCGTACCTTGCCGACCTGCTCGCTAAGCTGGAGTTTGATACTATCTACCACGAACATCTCGCCTACTTTTCTCTGCGTCCGCTATCACACCTTCTGGACAGGTTTAATCTGGTTATCATCAGCGTCAAACGCGTAGCCGTGCACGGGGGCTCTCTCCGAGTGTATGTAACTAATTCGGTAAACTTCCGGTCAACATCGGCTAGCGACCTGATAAGAGAAGAGCATGAACAAAAGCTCGGCTCGCTGGATACCTACCTGGAGTTTGCCCGCAGGGTATCTCAGATAAGGGATGATTTAACCGCCCTGGTCAGGGCACTTAAGAAATCGGGGGCAAGAATCGCTGGCTACGGTGCTCCGGCCAAGGGAAATGTACTCCTGAACTACTGCCAGCTCGGCACGGACATTCTGGACTATATAACCGATACCACGCCCTTCAAGCAGGGAATGTACACTCCAGGCATACATGTCCCGGTCTTCCCCGAGAGCCACTTTCACCGCAACCCGCCGGACTACGCGCTGCTGCTCGCCTGGAACTACTTTGACGACATTCTGGAAAAGGAAGCTCTTTACCGCAGCACCGGCGGCAGATTTATTATCCCTGTTCCCGAACCGCAAATCATATAGCTTTGGCGTAACGTCCGGTAATCCGGGATTTATACGCGGGATATACCGTCCTCAGCCCCCGCCGATAAGAGGCAGGAATAAGACGGTGTCGTTAGCCCTGAGCTTCCTGTCCGGAGCGGCCATTTCCTGGTTGACGGTCATAAGTATCATCCCGTCTTCCAGGGGTAGAGATGGATACAGCTTTTTAACATAAGCCAGGGCGTCACTCACCCGGGTATTCTCGGTGACGGGCATAGCTATGCTATCTTTTTTCGTTACCAGACGCTGCCCGCCGAAGAACTCGATTAAGACTGCCATCTGCTGAGGCAGACGCTCCGAATCCGTAACCGGCATATCTTCCCTGCCCGGCTTATACACCGTACTCTGTAAGCAGCTCTTTTGCCTGCTCGTCCATGAGAGCGAATTTTTCTACGGTCTCACGCTTGGGTATCCCTTCGGCGGTGAACCCTTTCTTTGCGTAGACCACGTCACAGAGCTTCTGGTAGGCTGCAATCCTTTTCTCGATGAGAAGCTGATGCCTGGCTTCCGGGGTGGCGGGGACTTCATTATCTCCAAGCTCCTGCCTTAACCATTCTTCATAATACTCGGCGCGGAATTCGTATTCGTTGAAATAGGCGGGACACATCGCCCGCAGCGGTATCTGATCGCTCGCCCGGGTACCTTTGCCGTGACGCAGGTTGATGAGCTTTTGCAGAATATAGAGCCTCTCCGAATCAGCCAGAATGTCCTCTATCTTTTTGCTACTGCCTGTCGTGGCATTGAGATAGGAGACGTAATAGGCCAGCGTGGGCAAATTTCTTGACGGCTCATCGGTAGCGGCTGCCTCCGGGTTACGGACATCTATCCAGGGCAGCTTGCAGAGTCCGGTAGCGTTGAACCAGGTACGTACCAGCGGGAACCACTTAAGCGCATCTGCCTTGTCCTCAAAGGTCGGCAGCTCCTTGTGTACCTGGTCAATGAAGATGAGCCACGACTCGTCATGCTGCGGCCCCTTCAGGGCGAAGCCGTAACCGCCCTGCTGGGCGAGCGACTCTTTGGTGATGTACATGGAGAACTCCAGGCCTTTAACCTCCATGGCAAACTTAATGAGCTCGGCCATGACTGCATCCTCAGAAACTCCGTTTCGGGCAGCATACTTCCCGGCAACCCATTTCTTGCCCCTAGCCACCCCCAGGCCGACCACTTTGCCGAAGCCCAGTCCGGCGGCTATTTCATGGAGCAACCTGCCAGCAGACTCCTTATCACCGAAGGTCAGCTCGTAACCGATGTCATCGGCGTTCAAATAACCGCGCTCAAAGCACTCCATGTAGAAGCCGATGGTCACACCGGTAGAGATAGTATCTATACCGTACTCGTCACAGTACCAGTTATATTGCATCACGAAATGGGGGTCAAAAATGCCCATGCAGCACACGGCACCTACCGTCTCGTACTCCGGCCCGTCAACGCCAACCTTCCGTCCTGCCCTGGGACCCCAGGTAAGCTCAACGTTTTCAGCGCCTTTGGCACACGCCAGATTACAGCCGTAGTAGCACCCGTCGGGCATATTTTTACTGAAGTATTTATCCAGGAAAACCCGGGCAAAAAGATTCGGGGACTCGGAGCTTTGCCCGTACTGGTAGTTCCTGACAGGGAAAATGTGGAACTTGTCCATATACTCGGATAGAATCGTGGTGCCCCACGCCGACAAACAGAGCTGCTCCGGGTCAGATTTAGAAATAACCGTCTTCAACAGGCGACCTGCCTTACGCACACCTTCCCTGTCCACGGCGTTGTTGCCATTTGCCTTAGACAGGCTGGAACGTACCACGATACCCCGAAGACCCTTGGCGCGCATGACCGTCCCGGTACCCCCCCTTCCAGCTTGTTTGGAGCGGATACGCCCGCGCTTCCGGTCATAGAACAGGCTGTTAATAACCCCGAAGAGGGCGTGACAGGCACCTTCCCCCGCGGTTACGGCAGCAAGGGTATCGCTGTACTCGCCCCCGTTAAGCTCTCTGAGAAGTGCCTCGCCAAAGGAGAGGGCACCTTTATCGGTTTCCTCGTTATAAGCAGGCGCCGCGGCAATACTGATAGTCCGCGCGTCGCCATCAATCAGCATAACGGCATCTTCCCGTGCTATTCCGGAGACAGCAAGCGCGTCAAAACCGGCCAGCTTCAATAGCGGACCGAAATGACCGCCAATATTGGAATCCACAAACGTATCGGTGAGCGGTGAAATAGTACCTATTATAAACTTGCCGGTACCCGGAAATGCCGGCTCACTGGCGAGTGGCCCGCTCGCCATTACCAGGATATTTTCGGGGCTGTCATAACGTGTCTGGCGCGTCGTCCCATCCCAGATTAGCTTCAGGGCATAGCCCCGGCCGCCGATATATTTACCCTTAAAATCGGAGGGTAGCTCCATAATCTCAATTTCATACCTACCCAGGTCTACCTTTAGTATCCGGTCGGTATAGCCACCCGCTACCGGGGCGGGCTCGTATTTTATTTGCCGTAATATCTCCATGTACACTCCAGTCTATAACTTGATTAGCCAGGGACATAAGTAACTATGAAATTACCGTGGTGCTCACCGCGTGCATTGCCGGTTAAACAAGGTACCACCGGCATATGTACACCACTAGAGAGCACCGACCTGCACCTTGACAGTGCCATTATAACCCCTCAGATACCCGGTGAGCAAAAAACGCAGTGGCATTACTGCCGTTTATAGCTCGCTTTTAAGCACTTGATAGAATCTATCTCTGGCATGGCGCTCCAGCCAGGGATAGTGGCCGCATTTCTCCAGGAGGATAAGCTTGAAGTCTTTCAAAATGCGGGGGAGGAGATTTTTAATGCCTTCTACCGGGTGCGGATCGTAATCGCCATGAATAGCAACTACCTGGCATTTTATCTTATGCCCTAGCTCCATAAGCTCACCGCTCTTTCTGAGCTTTATCGCCTGTTCCCACACACTTTGATATATATCATAGCGGTACTGCCGTACTTCGCTACTATGGGGCAGGGGGTCGTACGAGTCAGCCCTGAATAGCAGCCCCCCCAGTTGCGCCAAAAGGCTGTTTTTGTCCCCTTCAGCCGGGTTATCCAGGTTTTTCATCAGGGTAAGGGCAGTCTCTTTTTCTGCAGCGCCAAGGCGGCTTAACCTGGTATCCATAATAGCCGGGGCATATTTTTCTTCGTAGGGACCGCTAGCGATGAGTATCAGCTTTTTCACCAGTGACGGATAGCCGGCGGTAAATATAAAGCTGAGCATGGCACCCCACGAGAAACCAATCAGCGTGACCGGGGGTATGCCGTTACTTTCCAGAACGTCCTTTAGCTCCCGAACCTGCCCTTCAAGCGTCTTTGCCGTTTGCAGCGGCTCTAAAACGCCCCTCAAGGAGGCAAGTTCACGGGCTACCGGCGCCATTTCCCCGGCGGCACCCGGTCCGCCGTGGATTATGGCTACGCTGAAAGGCCCGCTACCATATTTCCTTACCTTGCTTATCACTGGCCTAAGTTTACCCTTTTTAACGGGCAAAAATAAATAGTGTAACTTAAGCCGGACATTATGGTATATTTTCAGTTGACTGAGTAGAGGCAGCGACTTCAAGCAGCAGGGACGGACATGGACAGAAACAGTTTACTAACGGTAGCCCTGGTTGGCTGTGGGCAGATAGCAGAAACAAAGCACCTGCCGGCGCTGGGTAAAATCCCCGGTGTGCGAGTAGTAGCCGTATGTGATCAGAATGAAGTACTCGCGAGAAAGCTGGCGGAAAGATTCGGTATCCACCACTATTATACTGACCTCACCGTGCTTTTACACCAGGAAAAAGTAGACATGGTAGATATCTGCACACCACCGCAGACGCACCTCGCTATCTCGGCGGAGGCCATGGCCACCGGCTGCCACGTACTCACCGAAAAACCAATGGCACTTGACTACGCCGAAGCCAGACAGATGGCGGAACTGGCCGCTCTCAGCAAGCTGAAGCTGTGTGTCATCCACAACGAGCTTTTTATACCGGTCGTAATGAAAGCGCGCGAAATGGTGAGCAGGAATATAACCGGCGATATTGTTGAGATGAAATTCCTGGATACCATGCCCCGGCATAACGAACTCACGGTCAACAGCAACCACTGGTGCCACCGTTTGCCCGGTGGCATGTTCGGTGAGATGCTGCCGCACCCTATATACCTGGCTCTGGCCTTCCTGGGCAATCTTGACGTGGTAAACGTATTCAGCCGGAATATTAGCGGGCGGGACTGGCTGGTGGCAGATGAGCTGCGGGTACTGCTGAAGAATGACATGAGTACCGCCACCATCGTGCAGTCCGTCAACGTGCCCGAAGATACTACGGAATTTGACCTTATCGGCACCAGAATGAGCCTGCGCGTAGAGCCCTGGAGCTCGGTTATCATCCCTTACCTGACCGGCCGGGAAAGCCGCTTCTCCCGCGCCCGCGGTAATATCAGACGGGGATGGAATATATTTACCGGCACCGCCGCTACCGGTTTCAATATCGCCACCGGCACTCACCCGAGCAGCCACTATACGCTGATAAAGAGCTTTATTGAAAGCCTGCGCAACGGCAGCGAGCCTCCAGTTACCATAGAAGAGGCACTAAATACGGTACGGTTATACCAGGAAATAACGAGCCAGATAAAAAGCTGAGCTTGCCTGGACTTTTATACAGTTGCCTGGTACGAAGCTCCATCCTCCACAAAGAAAATATGGTAATCCCGGCTGACGGTGGGAACAGGGTTTATCCAGCAAATGTAAAATCCATGGGGAAAAGGGGGTAGCAGAGATGATTAAGCAGTATACGGCAATCGGCATTGCTACTACAGTATGGACAATTCAAAAAAGAGAAGACATAATGAAGAACCTGCGGCGCATAGCCAAGCAAGTCCGCGCCATGAAATGGTCGGCAGAGCTGGATTTGCCGGTCCGGCTAGTAGCCCTGCCGGAGCTAGCCATTACCGGCGCCCCGGACGAGGTCCTGGGAAAGCATCTAGACCACGTCCGGGCAGCAAACGAAGTGTATATTGACATCCCCGGAGAAGAGACCGAGTTCCTGGGTAAGCTATGTAAGCAGCAGGGATTCTACCTGATTGCACAGGCGAAAGGCAGAGACCCCGACCTTATGCCGGACCGGCTGTTCAATATGGCCTTCATCATTGACCCCGAGGGGAAGGTAATCCACAAGCACCACAAGACCTCCGTATTTCCCAGGGAGCACCCGCTGTGCCCCTCGGACATCTGGGACGTATATCTAAAGAAATACGGCGATGACCCGGAAAAGCTTCTTCAGGCGGTCTTCCCGGTAGCCAGAACAGAGATTGGCAACATAGGTACCCTTATTTGCGCCGAGGGCTGTTTCCCGGAGGCAGCAAGGGGACTTGCCCTTAACGGGGCTGAAATCATCTACCGGGCAGCCTATCTTGAGCCGTGGGTCGGCAACGATACCTTCGAAATAGAGAACCGCTCCCACGCCGTATTCAATAATTGCTACGTATTGGCACCCAATACGGGAGTCTGCCACTCCATGCCGTGGACATATAAAGACTGGACTGATGCCTGGCCGGTGGACTACTCCGGTAACCGCAGTCTCATCATAGACTACCGGGGGCAGATAATCGGGCAGCACCGGGGATCCGCCGATTCTTTTTGCTCCGGCATTATCAATATTGAAGCCCTGCGCGATTTTCGCGTTAGAGCACTGTGGCAAAACCACCTGAAAAACATGCGGGCGGAGGAGTACAGCATCATCTATAAGGCAGCGGAGAACATGGGGGGCATATATCCCAAGAATCTCTGGCTGGAGGCACCTCCCTGGAGTGACGAGCCGGAAGATATGCTGCGCAAGTGGGTGATAAATAAGCTGGTGGATAAGGGTATATACACACCGCCGTCTGATTGGCAGCCCTACGCGATATCACAAGAGGTGCTGGAGCGCATAGATAGCGCAGCGAAACGCCATCCCGCCCTTTGAGAAAGCGGATTTACCCCACTTAATCGGGGTAATAAAAATATAGAATCATGAGCCAGCCGGACTACCGTTTTCCTAGCGGACAATCCCCAGTATATCTTCAATACGTCTGGTTACATCTTTGGCGCCTCTCTCGACAGCCAGCCCCAGGTATTTATTAAAGTCAATAAACTTGCCCACCCCTTCAATTACCATGTCCGGGACCTTGGAATCATTGAGCACAAAGCTGTATAACTCGTCTGACAGCTTTTTCCCGATACCTTCATCAGCGACAGTTTTAACCAGATTTGTTATCGCTGTTTTCAACTGGTTGTAGTCGTCCCTTGACCGGGCAAGGTCAGTGGTGAGGGTTGTTTTTTTGGATTCCAACTCCTCAACCTTGGCGTTGAGCTTATCTATCTGCGCTTTCAGGTTGGTTGCCTCTGCTTTATGCTCATTGTCTTTCGTTACTATCTGTGCTTTCAGGTCGCCAACCTCTGCTTTATGCTCATTGTCTTTCGTTACTATCTGTGCTTTCAGGTCGCCAAC
>CAYYQY010000014.1:0-12525 GCA_964473905.1 uncultured Dehalococcoidales bacterium | reverse complement strand
CTCTGCTTTATGCTCATTATCTTTCGTTACTATCTGCGATTTCAGCCCACCGACCTCTTCTTTGTGTTCGTTCCTCAATTCTATTATCTGTGATTCATACTTTTCCGCTAACTGCTGCTTCCCCCTGTCCAGAGCTTTAATCCGTTCCCGTAAGCCATCTATGTCAGCCAGCCTCTCCGCGAGGGAACCGTGATCTATCTTTGACTCCTTGATATCTTCTCCCAGCACAGTGGTCAACTTCTCCATAAATACCTTGGAATCAGACCTCAGCTCCCGGTATTCATCACCCAATATGCCAACCACCCGCCCCATGAGATCGTCATACCTGGTATTTGCCCGGTCCCGGTCTTCTTCCAGTGTCATGATGTACGACCTCATATTACCTACCTTACCGCCATACTGCCTGTTTAACAGTGTATAAACGGCCAGGGCTGTCCTCCTGGCCACAGCTCCACCGTAGCCCCTGATATCACTGCCCCGCGGGCCGAGCACCTTGTTAATCAGCTTGTTCTCTCGCTGCAGGGTTTTATCATAGTCTTTCAACCCCGCATCAACCACCGGGTCAAGCCCGGCGCTGTTATATAGCTGCTCCGTGAGCTGTGTTTCTTCCAGGGTAATTTCATCAATCTTCACGATGCTGGTTGTATTTTCTACCATGTCCGATGCATTTTCTTCCATCTACGCCACCTGCCTGTACTTTGCACTATCCCCGGCTAGCAGCCGGTTTCCCGGCCCGCTCTACCCGCCTCCGAACCTCAAGACAACCCTCGCCTATTACTGGAATGTCTATGTTAAAGGCTACAGAATAAAACTTCCTACTACATGTATCATACATCTTGCAATTTGATAAATCAAAAACTTACAAACCGTTCCTCGGTGAGGTAAAACCATAATCCAGCTTTACCGTAAGCAGTATTGTCCTGATTTTATAACCGACACTCAAAATAGCACGCTGTTTTGGTATATTACCCGGTTGATGGCAAAAAGCTTATCGGTAGGATATTGCTACCGTTGAAAAAGCGCAGTCTGTTACCGAATGTAGTAAAAATATATTATAAAAGGATAAATTTATAGATTACTTGATGTTCTGGCCAGGCGGCGAATAGCCCTCATCTGGGGGATAAGGAGGACGAAGATTAGAATGAAGCTTAGCGCATCAGCCACCGGGAAGGCAAGCCACACGCCATCCAGCTGTAAAAACGTGGGTAAAATGAACAGGAGGGGAATGAGAAACAGCGCCGTCCTGGCTACAGAAGTAACAAGTGACTGAACTACCTTACCGATTGACTGAAATATTAGTGAGCCTACCACCATAAAGCCTACCAGATACAGCGCCAGGAAAATACGCCTGGCGGCATAGGCTCCCAGGGCTATGAGCTCGGTATCAGCCGTGAAAATGCGGATAAACGGTTCCGGTGCGAAATACAGCATAAAGAACACGAGGATAGTGGACATCGTTGCCGTGAAAGTGGCTATTTTAATTACCTTGAGCACCCGGTCATAGCGCCCGGCCCCGTAGTTGAACCCGAGTACCGGCTGAAGCCCCTGCCCGATAGTTATACCCGGCACAATGGCAAACATCATGATACGGTTGATGACCCCGTAAGCGGAAACAGCCAGATCACCGCCATAGACGACGCACATCCTGTTGACGAAAATGGCAGCCAGGCTGGTAGTGAGCGTCCGGGCAAACGAGGCAATACCAATGGCCAGAACATCTTTCATAATATGCCATTCAACAAGCAGGTTCCCCACCTTAATTTTCAGGAGGCTTTTCCCGGTGAAATAGTAGTTCATAAAATAGGCTACGGATATCAGCTGGGCTATCACCGTGGCCAGTGCGGCTCCACTGATACCCATGTCCAGCGGTATGATGAAGATGGCGTCCAGTATAATATTTAATACGGCACCTATTATCATGCCCATCATGGGGACATGGGCATTTCCCTCCGCACGTACCAAGCCATTTAAGGCCATGGCAAAGGTCTGGAAAACCAGACCGATAAGAATAATAATCATGTAATCTCTGGCATAGGGCAGGATAGTCTCCGAGGAGCCCATAAGCCGGAGCCAGAAGTCCGGACTGACCAGCCCGGCCACCATCAGTACCAGTGATAGCACAATGGTGGAGGTTATGGCATTCCCCAAGACGCGCTCTGCCCTGGCTGTTGCACCGACCCCGAGCAGCCTGGAAATCAGCGAGGCCCCGCCCATACCAGTCATCTGCCCTATCCCCATGGACAGCATCTGGAGCGGGAATACGATAGAAAGCCCCGCAATGCCAAGTGAGCCGACGTAGTGACCGATAAATATGGTATCCACCACGTTATACAGCATCATAACGAGCATGCCGACAAAAGCGGGCAGTGACAGCTTCAGCAGTAACCGGCCGACACGGTCATCATCAAGCACATTTTTATTGAGGGTATTCACCGGGCTAATTTACCTCACCAAAATAATTAATTAAAAAAAGCGGGTGCCTGAGTGCGGCTGACGTTTCGTCCTTAACGCAGCTTGGAGAGTATCTCTCTTATCTTACGCAGTGAATCCGATAAATCTATAATTTCTGCATCGGTGAGGCAGGACAGTGTCTCGCAGATAGCGCCCGTGATGATAGCTTCATGCTCCTCCAATGTCTGCCTGCCCGCAGTGGTAAGCACGATGTTAATAATTCGCCTGTCGGTGGTATCCGTCTGCCTTTCTACCATATTGGCCTCTACCAGCTTATCTATAAGCTTGGTCATCTGGGCTTTGGCAATCTGTTGCCTGTCCCCAATTTCGGCAATATGCAGTGTCCCCTTATCCATCAGCAGTTTCATAACCTCAAAATGCTGGGGGGTGATATCCAAATCGGCATGGGCATGTGTTGTTCGGATGAAATTTCTTCTTATCCCCCTGACAATAAGCGGGGGTATGGAAAGCAAATCTATAGCGGTCTTTTTTAAAATATCACTTCGCATGGTACGATTCCTCCCCGTATATAAGCATGAATGTTAGTATATTTATTATACTGTATATAATATATACTATTCCGGCAGGACTGTCAATATTATAATAAATTTCTTACGGATTTCGGCCACCGGCGGGGTATTGCCTTCGCGCCCGTAAAATTATGTTTTTCTTCTAAACCCCTGTTGCCAATTACGCCGCCCCGTAATATACTGCGAGCTACATAAGGTCGTGGTACTTACACAGGTAAAGAATATATATGGAGAATAGCCAATGCTGACCATCCGGCCGGAAACACCGGCAGATACTGATATTATCCGTCACATCAATGAGCAGGCGTTCGAGGGTAAGGCAGAGGCGAAAATTGTTGATAAACTGCGTCACCGGTCTATGCTGACCATCTCGCTCGTTGCGGAATGGAATAATGAGGTCGTGGGGCACATTGCCTTCAGTCCGGTAGTGATAGCATCAGCGAAATCCAGCT
This sequence comes from uncultured Dehalococcoidales bacterium, assembly GCA_964473905.1. Classification (GTDB taxonomy): domain Bacteria; phylum Chloroflexota; class Dehalococcoidia; order Dehalococcoidales; family CAYYQY01; genus CAYYQY01. Next base: position 9,092 of record CAYYQY010000014.1, on the reverse strand, counting down.
TTGATGCCATAGACCTTGCCCCGATGTCAGTCCTTCCCGCACACCAGCGCCAGGACATCGGGTCGCAACTGGTGCGGGCTGGTCTTGAAGCATGCCGCCGTCTTGGCTACGAAATAGTGGTCGTCCTGGGTCATCCGGACTACTACCCGCGGTTCGGCTTTTCCCTGGCCAGGCCCCGGGGGATTGACTGCGAGTTTGAAGCTCCCGATGAGGCCTGGATGGTAATGGAGCTTACTAAAGGTGCTCTCGCCGGACGCAGCGGCACGGTCAGATTTCAACCCGAGTTTCACGAGGCTACCTGAAAGCAAAGCTTAGACCGATTTTCGCCGTTTTAATAGCTGACCCCGAGGCGTGAAAAGTGCAAACGGGGAATATCCACCCGGGTGACTGGAGCAGGACTAAAGAGGCACTTCCGGTGCCACTACGATACGGTTAATGTTCCTGGCTAACATGTCCTCCGGCACGGTTTTATTTTCATAGAACATGGTATTGCCTTTCCGTATCAGCGGTACCGGCATCACCGGGTGTGTCAACTGGAATACATATTTCTGGCATTCCCGCCGGCAGGGAAAGATGCCTATCTCTTCCTCGCTCCCATCTACATCGCAGGAGGCGGCAAGACAAAGCCGCGTGGTGGTAATACAGGCATAAGGTATATAGAGAGAGCCGCTAATCCCCGAGTCACTGAAGTCCAGCGCGATACCCTGCAGCAGGTTATCCAGTTCCACCCGCCTTACTCTTTTCTCCAGCAAAAAACGCCGGTAGAGGGGAGAATCAAGACTGCAGCTTTTAAAATAGTGCATAGTGCTCTCGGAGAGGACATCAAGAAGATTGGTAAAACGCGGTGCCCGCTTCATCTTGTTTAGCAACCTGCCCATCACCGGCTCCAGGCCGGTATAGCTATCGTTCAGGAGCTGGATTACGCCCCAGTCATTAGCTGCTACCTCGCTGCCCGGCATTCTCTCCTCGATTCTGCGCAAGAGGGGTTCAATTACCCTTAAACCAGCGTCGGTTACGTAAGGGGTAACGAGGGTAAAAGCAAGGTCATTTTCCAGAGCAAAGCTAATTACCTTGTTTAATTCCTGTATTGAGGGAATCAGGTGCTCGCAGAACTCGTTACCGAAGTACAGCCGGGAATAGTCACCACTATAGTGCTTTAAATCCGCGATACGGGTAATGTATAACGCCCGCTCTATTGCATTCTCATTATCCATTGGCCAGCTGACCTGTCTTTAAAGACAGGACTTCCGGATAGTAGCAAGTGAGCGTTCGGCACGGTCGCCGGTAGGTATAATTATATAGTGCCTGCGCTTTCTCTCTAAATACCGGTGCGGTAATGCCGCTCTCTCCCAGAAAGGCAAGCAGCATCCGTATAAACGTAATATCCACTACCTTACGCCAGGTCTGGTTACCCCTCCCCACAATTTTGACATAGTCAACACCCATCTCGTTGAAATCATAGATGGCACAGGCACCGCAGGGGATTTCATCCATATGATGCCTGGCCCATACCTGCTGTCTGGATATGGCGGCAGCCACACGGCACGCCTCTTCGCTGGGAAGGCAGCTCACCTCGTCGGGTTCCGGTTTGAGCACCTCCACCGTATAGGGCAGCATGCAGGCATTTTTATAGCCGGGATCGGCAGACTGCATGTGAAGAAAAGTGCAGAAACCATCGGCATTCGGGCAGCGCGAGTTCAGAATAAACACGCCTGTCTCAATGCCCTTGACGCCGGTTACTATGTCTCGTACCTCGTTGATGGTTATGTGCCGGGGCAGCGTGATTCTGGAAGCGCCCAGGCTTTGATACAGGCCAGCGGTTTTTGAGTTGAATACGGTACCCCCGATACTTATATGTACCGGTATTTTAATGCCCGCCTCTTTCAGATACAAAAGCAGCGCCATATCGGAAATAAGCAGAGAATCAATCCCGGCGTCCATAGCCTGCCCCAAATAGTCCAGCAGCATGGGGTACTGCTCCTGGATATAATAGTGTTCGTTCACCGTGAGGCTAACCGGGACATTATAGGAATGAGCCATTGCCAAGCATTTCTTTAGCTCGTCAAAGGACTTGAAATTACAGGCCCGGGCTATCCTCCTGTTGACAGCAGCGATGGTATACTCCTGCCACCACTCTTCCGATAAAACCCCGCAGTAGAGCTCGTTTGCCCCCGCCTGTATTAGCTCCTCTACTTCGTCAACTTTATCTACCGGCGATAGAATTTTCAATTTATGTCCACCGCATACGAAGTGACAACCCTCCTCAGCAAATCTAGACGTCCGGCCGAATATAGGTACTCGTGTCAGCAACCGTATTGGGATCAAAGGTCTTTTTTATTCTGGCCAGCCAGTGGTGATAATTCATGGTGTGCGGCCCCAGCAGCTTGGCCATCTTGTCACCGCCACCGCCAAAGGGAATACCCAGGGATAGCTCAAACATGGCGTTAGTGGAGTCATTCATGGTCTGCTCAAACGCTTTGCATGATTCGTGATCAGCGGGGTCATAGTTATTGAGCATTTCCAGGTGACCGAAGTGACCGTCTTCGTAGAGCAGCCCCCAGCCGTTCTCAACACCATCATCAAACAGCAGCCCCTCTTCCACGTGCTTTCTCTTAATCTCGGAACCTACCTTGGCCTCGGTAATCCCCAGATCCCAGGTATCCATGGAGCCCATGGTTGATGAGTAAGCGCCGGTAGGCCGGAACAGCCCCCGGGCAATGGAGCTTACCCGCAGGACCTGGGGAATCGTCCGGCTCTGCATACGCTCGTGCTCGGCGAGGGGGAAGCGTTTGCCGTTGGTTTCAGCCAGTATTTGATTAAGCACCTTTTCCTTATATTCAAATTCTCTTTTTGTTTCCGCTTCAATAACTATCTGGAAAGCAGGCCCCTTTATCAGGGTTCTCATCATGTGATATATGTGGTAGAATTCCTGGTTGCTCCTCGTGCACATAGAGGCGACCACTGCGGGCGAGGCCTTTTCAAACTGCGCCGCTATCTCCGCCTCGCCTACCTTGCGCCCGGCGTCGGCAAAGTTATCCCAGTCTTCAAAATAGCAGTAGTGGCAGCGGAAGGTATCCGGTAACTCCGCCTCATACACGGGCGATACGCCTTTAAGGGGAAAGAAACCGGGAGGCCCCGGCCAGTGGTAGAGCTTGACGGCCACCTTGGTGAATACGCCTAGCCCGCCCCAAGCACCGAGAAAACCTCTCATGATACCCCTCATGCTGGGGCCCGGGCCGTCACCGGAAAACCACCCCGAGCCGGAACCCACCGAACCCAATCGTAAAACATCCCCGGTGGGCAGCACCCATTCTACACCCAGAACGTTGCGCTCGTTATACCCCATGGCCACGGACTTACCCCCCATGCCCCAACCGGAGGTACAGCTGGCGCAAACCGAACACTGACCGCCGGCATCAATAACATTACAGTTCAGCCCTTTCTTCATGGTTTCCGCCTGCAGGCGTACCCAGGGAACATATGGTTCCACCACGGCATACATATCTCTCTCGTTAAGCTCCAGAATACGGTTCATCCGCCTGAGATCAATATGAATGGCACCCGGTTTGCTAAGATTGGCGGCAGTAACAAACCCGGTACCTAAGGCTTTAAACTTGACACCGTATTCATTACACGCCTTGACTATAGCCTGTACCTCCTCCGTGCTGCCCGGTAAGACTACCGCCTCGGGTCTTGCCATCCACAGCCGGGTCGGCACCGCCTTTGTCCCCATCTGAAAAGCATACGAGTCCAGTATTGCCGGCTCCTGCGATATATTTTCCGGACCTACTATCTCTTCCAGCACCGAATATACTTTAGTCTCTAGAGCCATCTCCAGATAACCTCCTTATCAAGCTCCGTCGCATGCCTGCTGTACAAGCTCAACTATGTCAAATATTTTATAATTATTACCACTTTCACCAAGCGCATCGTTGAAATTCCGCTCGCACCAGGGGCAGGCAGTGACCATTGCCGAAGCCTCGGTCGCCCTGGCCTCCTCAATCCGCTCCAGCGCCGTATCTATGGCAAAATCGGGGAAAGCCTCCTTTACCCCACCCCCGGCACCGCAGCACCAGGCATACTCCTTGATACGCTCCATCTCCACCAGTTTAAGGCCCGGGATTCTCCGCAGCACGTTCCTGGGGGCTTCGTAAACCCCGTATGTACCGCGGCGAAATATCTTCACCGGATCATGGAGGACAAGCTGACCGTATTCTTTTCTCTCTACGCCCTGCCACCGGATAGTAGGCTCCGCTTTCCGCCCCAGGTGACAGGGATCATGGTAGGTTACCGTCAGTGGTATTTCCCGGGTTAGCTTGAGTTTCCCCTCGCTTATCAGCCTCTCCAGATACTCTGTGATGTGCATTACCTCTACTTTGGTGTCCAGCCCCATTTTGTAATAGAGCACCTTGAAAGCGCTGTAGCAGTCGGCGCAACTAGTGACCACTATTTTGGCCCCGGCCGTCCGCCAAGTCTCCACGTTGTGCTCGGCGTACTTCATGAACTCGCCCTGGTAGCCCATTTCATACGCCCGTCCGCCACAGCAGGTCTCATCTACCCCGGCGATACCGACATCGACCCCCGCTTGCTGCAGGAGCTTGACCGTGGCTACGGCCACTTTCTGTAGATCTTCATCAAAGGATAGCCGGCAACCGGCGTGATAGATCACTTCAGCCGTCTCTCTGGTTATATCCTTCAGCCCCAGCCCCGCTGCCCAGTTCCCCCGGTCAGCCTTGAGACACTGCAGCATGTTGTCTTCTTTTCTCAAGCCCTCAATTACCGGCATATGAGCGGGGAGAATTTGACCGTCGTTTACCAGCTTTGCCCTTAGCTCGTAATTCGGTTCCAGCACTTCCATATCCCGGTTATATTTACAGGAGACATCGCAGGCACCACACATCTGGCAGCGATAGATAATATCCAGCATCTCATCCGAGTATTCAAGCCTGCCCTGCACCAGGGCCAGACCCGTAATCAATTTACCGCCCCCCGAGTAGGTATGAAAATTATACTTGGTCACGCTGGGGCAAACATTGGCAAATCTTTCACTCTTTATTTGCTCCAGCGGCGGGAACTTACACAACGAACAGCGTATACACCTGGTCATGATGGTTTCAAAATCCTCAAGTGCCATTTTTGTTACCTCACCCCCTTAGTCTATTTCCCTTATTGAAAGCACAGCTTCCCCGGATTCATAATACCGTCAGGATCAAATATTCCCTTGACTTTCTTCAGGGCAGCGGTGGTAGCACCGTCTCTCCGGTAAGCCATGTCCGCCCAGGGGCCATAAGGTCTGGAAAAGAAGGCCCCCTCGTCCATCAGGGCGTTCACAGCCTCCAGAGACAGCAGACGGACTGCTTCCGCCTCCCTGGCATTATCAGGGTCAAAGAACAGATTAAACTCGCAGTGCCAGCTGGTACCCTGTACTACCGGCTGAATGTAAATACCCATATTGCTAGCACCGTAGCCAAACGTGCTGGCCACATTGCCCATGAGCTCTATAACCCTGGGCAATCTGTCCCGGTTAATCAGGAAGAATATATCGTAGCAGGAACCTTTGGGACGTAGCTTCCAGTACGGCTCCTCAGAAGGTGACTTTAATAACTCCAGGAGCTCTGATGCGGATACACCGCCCACCTGCTCTGCCGGTTCTACCCCGGCAAGCCCGGCACGATGTAACATCTGCTCCTCCTGGTAAGCGAGTCGCTCCTCGGGGAAATAATCATAGCCAGCGAGACAGAAGAACAGTAACCAGTGAGGAAGACCAGCCTTCAGGTCACGGGAATCTTCCTGTAATCCCCCACTCATAATAGTAGCCAGGTCAGTATTGTTAAGTATAAAGCATTCATCGGCTATTCTTAGCCTTATGAGCCAGTGAGCAAGCTCCGTCAGGTTATCCAGCCGGGAAGAACCGGCAAAAAACGGTTTCTGGAGTTTAGGCAGCAGCTGCGTTTTAAGTGTTATCCAGGTAACACAACCCATCGTTCCCTGAGCCCCCTGAATCAGCCGGTGGAAACTAGCCTGGGAGGGACCGGCCGGGCTTTTTTGAGCCTGGCCCGATTTCCACTGTTCTTCAATCGAACCGGGGCCGGCTGCCGCTCCGGTGCGGAATAGGTCTCCGCTACCCCAGACCAACTCGCTGCACAGCATGGGATCGCCGATATCCCAGTGATACCTGGGTATTATGGTAGGCTCTCTCTCCAGAGCACTCGCCACTACCGATTTGGAACGGCGCGGCAGTAGAGGCATCAGCAGCCTCAACCCGGCCGCCTCCACTGCCGTCCGGAGCTCGCCAAAGGTCACTCCGGGCTCAATCATGGCCACTCTGTTCCTGCGGTCAACGCGTAATATCTTTTTCATACCGCTCAGGTCAACAATCACGCTCCCTTCCCGCGTGGGTATCGTATCACCGCGGAAGCGAGGGCCGCCCGAGCTTACCGGAATTAGGGGGGTCAGCGTGTAATTGGCCCAACTTAATATTTGCTGTACCTCTTCCTGGGTTCTGGGCTTGACAACATATTTTGGCCTGAGAGCGTCAGTAAAGCTCATATCCCGCGCGTACTGCTCCAGAACTTCCGGTTCATCAAAAATACCGTCAGCCGTAATAACCTTTAACAGTTCTTCCCTGTCCGTCATTGTTACCTCCCTCGGTTCGAGATAGCCTCTGTCATTAAATCCCCAAGCTGGTGCCCCCATATATCAGGGATGATATCCATAAGCCCCAGCTGCTCAAGCTTCGCCGGTTTTGGCCGACCACTATCCTTATCCCATTTTCGCAGCTCATAGTAGGCATCCAGCAGCGGTGCCAGCTGGACTACATGTCCCCTCGCCGGACCGTCAGGAAGCGGCTGCTCCAGTAGCCGCCTAGGTAATGTATCACCAGCGGCTGTTAAGCCTTCCCGGATACTGAACGCCCGAGCCAGGTTATACACTCTTTCACCGCTCATCTTAAGCTCATCTAAACTAAAATCCCAACCCAGGCCGTAAACTACCGAATTCACGAGCTCCGAAGCCGGCAGGTCAAAACCAACAAACTTACATATTCCCAGACAATCAAATACAACGAGGGTATCTTCCAGGTCTTTGACTATCCTCACCTCTTCAGGGTCGGCAACTAACCGGTCTTTCGGCTGACTCTCGTCAACAACCAGCAGAGAGTAGTCGCAGAGAGCCGGACCGTGCACGTAACCGGTCATGTGGTCGCCACCACGATTGGCCGTGGCATAGGCCAGACCCGCCAACTGCACCGCCCGCGGATCATAGCCCGGCAGTTCCAGCCCCTTGACGTGCATGGCAAAGTCCTCGCTGCCCCCACCCAGCTTCTGTGAAGCCCTCATCACACCCTCGGCCAGGAGGTCACCAATGCCTTCCCGCCTGGCTATGCGGTGTACCAGCTCGATAGTAGCCGCGGGGTCTCCAAACTTGAGCTCCATTCCCTCCGTATCTGTTCTGGTCAATATTCCTTTCTCGTAACACTCCATGGCAAAGCCAATGGTATTACCGGTAGAAATGGTATCCAGACCATAGTCACTACACAGATAGCTCATATTGGCAATCGCTTCCAGGTTATCGTTAAAGCACATGCCCCCGAAGACGGCAATAGTTTCGTAGTGCGGCCCTTCACCCTTGATACCCTGGTATGGCCCGCTTTTTATCCTGGTACGTCTGTTACAATGCAGGTTACATCCAAAACAGCCCGTTCTTTCTTCAAGCAGCTTTTCGTAGAGGGCGATAGCACCTATCTCGTCAATATGAGAGCAGTTACTGCTCTGCCAGTTTTTCACGGGCAAGCCGCCCCGGGCATGAACCTGGTCCATCATCATATTCGTACCAAATGTTTCAAAACCGATTTTTATTATGGCCTGGTTCAGCATGTCGTACTGTTTTCTCGCGGACTTGGCAAAAGCAAACGGGTCAGCCAGTGTTACCGGTTTCCTCCCGTTCACCGCTATAGCCTTCAGATTTTTAGAGCCCATCACTGCTCCCATACCACATCTCCCCACGGCATGGTGCTGGTTGTTCATTATGGCTGCGTACTTGACCTGGTTTTCACCGGCTATGCCGATGCAGGTCACGTTAAACCTGTCACCAAGCTCGGCATGAATTGACCGGTATGTCTCCGAAACACTCTGTCCCCACAGCCCGGCTGCATCTTTTAATTCCGCCCTGTCTTCTTCAATCACCAGATATACGGGTTTTAATGCCACCCCCTCGAAGATAATACCGTCATAACCCGTCCTTTTTAACGCCGGCCCCCAGTCACCGCCCGAGTTGGCCTGTGCCCAGATGCCAGTCAGCGGGGACTTGGCCACCACGCTGTACCTGGCCGCACTGGGTGAGGCGGTACCGGTTAAAGGTCCGGTCATAAATATTAACCTGTTTTCCGCACCCAGAGGGTCAGCCCCGGCCACTACTTCATCGTAGAGGTATCTGGTAGCTACCCCGCCCCCGCCCAGATACTTTCTGACCATATCTTCAGGAAGCTCTTCCTCCGTAATACGGGACTCCGAAAGGTTTACCCTCAGTATTTTGCCGTGGTATCCAAACATAGCGTCTGCTCCTTAAGCAATGATATTCGTCACCTGGTATAGCGATATCACATCAAGGTATATAATAGATGCCATATATAATACCAAACAAACGGTAGTTTGGCAACCGTGAAAAGTCACTTTCTTATGGCTTTTCGTATATTGTCGGGAAAATTATTGGGGAAGCACTGGCATGACACGGTAATAGAAAGCCTGGCAGGTTAGCCGATTGGAAATTACTGCCCGTAAAATCACTTCAACCCGCTAACCTGCCTGTGGCCGGATCTGGGGATAAGCCGCTATTCCGACCTGAGTGCATCAATAGGGTTCAGCCGGGAGGCATTCCAGGCGGGATAGAAGCCAAAGAAGAGACCTATACCGACCGATACCGAAACAGCCAGAATGACTATATCGGCAGTAACCAGGGTAGTTATCAGCCCGCTACTGTTCACAAAATAGGCTACCAGCCAGCCTATGATAACGCCTATGATACCGCCGGCCAAGGACAGTAAAGCCGACTCTATGAGGAACTGGATCCATATGTCCCTCTCCCTGGCCCCCAGT
>CAYYQY010000013.1:0-38642 GCA_964473905.1 uncultured Dehalococcoidales bacterium | reverse complement strand
CCGATTTGGATTTATTCCTTGAGGAAGTTATTGGTTAAAACCATTATAATTGGGGCGAGTCCAGATGGATTTTGAGATACCGGAAGAGCTAAAAATGGTACGGAGCCTGGTTAGAGATTTTGTTACTGACCAGCTCAAACCCCTGGAGAGAGATATACTGGGCCGGGCTGCCGACATGAGCGATGCCCGTATGTACCTCCCCCGGGAAATAGAAGATAATCTGGCCAAAACAGCCGAAGGTATGGGGCTCTGGGGAATAGGCGTCCCCGATGAAATTGGTGGTGCTGGCCTCGGTGTGCTGGGTAACTGCCTGGTAGAAGAGGAGCTGTCACAAACAATTATACCGTTTAATTTTGGTGATGTAACACCCATCCTGTTCGAGGCTAACACTGCGCAGAAGGATAAATATTTCTTATCGGTGCTCAAGAGACAAAAGCAGGCATATATGGCCTTGCTGGAGCTGGGAGATGGCAGTCATCCAGCCAATATGAGGATGAGAGCCCGCAAGGAGAACAGCCACTACGTCCTTGACGGAGAAAAAGTATCCCTGTCCCGGGTGGGTGATGATTACTTCGCCATTGTTTTTGCCCTTACCGGCGAAGAGGGGTTGGCTAACAGTGTTACCTGCTTTATCGTGGATAAGGATACGCAGGGCTTTACCATTAGAGGCGGTGAGGAAAATACGGGCTGGCGTTCTCAGATGATAAATCCGATGATTTTGACGTTTAACCATTGTCCGGTAACGTCGGCAAATATTCTGGGTGAAGAAGGTAAGGCCTTCCACCTGGGTAAGCGATGGCTGCCGGCAAGACGTGTAGTGAGAAGTGCGAGATGCATAGGCGCCGGCCAGAGATTGCTGGAGGAGGCAACCGTACGCGCGCAGACATGGCAGTCCTTCGGGCAATTTATCTATGAGCGCAGTGATGTACAGGCAGCGCTAGCCGATATAGCCATAAACATTCATGCCTGCCGGCTCATGGTCTACGAAGCTGCCTGCACGGCGGACAGCGGGGAATCCATACGGCGTGAAGCAAGCATGGTAAAGGTATTTGCTACCGAGATGCTGAACGGAATTGCCGACAGGGTAACGCATATTTTCAACGGGCCGGCGTTCACCGCCGGTTTGCCTATGGAAAGGCTGTGTCGCCATGCCATGGCTACCAGTGCTACCGAGCTAGCCATGGAGCTGCAGAGGCATCTTATCGCTGATGATATCTTAAAAGGGCTTAGAGTCTGATTGGAAGGTATGCTATGACCAAGAAAATTATGCTTCCGCTGACTGACGAGATTTTAGAGGACCTGAGGGCCGGAGACAGCGTTCTGCTGAACGGTACCATGTATGTCGGGCGAGACGCGGCCCACAAGAGAATAGTAGAGTGTCTAGACCAATCAAAGCCGCTGCCATTTGACATCAAGGGTCAAACTATATATTTTATGGGACCATCGCCGCCGAAACCGGGACAGGTAACAGGCTCTGCAGGCCCAACTACCAGCGGCCGCATGGACAGTTACTCAACACGGCTGATAGGAGCGGGTCTCAAGGGCATGATTGGTAAAGGGATGCGTTCGCAGGCAGTCAAAGATGCCATGAAGCAGTATAAAGCCGTATACATGGCTGCCATAGGTGGTGCCGGAGCCCTTATATCCAGAAGCATAAAGAAGTCCGAGGTAATAGCCTACGCAGAGCTGGGGGCTGAAGCGGTACGGCGCATTGAAGTAGAGGATTTTCCGGCTACGGTAATAAACGATATATACGGTGGTGACCTCTACGATGAAGGTAAAGCTGCCTACTGTATAGAATAGGTCTTGGCCGACTTATATTCCGGGACCGTGCTTCAGCAAGATAATGATACCCGCCCGAATAGACGTTACCATATAATCTATCAATATATTGGTATTTTAAAGGTCATATGAATCATTACGATTTTATCATCGTTGGCAGCGGTATCGCCGGACTCTATACCGCGCTGCTTGCCGAGCAGCACGGCAGCGTACTTATTATTACCAAGGGCAGTATTGATGACTGCAATACGAAACACGCTCAGGGGGGTATCGCCGCTGCAATAAGCAAAAATGATTCACCCGAGCTTCACTTCCGGGATACGGTATCTGCCGGGGACGGTTTATGTGATGAAGAGGCGGTGCGTATCCTGGTCAACGAAGCCCCGGACCGTATTACTGATCTGGTTAACATCGGTGTCCCTTTTGATACGGTTGATGGACAAATCGCACTGACCATGGAAGCAGCCCATAGCATATCACGAATTCTTCATGCTGGCGGCGATGCTACCGGTGAGCATATAGAGGTTACCCTGAGCCGGAAGGTGCGCTATTCTAAAATCAAAGTGCTGGAAGACTGTCTGGCTACCGAGATAGTTTTGCAAAATAGGAGGGTCTCGGGGATTAAGGCTCTTGATTGCCGTACCAGTACAATAGAAGAATTTAGCTGTAGCTCGCTGATACTGGCCAGCGGCGGTGCCGGTCAACTATATAAATATACGACTAACTCGGAAATAGCCACCGGCGATGGTATAGTCCTGGGTTATAATGTCGGCGCCGAGATTACCGATATGGAGTTTTTCCAGTTCCATCCCACGGCGCTGCGTTTACCCGGGGTAACTCCGTTTCTCATATCGGAAGCGGTTCGGGGTGAGGGCGGCCTGTTACGCAATGTTGAGGGACACCAATTTATGCCCGATTATGTTCCTGAAGGTGAACTGGCACCACGCGACGTGGTAGCACGCAGTATTGTCTATGAGATGAAAAAGACGGGCTCAGATAGAGTATTTATTGATGCCACTCATCTGCCGCCTCATGTTATCACCACTCGGTTCCCTCATATATACCGTTTCTGCCTGGAGCATGGGCTGGATATCACCAAAGGGCTGGTGCCTGTAGCACCGGCCGCCCACTACATGATGGGCGGTATTAAGACCGATATCTGGGGAGGTACCAATGTACCTGGACTCTACGCTGTAGGGGAGGTCGCCTGTACCGGAGTCCACGGTGCCAATAGACTGGCTTCCAATTCAATGATAGAGGTACTGGTATTTGCCAAGCGAATTATAGAAAGGATAACCGGAAGTATCGTGCCCGCTGAACCGGCTACGGCGAGGCCTCCGCTAATACGCAAGGCACTGGCCACAAGGCAGCGCCCTGAGGTTATTCCTGCTCCAAGCTTATCTACCCTACAACAGTTACACTGGGATAAGGTGGGCATTATCCGTGATAAACGCGGTCTGGAGGAGGCAGCCTGTATACTGGCAGCCTGGCAAACAACTCTAGTCAAGCCAGCGGACCGTCCCTCATATGAACTGTGCAATCTGTTGCTGTGCGGGCGTTTGGTAACCGAAGCAGCACTGCTAAGAGAAGAAAGCCGGGGAGCTCATTTCCGGTCTAATGCCCCATACAGCTTGCCACAGTGGCAAAACCACATTGTTCTCGTCAGTTCATAGCAAAAATACCCCCCCTGTATCGTAAATTTGCTATTGACAGCCATACGGCAACATAATATAATCTAAAGTTAGGTAAGACTAACATTTTATTTTAAGTACAGTTGGAGATAGTGCTCATGACAAGCCCCTCGGCCAGCATGGAAGATTATATGGAAGCCATAATGGTACTCAATCAGGGCGGCAGAGGAGTAAGGGTAACTGAAGTCAGCAAAGCGCTGGGAGTAACCAAACCCAGTGTCACCGCCGCCCTCAAGAAGCTTACTCAGGAAGGTCTGGTAAGGCACGAAAGATACGGTTATGTTGAGCTAACCGCTGAAGGTAACACCGTGGCCGAGAATGTATTCCGCCGTCACGAGATACTGAGGCATTTTCTGACCGAGGTACTCAATATAGACCCCAGGATAGCTGCTGAGGATGCCTGTGAAATGGAGCATCATCTCAGCCCGATTACTGTAGACAGGCTGGGCATATTTGTAGATTTCATCATAAACCGGCCTAAAGAAAAAAATCACCTGTCACAGATATATAACTATTACTTTAAGCACGGGACATTTCCTGAAAATTCATTTGTATAAATATCGAGGATTGATAAAAGATGACGCTAAGCCAGGTTGAAAACGGGGGAAAGGTATTGATAACCTCCATAGAAGGAGGACGGGGGCTACGAGAAAAGTTACATTTAAGAGGTATATACGAAGGTAAGATGGTAAGGGTAATATCAAATAAAGGCCCCTTAACCGTAGAGGTTGACAGAAGCGTAGTAGCCCTAGGGCGTGGAATGGCCCATAAAATAGCAGTTTCCAGGTGCTAATGATGGATAAAAAGCTGTCAGAAATGGGCTATGACGAAAAAGGTACCGTATTACATATAGACAGGGATTTAAGGCAACAGATAGCAGGGATGGGCATCAGAGAGGGTAAAACGGTAAAAATGTTGACCAAACAGCCAATAAAGGGCCCGGTAGTGATTACAGTAGACAGGAATAAGACATCTATCGGTCTGGGACTCGCAGAAAAAATAGTTGTACAGGTAGCAGAGTGAAGAAGGTATTATTGATGGGACAACCCAATGTTGGTAAGTCCGCTTTCTTCAACCGGGTGGCGGGTACCAGCGTAGCTGAGTCTAACTACCCGGGAACGACAGTTGACTATTCCATAGGGCACATGAGAGTGGAAGGCAGCGATATTGAAATTATAGACGTGCCCGGTATATTTTCTATAAGGCCGAAGGACAGAGCCGAAGAGGTAGCCGTCAAGTTGCTGGAGGAGGAGAAGGAGGCCACGGTTATTTGCGTTATTGACGCTACCAAGATTGAGCGCGGACTCTACCTGGCACTGGAGATTATAGAGAAAGGTTACCCGGTACTGATTGCTCTAAATATGTGGGACATGCTAAAGCGGGCTAATATCAAGGTGGACAGCAAACGCATGGAGTATATTCTGGGGGTGCCGGTGGTGTCCACTATTGCTTCCAGGGGAGAAGGCTTTAAAGATATTGCGCTTAGAATGAAAGAGGTAAAGCCCGTAAATATAGAGGATATAAAAACAAGGGCAAATACTTTACATAATAATTTTGATAATGGTATGAATAATATAGCCTGCGCTAATTGCTTAAAATGTATGATATAGCCAGAACATAGCTATAGTAGCCACACAAGTAAGCTTGCCTTATCGGCTAGTATGGCTGATAAACCCGTGGCGGATATGCCGGCAGCCAAATAATCGGGCGGCTTCCAGAAGCAATTACCGGACGGCGGTTATAGTATAAAGGGATAATATGGGACTTACCGCTGAGCAAAAATGGGAACTGGTAGATGTAATATCCAGGGAAACAGTAAAATTCGGTGATTACGAACCTACGCTGAGAGATGAACTGGCTGATATTACGGTCAAACCACTAACCGGTATACCTTTTGCCATTGCCGTGCTATATGGCTTCTGGGCTTTTTTTAATGAGTTTGCTGGCACCTTTCTCACCGACGGATTTCTGACCAAGATTTTTGACAGTAACTACCTGCCCTGGATTCAAGGCATCTTCCCGCGGCCTGACTCATGGGTCTATTTCATATTCGTCGGTAATCCGCAAGCGGAAACCTGCCTTGAAGCCTTCGGTGTGCTCACCAGCGGTCTTTACGTGGCCTTTGGTGTGGTGCTACCGGCAATAATGGCTTTTTACCTGGTATTTGCCTTCTTGGAGGACGTTGGTTACCTGCCCCGGCTGGCGGTATTAATAGACACCATACTGCACAAAATCGGGCTTCATGGTTACGCCATTGTGCCCATCATACTTGGACTCGGTTGTAACGTACCGGGAGTAATGGCCACGAGACCCCTGGAGACCAGAAAACAGCGCTTCATGATGATAACCCTGCTGGCTGTGTTTATACCCTGTGGTGCCCAGATAGGGGTCATGCGACGGCTTATCCCGGACCAAATCGGCTGGGTTTTCCTGGCGCTGGTAATAGGGTATTTCATTACCGGCTTTATCCTTAACCGGATATGGCACGGCGAATCACCGGAGATACTTATGGATGTACCGCCGTACCGGTTGCCAACGGTAACAAATATTGTACGCAAGCTTATAATGCGTACTTCGCACTTCCTGATGGTGGCTGTCCCCTTTGTCATGCTGGGCTGTGTGATAGTGGCTGTTATGTATCTTACCGGTGCTATGGACTACCTGGCAACGGCGCTGGCACCGGTACTGAGCAAGCTCTTTGGCATACCGGGTGATGTGGTAGTAGCCCTGGTTGCCGGGTTCCTGCGCAAGGACTTGGCAGTAGGTATGCTGGGCGGCATACAGCTATCCTCCTGGCAACTGTTAACCTCCATTATTCTATTAAGTGTTTACTTTCCCTGTCTGGCCACCTTCGCCATGATGATAAAAGAAGAGAACTGGAAGGAATTTCTAGCCACGGTACTTACTCTCATCATAATTTTCTTTATCTACGGTATTGCTCTTAATTTCATTGGTACAGCGATGGGGTTAGCCTGATGCCCAGAAAGTCACTGCTTGCCAGTATCTATTATGCCATATCCGGCATAGCCGCAATGGGATTTGGCATACTGGAAATGGTAATTACATTTACCTCCGGCGTTGACGGTGTCATCTGGGGGCCTCTGGAAATATCCGGGTTGTGGCTCTGGTGGCGTGCCATTATTCTTTTCAGTGCCGGTGTAATCTATCTGTCTGCCATTAAAAACTGCCTTGATATACACCAGCTGGCTAAATCTGTGGTAGCCAGTATCATGATACTGATTGTGAGTGGTATGGAGGTAGTGGCCAGAGTAGCCGGCTCCGTTCCGGGTGAAGAAGGTGGCCCCTGGTTCAATCCTCCAGCCGTATTTCTGGCTACCTACGCCCCACCATATATGCCGGAGATATTTTTGCTGCCCCTGTCCCTGCTGGTATTTGCCTTTATCTATCGCCGTAAAAAAACAACCGGTGACGGATAAAGAAATTATTGCATTTATTTTAATATAGAGTGTAAACGTTATCTTTTTGGAGATTTACTTCAACTTTGTCCAGCTTGACAACCGTTCCTGTACATTGTTAGTATAATTTCGGTTTCCCGAAATCACCAGTTAGTGAGTCAATAATGTCAAGGATACTTGATAGGGTAAATGAACCCGAAGACCTTAAGTGTCTCTCACTACCGGAGCTTAAGCAGCTCGCCTCGGAAATCAGGGAAGAACTGGTTGCTGTAGTATCGTCTAACGGGGGACATTTAGCCTCTAACCTGGGCGTAGTCGAGCTTACTATAGCTTTACACCGCGTACTGAACAGTCCGAGGGACAAGATAATCTGGGACGTAAGTCACCAGAGCTATGTACATAAACTGCTTACCGGCAGAAAAGACCTTATTAACACGCTGAGACAGTACGGCGGTCTGTCCGGCTATACCTCGCGCGGTGAGAGCGAGCATGACCCGTTCGGTGCCGGTCACGCCAGTACCGCGGTATCAGCCGCACTAGGCATAGCGATTGCCCGCGATATTTCCGGAGATAGCTATGACGTTGTTGCCGTTGTCGGTGACGGTGCCATTACCGGAGGTATGGCTCTGGAAGGCCTTAACCATGCGGGGCACCTAGGTTCAAGGTTGATAGTAGTCTTAAATGATAACGGTATGTCTATATCGCCCACTGTCGGTGCCCTGGCCAGACTACTCGACCGGATTAGATTTGACCACTTCTACCGACGAGCCAAGGAAAGGGGTAAACGAATAGTATCCGCTTTTCCGCTGGGCAAACAGCTATGGCAACTGGCCCGCCGCATTAAGAACAGGTTTCACCGGCTGATTATACCCACCCTGTTCTGGGAAGAGTTTGGCTTCACCTATATCGGACCCGTAGACGGACACAATATTCGTGAATTGGAGACAGCCCTAACCCACGCCGTGAATGATTGCTCCAAGCCCACATTTATACACGTTATTACCACCAAGGGCAAGGGGTACACTCCAGCCGAAAGAAATGCCGTCTACTTTCACGGCATACCGGCTAAAGGATCCGGCAACAAGGACATTCCGACCTACAGCGAAGTGTTCGCCCGGACGGTACTCCACCTTGAGCAGACAAATCCCAGCATAGTTGCCATTACACCGGCTATGCCCGAAGGCAACTCTCTCAGCATCGTAGGGGACGCGTTTCCGGAGCGGCTATTTGACGTGGGTATCTGCGAGCAACACGCTGTTACCTTCGCTGCCGGACTGGCTACCCAAGGCTTAATACCTATCGTTGCCATATACTCTACGTTTCTGCAACGAGCTATAGACCAGATTATTCACGACGTATGCTTGCAGGATTTACCGGTTATATTCGCTATCGACCGCGCCGGGATTGTCGGCGATGATGGTAAGACCCACCAGGGGGTTTTTGATATTTCGTACCTCTCCATGATGCCCAATCTAATCGTGGCTGCTCCCAGGGACGAAAATGAGCTTCAGCACCTGCTTTTTACGGCGACGAAATCGCGTCATCCTATGGCTATCAGATATCCTCGCAGTGCCGGCCTGGGGGTTGAGCTTGAATCCGAACTGAGAGAGATTCCAGTAGGAAAAGCCGAGCTACTCAGGTATGGCGAAGATGTGGCCATACTGGCTATAGGCAACACGGTAGCCCCTTCAGTTAAGGCTGCCCGGGAAATCCTGTCTCCGGCCGGTATTGAAGCTACGGTAATCGATGCCCGATTTGCCAAACCGCTGGACTCTGAGCTAATAATAGACCTGGCGGGACACATCAGCAATATAATCACCGTGGAAGAGAATGCGCTTAGCGGTGGCTTCGGCAGTACCGTTACCGGCCTGCTTAACAGAGAGGGTATATATAATGTCAGAGTAGAAAGTATAGGCATTCCTGACGAGTTTATAGAGCAAGGTACACAGGCTATTCTTCGTGCCAAGTACGGTCTTGACGAGAACGGGATAGCACGCAGAGTATTCTCATTACTGGGTAATCCTAACCCGGATTTTCTCCTTTTAAGTAGTCATAAGGAGCTCTCATAGGTGATGGTGCCAGTTGATATCCTGATTACGGCTGTTGTGAAAAATACCGGGATATTAATTTTGAGAGAAGACTCATTGATAAATGGAGTAAAATACTAATATGCTAGAATATCTGGGATTAGAGACCTCAGTATGAACATTCGGGGTAGCTTTAATTACTCCACGCATATCTTTAATCTTCATTTTGTTACATTGCCAACTTTTATGTCAGTGAACTCTACGTCTCATTACCTGATAGGGTTAAAACTTCTTTTTAAATAAATGTGAATCAGAAATATCTACCGAGTGTGAAACTCGTGAGAACAACGGTAGGGGAAGATAGCTGGCTCTACCAATGAGCAATGCCAACTTATAAATAATAATGCTTTGAGGGAGTAACAGGATAAATGACTAAAATGACGGTTAAAGACGTTGATGTTAGCGGTAAGAAAGTTCTGGTCAGAGCTGACTTCAACGTACCCGTGAATAGCGGCAATGGGAACATTACCGATGATAGCCGTATTCAGGCGATTTTACCCACTATTAGATATCTTCTTGAACACGAAGCTAAAGTTATCCTTTGCTCCCATTTAGGCCGCCCCGATGGCAAAGTAGTAGATAAACTGAGACTGGGCATCGTTGCCGAGCGCCTGTCCCGCTATATAGACCAACAGGTAGCAGTTACCAGAGACTGCATCGGCAATGAAGTAGAGAAGGCGGTGAATGAGCTGAAGGATAGCGGTGTACTTCTTCTGGAGAACCTTCGTTTTCACCCTGAGGAGGAGGCCAATGACGAGAATTTTGCCCGAGCCCTGAGTAATTTAGCCGACATATATGTAAATGACGCCTTTAGTGCCAGTCACCGTACGCATGCTTCCATAGTGGGTGTCACATGCTTTTTGCCGGCTGTAGCCGGCTTTCTCGTTGAGAGAGAAATTAGCACCCTGGGCCACCTCCTTGAAAACCCGGCACACCCTTTTGCTGCCCTGCTTGGTGGAGCCAAGGTAAGTGACAAGGTGGGTATGTTAGTAAACATCATGGATAAAGTGGACAACATTATTGTTGGCGGTGGTATGGCCGCTACTTTCCTGAAAGCCAGGGGCTATGATACCGGGCTGTCTTCAATAGAAACAGATACGCTTAATGTCGCGGTAGATATAATGCAAAAAATGGCAGAAAGCGGCATCAAGATGCTACTGCCTGTTGATGTGGTAGTTGCGGACAGTATTAACGCCGAGGCTAAAACTTCAGTTGCCTACATAGAAAATATACTGCCGAATGCCAGAATAGTGGATATTGGACCGGAGACAGTTCGTATCTTCTCAGAAGAACTAACTCGGTGCCAGACAGTATTCTGGAACGGGCCTATGGGGATACACGAGATCCCTCAGTTCGCCGAGGGGACCAGGAATATGGTCAGGCTGATCGCCAGTCTGAAGGCAACCACGATAATCGGCGGCGGTTCAACTGCAGAGATAGTAATAGAAATGAAAATGGCCGATAAAATGTCCTTTATATCTACTGGTGGCGGCGCTTCACTCCGCTTTTTAGGCGGCAGGATATTGCCCGGTCTGGCAGCGATCCAAGATAAAGAGAGCGGGAGATAAGGTTAGTATGAATAATCTTGATTTGATACGGTCACTGGCTATCCCCTCTGACAGCAAGATTATATTTATAGTGATGGACGGACTGGGCGGGCTGCCCCACACCGAAACAGGTAAAACAGAGTTGGAGACGGCGAGAACGCCCAATCTTGACCGGCTGGCAGCCAGGGGTATATGTGGCCTTATTGATATGGTCAGCCCGGGGATAACTCCCGGCAGCGCACCGGGGCACCTGGCCCTGTTTGGCTACGACCCGCTGGAATATAATATTGGCCGTGGAGTGCTGGAAACAACAGGTATAGAGTTTGATTTTCATAAAGGAGACGTAGCCGCCCGTGGCAACTTCTGTACCGTAGACGCTAGCAGCCTGATTACCGACCGGCGGGCAGGCCGTATCTCTACCGAAATATGCACAGAGCTATGCAAGCTGCTGGACGGTCAGAAAATAGATAACGTAGAAATATTAGTGTCTCCGGTTAAAGAGCACCGCTTTGTGATAGTCCTGAGAGGCGAAAACTTAAGAGACGAGCTTAACGATTCCGACCCGCAGCAGACAGGAGTAGCTCCCAGGCCGGTAACTTCTAAACATTCTATTGCAGGAGAAACGGCAAATATCGTTAATAAGTTTATTGATTATGCCGGTAGGAAACTGGCCGATAATCATCCCGCCAATATGATTTTACTTCGCGGTTTCTCCAGGCTACCCGATATAACCCCTATGTCTGATATCTACCTGCTGAAGCCGGCGGCTATTGCCAGTTACCCCATGTACCGGGGTCTCGCCAAGCTGGTGGGTATGGACATCCTGCCCACGGGAAGCAGCATCGAAGACGAATTTAACACGCTCAGGCAAAACTATGACCGGTATGACTATTTCTTTCTGCATGTAAAAGGGACGGACTCTGCCGGTGAGGACGGTGATTTTGCCCGCAAAGTAAGAGTCATTGAGGCAGTTGACGAAGCGGTATCGGCACTGCCCGCAGGTGATGACGACGTTATTATAGTAACCGGCGACCACTCGACACCTGCCATCCTGAAAGGGCACAGCTGGCACCCGGTACCGGCTGTCCTCTATTCCAAATGGTGCCGCCCGGACCAGGCAAACGAGTTTTCGGAGCGGGCCTGCGTTGGCGGCGGATTGGGACAATTGAAGGCGACCCATCTTATGACCTTCGCCATGGCTCACGCCTTGAAATTAACCAAGTATGGCGCGTAGAATAACTATTAACGGCGCCAATCGCCCTTTATACACTGTCACGGAAAGCTGAAGGAGACCACGATGAGTGTACCCCTTATCGCCGGTAACTGGAAGATGAATACCACCGTAAAAGAGGCTGTAGAGCTGGTAAGCAAGATGCGTACGCCTCTTGACAGGATAAACAATGTGGGCAAGGTAATCTGCCCGCCGTTTATCTCTCTGACCTCGATAAATGAGCTGGTTAAGGGGAGCTCTATAAAACTGGGGGCACAGAATTTATATTTTGAGGAGAAAGGCGCCTATACCGGGGAGATTTCTCCGCCCATGATTGCCGAGTTTTGCGAGTTTGTCATTATTGGTCACTCAGAGCGTAGACAGTACTTTAGCGAGACCGGAGACATCATCAATAAGAAGATGCTGGCAGCACTACGGGCGGGTCTTAAGCCGATATTATGTGTTGGTGAAAGGCTTGAAGAGAATGAATCAGGCCTGACCGAGAAGGTGATAACCCGGCAGTTAAGAGAAGCCCTGACTAATATAGCTTCTCCCGACGGTCTGACCATAGCCTATGAACCGGTGTGGGCTATAGGCACCGGCAGGGCAGCAAGCGGTAAGCAGGCTAACAAGACTATCAGCTTAATCCGCCTAGAGTTATCCAGTCTTCTCGGAGACAGTATCGCCAGCAGTATACGTATACTCTATGGCGGTAGTGTTACCGCAGCTAATACTCTGGAATTCATACAGGAGCCCGAGATAGACGGTGCCCTGGTTGGCGGAGCGAGCCTGAAAGCAGATGAGTTTCTCAGTATTGTTGAGCAGGTCTCAAAAATAAAATTGATGTGACAGGTTAGCAATGAGGGAGAGCGGAGATGCCGGTCTACGAGTACAAGGCAATAACTGACGGGTGCGCTTACTGTAAGAGCCGGTTTGAGGTGTTACAGAAAATAAACGAGGAGCCGATAACCAAATGTCCCAGGTGCGGGGCTACCGTAAGGAGGCTCGTCTCCCGTTCCATGATAAACGTAGTAGAGAACCTGAGCGAGAGTGAACGGCTGGTCAAACACACGCCCGAAGAAGCGGATAAATTGGGACTGGAAGACGGATTTGCCGAAGATAGAATATATGAAAGCTAATTGGCAGGGCAAGAAATAATTGCTTATACCTGAAGACAATATTATAGCCATAGTCGGGCCCACGGCGACGGGGAAGAGCCAGCTCGCCATCCATCTTGCTATGACCTTTGACGGGGAGATAGTCAGCGCCGATAGCCGGCAGATATACCACTACCTGGATATCGGTACGGCGAAACCCGGTACCGAAGAACTGGCTGCAGTACCGCATCATTTGATTGGTATAATAGAACCGGATGATAGCTTCAGCCTGGCGCAGTATCAGGAGATGGCCTATCAGGCGATTAGCGATATTAAGCGTCGGGGTAAAATGGCCATACTGGTAGGGGGTAGCGGACTCTATGTCTGGTCAGTCCTGGAAGGCTGGAGTATTCCCAGAGTAGCCCCGGACCTGAATTTCAGACAGAGCCTTGAGAAAGAGGTAGCCATAGTGGGTGCGGACGAAATTCACCGCCGTCTCATGGCAGTTGATTCCGCAGCCGGCGAACGGATAGACCCGCGTAACACGCGCCGGGTAATACGCGCCCTTGAAATATGCAAAAATAATTATAAACCTGATACTCAACCGCAAAGAAATACAGACTTAAAAAGCCTTATAATAGGTTTAACAGCGGAGCGGCAGGAGCTGTACTGCCGTGTTGACTCAAGGGTTGATGAGATGATAGAGAAGGGGCTTGTTGAGGAAGTAAAAAGCCTGATTAAAGCGAGTTATGATACGGGTCTTACCGCCATGTCCGGCATAGGCTACCGACAAATTATAATGTATTTAAGAAACGAGCTAACCCTGCATCAGGCTATACAGCAGATCAAGTATGAGACACACCGCCTGGTAAGGCACCAGTATAGCTGGTTTCGGTTAAAAGACGAAAGAATACACTGGTTTGACTTGCAGAGCCAGTACAGGCCGGCAATCACCGGGTTGGTAAGCGAATTCATAGAGTGCCGGGAATTAGAGGGTAGCTGTGAGTAATATTGCTTTTACGAAGATACAGGGCGCCGGTAACGATTTTGTGCTGGTGGCACCCGGTGCCACAGATTACGACTGGCCGGAAATGGCACAAGCCATGTGTGACCGCCACTTCGGCATAGGTGCTGACGGCTTGCTGCTGGTACTGCCTTCAGTCAGTGCCAACTGCAAAATGCGCATCTTTAATATTGACGGCTCTGAAGCCCAGGCCTGCGGTAACGGGCTGAGATGCACGATCAAGTATGTGATTGAAAAGGGGATGGTTGCCGCCAGGGCCAGCGGAATGACTGTAGAAACGGTGTCAGGCACAAGGCAAGCTAGGCTATATTACGAGCATGACGATATAAAAAAGATTCAAATCGGTATGGGCAAACCGGAGTTTAGAGCAGCAGATATTCCCGTAATAATAGATAAAGCGGAGCACGGCCAGGTAGATACGAAGGCTATTACGGAATATAATATTACCGTAGATGGCGAGGAGCTGTCACTTGGCTTTGTCTCCATGGGTAATCCCCACGCCGTCCATTTCTGCTCCTACGCGGTATCCTATTTCCCGCTATCTCAGGTTGGCCCCGAAGTGGAGCACCTTGAGATATTCCCCAGACGTATTAACTTTGAAGTAGCCAGGATTATAGACCGAGGCAATATAGAAGCGCGTGTCTGGGAACGCGGGGTAGGGGAGACACTCGCCTGCGGCAGCGGTGCCTGTGCTATAGCCGTTACGGCACAACTGAAGGGCTATGTTGATAACAATGTTAACGTGAGACTACCCGGTGGTACGCTGGAGTTGGAATGGAACGGTAGCGGCGAAGTATATCTGAGTGGCCCGGCTGAAATCGTATTTACCGGTGACTGGCCGTTATGAGGTGATATAAATATGGAGTTTTCCAGCAGGGTTAAAAATTTACCTCCCTATCTGTTTGTACAGATAAGCAAGAAAATTGCTGAAAGAAAAGCACGTGGTGAAGATGTTATCAGTTTTGGCATAGGTGACCCGGATATTCCCACGCCGGGGCATATCATTGAAAGACTGTGCCAGGCAGCAAGAGACCCGGCCAACCACCGCTATCCGGAGACTGAGGGACTGCCGGAACTACGAAAAGCGATCGCTGAATGGTACCGTAAACGCTTTGAAGTCTCGCTTGACCCTGACTCAGAAGTGCTGCCGCTAATTGGTTCTAAAGAGGGTATCGCTCATATCGCTCTGTGCTTTATAGACAGTAACGACATAGCGCTGGTGCCTGACCCCGCCTACCCCGTTTACGCCATTGGTACCGTATTCGCCGGGGGCAAGCCGTATTACATGCCCCTTAAAGAAGAGAATGATTTCCTGCCCGAATTTGATGCCATACCGGAGGATATATTAGCAGGTGCCAAGCTGCTCTGGCTAAGCTACCCCAATAATCCTACCGGCGCTACCGCAGACCTGGATTTTTTCAATAGAGCAGTTTCCTTCGCCGATAAACACGGTCTTGCTATCTGTCACGATGGACCGTATTCCGAAGTCACCTTTGACGGTTACCGTCCGGTAAGCTTTGTTCAGGCAAAGGGCGCCATGGATACAGGCATCGAGTTTCATTCGCTGTCCAAAAGCTATAATATGACAGGCTGGCGGATAGGCATGGCGGTGGGTAACGCTGAGATGATTGATGCCTTAAAGAGAATAAAATCAAATTTGGATTCAGGGGTACCTCAGGCTATCCAGTACGCTGCTATTGAGGCTCTTACCGGTTCTCAGAATTGCATCGAAGAGCATAATAAAATTTACCAGAGACGCCGTGACCTTATTATTGAGATGTTAAACAGTATCGGTATCATGGCCAGGTCGCCAGGGGCTGGACTTTATATATGGGGCAATGTCCCGGAAGGTTATACCTCCATGGAGTTTGCCAACGAGCTGCTGGACAGGGTGGGTGTCGTAGTAACACCCGGGATAGGCTACGGCAGTAATGGCGAGGGTTACATCCGCATATCATTGACCACGCCTGACGCTCAGCTGGTGAAAGGGCTATCACGACTGTCAGAGTGGTACAACATGAAACACCGCCAGAAACGGGGAAAATAATCTTTACATAATGTAGGGGGGGGGCACTATTTCTAAAGCAACGGTTCCTACCTGCTCCTCGGCAGAAAGAGCTTTCCTGGTGGCAGTAGCCACGAGAAAAACATACGGTGCCTGGTCAGTAGAAAGTTCCCTGGACGAACTGGCGCAGCTGGCGGGGACTGCCGGGGCAAGTGTAGTCGGCAGGCTCATCCAGCAACTGCCGGCACCAACAAAAAACTTCTACTTGGGCAAAGGTAAGCTAGAAGAGCTTATCGTGCTTAAAGACAGTCTGGACTATAACCTGGTTATCTTTGATGATGAGCTATCACCACTGCAGCAGCAAAACATTGAAAACTCGCTGGGAGTAAAGATACTTGACCGCACCGCTTTAATCCTGGACATTTTTGCCAGGCATGCGCGTACCAGGGAAGGCCAGTTGCAGGTGGAACTGGCACAGCATAAATATATACTGCCCCGTCTCGCCGGGCAGTGGAGCCACCTGGAAAGGCTGGGCGGCGGCATTGGCACCAGGGGGCCCGGCGAATCACAGCTGGAGACCGACCGGCGTATCATAAACCAGAAGATACAACGTCTCAAGGGACAGATAGAGCAGATACGGAAACACCGCCAGTTATACCGCCAGAAACGTAAAAAGAGCGGTATTCCCATGGTAGCTATAGTCGGCTATACCAACGCCGGTAAAAGCACCCTGCTGAATGCTCTGAGCCAGTCCGATGTTTCGGCTGAGGACAAGCTCTTTGCTACACTGGACCCGACCACGAGGCGACTCACTCTGCCCAACGGTAGGGCAATATTAATAACCGACACCGTTGGTTTCATAAGAAAGCTGCCGGTAGCCCTGCTAGCCGCCTTCAGGGCTACACTGGAGGAACTGGCCGAAGCCCACGTGGTGTTGCATGTCGTTGATATGGCATCAAAAAACGCTTACGCACAGTGCCAGGCAGTAGAAGATATCCTGGTTGACCTTGAGGTTGCCGATAAGCCCAGGATTACCGCGCTTAACAAGATTGACCTGCTGGCGGATAGCGATAGGGACTGGGACGAGAACGAAACTTATCGCCATCTCTTCAGCAACAATGATATGGAAGCCCCAAACACAGTGCCCGTATCAGCGGTGAAGAAATGGGGGCTGTCAAATCTCCTCAATATAATTGGCGGCATACTTGCCGAAGTCGTGTAATCCATATTATATTGCTCACGTTTTTATCCGTGACTATTTATTCTTATTTTCGGCCGGCTTCTTCCTGATGAGAAAATAGGGGAGCAGCAGCACAAAGGAAATAACAGGCCAGGAAAATACTATCTTAACCGCTTTTAAGGCTTCCGCCGGCGTAACAATCATATCCACTCGCATAACGTCAAGCGCCTTCGTATCAAAAATCAGCTTGTCGCCTTCACGTCTCACCGAGTAAAAGGCAGCCGCTATCTCCCCGTTATCGTCCAGTAGTGATAGGACATTTTTTTTCATTACTTCGATACGACCTTTCTAAAATCGATATCCAGTTCCTCCATGACAACCTGCGCCGTAGCCCGGCCACCACCCCACACTCCACCGCCGGGATGGGCGCTCGGCCCGCATATATACAGCTTCTCCAGCGGTGTCCTGAGGTTACCCCAGCCGGGCAGCGGTCTGTTGCCGTAGCTCTGCGTTACCGAAAGCGGAAAATGATTGTAATCACCCTTTATCCAGGAAAGATTGTAGCGGGAGAAGTCAAGGGGTGTGGAGACCCAGCGGTCCAGTATGTTGTTGCTGTCCATGTTGGTGGTATGTTTTTGTACCGTAGCCAGCACGCTGTCCGCCGCTTTCTCCTTTATCTCATCCCAGGCTGCAGCCCCGCCATCCTTCAGGTCATACGGTTCTAGGTGATAGATATAAAGGGTATGCTTGCCTTCCGGCGCTCTTGTTGAATCGTAGAGCGAATTGCAGAATACCGAAGGCGATTTCACATCTGTTATTCCATAATAGGCATCATCCATACCGCGGAGTAACTCTTCCGTAGAGGGTACAAAGACCAGGTTGGATGCCTTGTTGGCATCACCGCCGGCCTTGTACTGCGGTGCTTCGTTCAGGGCGAAAAGCTGGAGAAGTACCGCCACATTACCTTGTTTAATACGTCTCACTCTTTCCGTAAAGCCTTCCGGCAAATCACCGGCATCTATAAGCTCCAGGTAAAGCTGTTTTACATTAAGGTTGGAAATAATGGCTTTGCTCGCCGCTATCTCTTCGCCATTTTCCAGTATAACGGCTTTGGCTTCGCCTTTCTCTACCTTGATACCGGTAACGGTAGCATTTGTCTTTACCGTACCGCCGTTATCCTTGATACAGCTTTCCAGCGCCTCGCTCAATGCACCGGAGCCTCCAATGGGTATCCCCATACCGCGGGCGTGGAAAAAGGGGAAGCTGTTAATATAGTTGCCGCTGCCTTTATCACGAGCACTATAGAGGTTCTCACAAACCCACCTGGTCAAAGCGCCTATCATCTGCTCGCTTTCAAACCATTCCTCGGCAATATCCACTCCACTTGACATAATAACACGATAATATTCTCTGCCCATTTCACTGGCATCCAGGAAAGAAACCATCCTGCCAAAAGGAGGCGCCGGTGAGAAATAGGCAATCTGTCCCGCCTTTATTATCTGCCTTGAATATTCGCAGAACTTGGGGTACATGTCGGCATCGCGCTTGGAGAACTGACGTATTGACTCGCATGTTCTATCTATATCCCGGTAAACAATCAGTGAGCTATCATCGGGATAGACAAAGGCCATCTGTATATCGGGGGTATAGTAGCTCAGTCCATACTTTGACATCAGCCCCAGCTCATCCTTACCTATCAGCGGGTTCGCCTGTATGGAGCCGTGCACCACGGAGCAAACGTCCTGCTTGAAACCGGGCAGGGTAACTTCCCGGCTAACGACACCGCCACCGACCTTGTCCAGTCTCTCCACCACGCAGACGTCCATACCGGCCCTGGCTAAATAGGCGGCTACAATTAGACCGTTGTGACCGCCGCCGACAATGACCACATCATGTTTCTCCATAGATGTCCCCAGCCTCCTTTTTCAATGAAGGTTTTGTTAATATATATGATTGTTGTGAGTTTAGCTTTTATGAGCCTCCTTTGTCAATCTATCCGGCAGTCTGAAAAGACAGGCCTCCAAGACAGACGCTCTCAAATCAAAATCTGGGGCTTTAAATAGTTACCGGTGTGGATTCATATTAATTGCCGTAGCAGCATTCGCATTTTGAGGCTTCTTTTTATCTCTTTACCTAAAGTTTTACACCGGTTAACTATTATAGAACTTGATAATCTTATTATTAATAACCGGGGAGCCGGTGTACTTAGTCCGTAAGTCATCATCACCACGAGTTATGCTCAGGCAAACCAACGGATGGTGGAATAATGAGTTCTACGGTTGAGATGATATTCGAGGGCCAGTTAAGTGCCGTCATTACCGGGGGTTATCACGCATAATAATTATATGCGCCGGAGTGTTATTATTATGTTAAGTATACTATTGTATAATAATGGTTCGCACAATATATGTTATGTGATACGTCAACCATATATTGCCTATATTCTACAAATAATCCCCTGCTATATGTAATTAGGAAGTTAAGGATAAATGAAGGTTGCTATTAATTGCATTAATTGTCCTGAAAAGAAAGACAAAATAGCAATAATATAAATACTCTCATTAAAATAACGTTCATTTTTATATTGGTGTCTACGGAACCAATCTGCAATATTTTTATGATTTCTTCTCATAAAGAAATTTTGCAAGTCTATTATGGCTTGGTTTCCCTCAGTTCTTACCTTACATTTTATTTGAAGTAACTTAAACATGGCAGGTATTATTGTGAAAATTGAAGCAATTATTCCTGCCTGTTGTAGAGTAAACGAATACCTGAAAACTACCATACAAATGATTAACAAAACAGGCGATATATATAATAACCAAAGTAAAATGATACTCATAAGTAGTTCACCTCCGGAAATTTCATACATTATACCGCCTTATTAGGCGCAAAGTGCTAAATATCATTAATATACTATACAAAATTAATCATCAGGCTTACCTGAACTTCTCCCCTTCTATCCACATTGTTTAACACCACATTATGTAAACTATATTCCCCGCCATTTTACAGCACGTGCCGTCTCCTATAAAATAGAGGCTAAAATTACTTACGGGGGTCTTCCATGCCGGTTATATACGAAAAGAGAGATAACATTGCCTTAATCACGCTCAACCGTCCCCGCGTGCACAACGCCATCAACATGCCGGTCATAGATAAACTCAACGAAGCCCTCATGGATTTTCAGAACGATGATAAGCTGATGGTGGCCATCATCACCGGCGCGGGCGATAAGGCATTCTGTGTCGGTGCCGACATTAAAAACCTGCTCCCCTACCTGAGAGAGATACGCACCAGGCCGTGGGCTTTCCCCACCAGCCTGGCGCGCGGCAATAATGTCTATAAGCCGCTCATCGCCGCCGTGAACGGCAGTTGTATCGGCGGCGGTTTTGAGATAGCTCTAGCCTGTGACCTCCGAATAGCTTCGGAAAACGCCTCCTTTGCCCTGACGGATGTTAAGCTGGGACCATTCCCGGCCAGGGCGGTATCCAGAGGCTGACCCGCTTCGTACCGCGCGCTATAGCCGCCGAGATGATACTTACCGGCCAACCGATAGATGCCGCCGAGGCCTACCGGGTGGGACTGGTCAACAAAGTAGTGCCGCTTCCTGAACTCATAGCCACTGCCGAAGAATATGCTCGTATAATTGCCGAAGCAGCGCCACTGGCTGTCCGTGCCGCCAAGGAAGCCATGATAAACGGCACCGATATGAGCCTCGCTGAGGGACTCGAGCTGGACATGAGACTGTTTAACTTTCTCCTGGGCACCGATGACTTTAACGAAGGTATAACGGCGTTCACGCATAATAGAAAGCCGATATTCAAAGGCAGCTGATTTATGCTATCATAAACAGTAACTCGGCAGACACCAGCAAATCTTATAATTATAATTACGTAGTTAAATTATGGCTTTTAGAAACATGCAGGGTTTCAGGCTGTCCCCGGTGGCCTTCCTCATAATCTTAAATCTAATCGTATTTATAGCCACCCTTATTCAGCGGGATATAATTTACACACTCGGGCTCAGCCCGGCCACGTTCTCGGGCCGGCCGTGGACTATCCTGACCAACCTCTTCGTGCACGGCAGTTTCGGCCATATTATCGCCAATATGTACACCCTCTTTTTCTTCGGCACCTATGTCTACCGGCTTATCGGCACCGGCCGGTTTCTCACCGTATACTTCATCGGCGGTATCTGCGGGAACCTGCTGTACCTGCTCCTCGGCTATATATGGGGTATAGATTATCTGACTATAGCCGTCGGTGCCTCCGGTGCCATCTTTGCGCTGGGCGGGGTGCTTGCCGTGCTGATACCCAAATCCAGGGTATATATATTCCCCCTACCGGTGGCCATGCCGCTCTGGATAGCGGTAATCGGGGGCTGTCTGATACTGTCATTTTTCCCTGGCATCGCCTGGCAGGCGCATGTAGGCGGCCTGCTGTTTGGTCTCCTTTCCGGTTACTACTTCAGAAAGAGAATGCGCCCTGTATTTTAATATGAGCTAAGGAGAGCATTAAAATGGCTAGAGACTTGCGAGCCTGGATAGATACGCTTGAAAAAGAAGGTGAGCTTAAGCGAATTAAGACACGGGTTAACTGGGACGGTGAGATAGCCGAAATACGCCGTCAGGTCATGGTAAACAGAGGGCCGGCAACACTATTCGAGAATATCCAGGACCACGAGTCTACCTGGTGCAGTAAACTTCTCGCCGGGGACCTCGCCAAGACCAGCCGTATCGCCCTTATGCTCGGCTTACCCCGGAGCACTCCGCGTACCGAGGTACTTAAGTTACTGCGTAAACGTTTAAAAGAGCCCTTTACGCCGGTAAACGTGGCTACCGGCCCGGTTAAAGAAAACATTATTAAGGGCAGTGATATAGACCTGTTCCAGCTTCCGGTACCCAAGTGGCACCCTCTTGACGGCGGGCGCTATATCAATACCTGGTGCGGCGTGGTGACCAGGGACCCGGAAGACGGTAGCCACAACGTCGGTCTTTACCGCGGCATGATACTGGGCCGGGACAAAATTGGCGTGCTGTTTATACCAGCTAAAGGCTGGGGCGTCCATTACGACAAGTATAGAGCGATGGGCAAGCCCATGCCCGTAGCCGTGGTTTACGGCTGGGACCCGGCGATGGTATTTACCGCGGCTATTCCCCTGACCAGCGTCAGCGAGTACGAAGCCATGGGAGCTATCCGGCAGGAACCGGTGCCGCTCTGTAAGTGTGAGACCTCGGACCTGCTCGTGCCCAGTTCGGCCGAGATAGTAATTGAGGGCAGCATGTCCACCGACCCGTCAAGCTACGAGATGGAAGGGCCTTACGGCGAGGTATTCGGCTACTACGGTGAACGGCGCGAAAGGCCGCTAATAAAGGTAGACTGTATCACTTATAGAAATGACCCGGTCTATACCGGCGCCTTGACCGGCATCTCCAAACCCGGTGTCGTTGTCTCCGATGACGGCGCCGCCATGTCCATGGGACTCGCCGGCATCATGTGGAACGCTCTGGAAATGCAGGGAATTAGTGGTGTCCTGGACGTGGTACCCACACCGGTAACCGCCGTTAAAATTCACAAGACCTACCAGGGGCAGGCAAGGCACGTAGCCGCCGCTCTCTGGGGAACGAGGCTGGGCATGAATTCCGCCAAGATAGTCGTAGTCGTGGAAGAGGACGTCAATATTAATAACCCGGCGGAGCTATTCCGGGCTATGCTTCTCCATGTTGACCCGGTACGGAACGTTATTGTATTCCCTATGGAGCTGGGAGAACTGGATCCGGCCTACTCATCGCAGGCAATAGATGAGCTGAAGTACGGTGCAGCCTTGCAGAACAAGATGGTCATTGACGCTACGGTAGACTGGGTTACCCACCCGGTTAATAAGGAATGGGGAGACAGAAGATTACCCCCGGTTTGCAATGAACCGCTGCCTGAGATGGTAAATTTCGTGCAGAAAAGATGGGAGGACTACGGTTTTTGATGGTAACCACAAGTTTTTTCAGTTTACGGAAGGGAGAACGATATCTTGGATTTTGTATCAGAGGTAGCCGAAAATATATATATGATTGCTCACCACCCAGAAGACTCGATATACCGTTTTCAGGCATTTTTCATAGACGGTGATAAACCGACCCTTATTGAGCCGGGCCCGGCGAGGTTTATTCCCAACGTAATAGAGGGGCTCGGCAAACTCGGCTACGACGCAAGTACACTATCATACATTATTCCGACACATATTCATGCCGACCACTGCGGCGGCACGGGTCATTTAGCACAGTACGCACCCGAAGCCAAGATAATTGCCCATGAGAAAGGCGCCAGGCACTTGGTTAACCCGGAGAAAATGATGGCTGCTACTAAAGACTCTTGGGGCGATGACTTTGAATCTGAAATTGGAGAGGCCATCCCTGTCCCCGAAGAACGAATAGTCCAGGTTAAGGGAGGCGAAACTATCAATCTCGGCAAACGCAGCCTGTCCGTAGTTTATAGCCCGGGCCATGCCAGGCATCATATTTGCATCTTTGATGCTGAAGGCGGCGAGTTGTTCTGTGGCGAGGCTCTAGGCTATCTGCTGCCCGGTGAAGAAATCATGCTGCTGCCGACTGTATCCCCGCCCGTCTATGACGTTGACGTAGTACTTGATACTATCAGACGCCTGAAAGAGCTTGAGCCCTCCTTGATTTTATTCAGCCATTACGGTATTAGCCATGACGCTGCCAGGTGCCTGGATGTTGCCGCAGAAAACGTCAAATCATGGGGAGATATCACACTTCAGGCACTTCAAAACGGTGAGAATCTGGAGCAGATAAAAGGCAGGTTTAGCAGCATTGTAGAAGGTTATTTACCCGGCCGGTCACCACAATTCTCCCTTTTTATGGACTGGGCCAAGGTCGGCTATAGCGGTTACTATATTAAGAAAGGGCTTGTGAAACCTGAAAGCGAAATACGAGACTTACCGGCCACATAGCCGGTAAGATGAAGTCTCAGCGGAAGTGACGGGTCTGCCACTGCTTTAAGTAACGAATTACGTCATTATCGCTCAAGTCCTGCCAGTACTGATAGAAATCTGATATATGGTAGTTGGGCATTAAAGCCCGAGCGCAGGCTACTACTTTATCGGCGGCACCCTCAAGCTTGGCAAAAGCATTCGCCGAGGCGACAGGTACCGCCACGACAATTTCCCTGGGCCGTCGGTGACGCACCGATTGCACCGCTGCCATCATAGTATACCCGGAAGCTAGCCCGTCATCTACAATTATGGCCGCTTTCCCGGTCATACTTACCAGCGGCCGCGTTGCCTGATAGAGCATGCTCCGCTGTTTTATATCTGCCCGGACTCGGCTGGCCTCGTACTCTATTTGCTGCCGGTTTAAGCCGATACGGGCTACCGCCTCCTCGTTGAGTATGAGGGTACCGTCATCAACCACGGCGCCAAACCCAACTCCCGGGTTAAGAGGCATGGGTATCTTGCGGCAAATAACCAGGTCAAAATCTATTTTGAGCGTATTGCCTATTTCCAGCGCTATAGGCACCCCGCCGTTGGGTATAGCGAGCACCACAGCAGAGCTGTTGCTATATTCGCTTAGCTCGGCCGCCAGTTGTCTACCGGCATCGTGACGGTTTTCAAATATTATCTGTGCTCTGGTATAATCCATTTTCTATCCTTGCTCAACATATAGCGGCTCAATACCAGATAAAACATGTTGCCTGCACACTTTGCTAAGAAGCAACTAAATAGACCGCATCACTTTTTTAGCTCCAGTATAGCCGTTATGCCGCTCCCGCATCCCAAGCCCTGCTGCAGGCTCATCTCAAGCTCTCTCAGCACGTATCCAAAATGGGGCTCAATAGTATTAGCCCGGACATCTCCCACTTCAGAATAGTATATATTGGCGATAAGACGCCCCATTTCAGTCATTATTTTCCTTTGTAACAGCGAATGATGCTGGCCTACCTCGGGACGCGGACTGGTGCCAAAGGAATCGTAATACCTGAGATTGGCTATTACGTAATCTACCAGGTCATTCCATCCTCGCTGGAACATGGTGTAAAACTCGTTTATAATCGGGAAACCTTCCCTCGGCCTATAGTCAACTATGAGGTCTTCAAGATTAGTCCTGATATTTGGCTCAAACAGGGAGTTTACCTGCTTCCGAAGCGTCTCAGTGCATGTATCATCTCCGTTTACATCAAGCTCACGCCCGACCAGCACCGAACGGTCGTAGAGCCGCCTCAGCATTATATTGACCCCGGACTTTTCTCTGGCACCGCTCAGGATATCTATAACCTCCTGTCTGGAAAGGAGCGCCAGTTTCATGCGGTCAGACCCACCATAGCCATCTTCTCTTTGACTTCGGCTACCGGTCAATTTTAGTTCCAGCCATTGCTCCCGGCTCAGGTCATTATTCCAGAGTGTTTCCCACTCACAGGAAAACCGTCCGAGCCAATCGGCCAAAATGAGCGAGCCATCCCTGCCGTGTTGACCCAGCCTGGAAATAAGCTCCACACTCTTTTCAAGGCTATAGTGAGAGAGCGTACCAAAGGCAAATATATATATATCATATGGTTCATCGGCTTCCAGATCAATTTCGTTGAAATCCGCGTGGACAAAGGTTATTTCCGGCCGTTCTCTGTATACTGTGTTGGCTTCAGCTATAAACCTGGGGTTAATATCAATTCCCTGGTATGAGTTCAGCAACCCATCCTTAATAACCACATTATCATGAGCCGAGAGTCTGGCATCACTTCTCTTCACCGACCTGAGCAGTTCATAACCATCACCAACACCACAACCCATATCTAGTATACGCAGCCCTCTCCCCTCTTCCTGCCTGCGGTCTACCAGTTCCTGCAGATGTGGCTGTATATATAGACGTGCCCCGCCATCTTCCCAGTACCGTCTTACATTATCAAACTTACCACTAAGCCCATTCGTCCTACGAAGGACGCCTGCTACGCCTTCGTCATCAACTTCACTCTCGTACATAGCACACCCCGTAAATCCGTATTACAGCTTCGCAATAACGCCTGTTCATACTTGAGCGCTAATGGTTTATCTTATTATATAGCCGGTTTAGCCGGGAACAGCTCTATACCGCCTAATTATTTCCACGCCGCATTTGGCAGTCTACCCTGTTACAGTAATGACAGGTCATATAGCCATTATTGTTGTGAACGATACAGGACATACCTGATACTGACTTACGGAGCACCATAACACATCCTCAGCCCTTTATCTCTTCTACCATAGTACTTCCCCACTCTCCACCACCAATCCTTACCAAACGCCATTATTATCTAAGAGCAGTGCTTTTTGAACACAAATTACATAGAGGAATAAATTTACACCGCCATGACACTTTGACTGTAGACCAGCAAAGATATTACCGTAAGTAAATGTCCGGATGTGAACTGGCAACGTATAGACGTAAAATTCCAGCCGATTTTCATAGTTCCCGGTTCATTCTAAAACAGGTGGATAGACCGGTCAAGATGGGCTTGAATGTGTATGTCGCCTTTATGCCAATATATTTAACGCCTTTCATAACCCTTATGTAAAGTATTATTGGCGCTGTTAGCATCTCCTGGAGACATATTTATTATAGTATTGACAAACCGTTATCCCTTGCCAGACAATGTATATCTGTTCCGGAACTGTATAATAACCGTAATTTTGGGGTATTGATATCCGGAGATATTGCCATAATGCCCTACAAGCCAATAAGCGATTACGGGATAATCGGCAATATGCTCTCTGCCGCCCTGGTAGGCAGAGACGGCTCTATTGACTGGTGCTGCTTGCCCAGATTCGATGCGGCGAGTATCTTCGCTGCCCTGCTGGATGATGAAAGAGGCGGCCGGTTCCAGATTAGAACCGTACTGCCATCCGTGTCACACCAATCCTATATCCACGATACGAACGTGCTGCAAATGACCCTTGAGACCGGTAGCGGCAGAGTTACCGTAACCGATTTTATGCCCTGCTACCTGGATGCTCGTGGTAGACCTGTCCGTCTAAATGAGATCCACCGGTTGGTAGATTGCAGCGAAGGTGAAGTAGCCCTGGAAGCCGTATTCGAGCCCAGGATGGACTATGCCCGGTCTCATACCCGGCTGAGTATAAAAATTCACGGTATAGTAGCCGAGCTGGGATCTGAAATATTAGCCCTATCAGCTACCGTACCCTTTACCGTTCATGAACACGAGGCCCTTGCCCGATTCAACATGCGCCAGGGACAATCCGCCGGTTTTGTCATCCGCTACGGCTCCAATAGACCCCGCCCGTTCAATAGCTACGATTCCGTTAACAAGATGAACAGCACTACCCGTTACTGGCAGCAGCTATCCAGAGAGTGCCTCTTCCCCAGCAAATGGCGGGATACTATAGCCCGGTCTTACCTGGCACTGCACCTGCTGGTATATTCCCCTACCGGAGCCGTCATCGCCGCTCCCACCACCTCTCTTCCCGAAGAAATCGGCGGAGTGCGTAACTGGGACTACCGTTATACCTGGCTCCGTGACGCTTCACTGACCATTGATACCCTGTCCTACCTAGGACACAACGAAGAAGCCCGCGGCTTCATGAAGTGGCTGCTCAGTGTATGCGATAAGTGCGGACCCAAAGCTCAGATTCTCTATAATATTGATTTTAAGAACCCTCTTCAGGAACATACACTGACTCACTTAAAGGGGTACCGCGGTTCCCGACCGGTAAGAATAGGCAACGCCGCCTACGGGCAGCGCCAGCTCGATGTATTCGGTGAAGTGCTCCAGGCAGCCAACAACCACCTTGATAATGGTGGACACCTGAGCCGCCGCGCCTGGGGGCTGCTGGCCACCTTTGTTGATGCTGCTGCTTTACTATGGCAACTGCCCGATAACGGCATCTGGGAAGTAAGGGGTGGGCCCTATCACTTTGTGCATTCCAAGGTGATGTGCTGGGTAGCCGTAGACCGGGGCATAAAAATAGCGCTGAGACTGGGACATACTAAGAACATCAAACGCTGGCAAAGAACTGCTGAGAATATTCGCCACGATATTCTAAATAGAGGCTGGAACTCCGGGCGCGGGGCTTTTACCCAGCACTACGATACTCAGACTATGGACGCGAGTAACCTTCTTATACCGCTTTTCGGATTTCTGCCCGTATCTGACGAGCGTATGATGGCTACCATTGAACAGACCGTAAAGGAACTTGACTACCACGGTCTTTTGCGCCGGTATCTAACCGACCGTACCGATGACGGGCTTAGCGGCTCGGAAGGGGCATTCCTGTGGTGCTCGTTCTGGCTGGTCAGAATCCTGCTCCGCCTGGGCAGGTTGGATGAAGCCGTATCCCTGTATGAGAAACTGCTGGGCTACGGTAACCATCTATCACTGTTTTCAGAAATGGTTGACCCGGTTACCGGAGAAGCCCTGGGAAATTTCCCCCAGGCACTCACTCACCTGGCTATCATTCACACCGGCATTGAACTGAATCAAGCCGTAGCCGACTAGAATACCGGTGCGGCTAGTAATATTCCAGCTTTCTTATTTTATTCAAAAACACCATCCGCTATGAGCTCGACAAACTCTTCGTCAGACATGCCGAAAAACTCGGTGCATACATATTCCGTATGTTCGCCCAGCATGGGAGCCCTCTTTATTTCGTAAGGCGTTTCTGACATCTTGGCCAGCATGCCGGTATAGGTAAATCACCGATATCGGTATGATCCAGTGTCCAGTAGAAATTTCGGTGTCTGAGCTGTGGGTCGGAGTCCAGGTTATGCCCGCCCTGAAAAGTCGACACTCCTTCTGGGCAAGGATAACCGCTACGTATTTCAGGAGCTTTTGGGCATGAGCGATGCGGAGTACAATAAATACATTGATGACGGTATTATCGGCTAGATACTTTAGCCGCATCCAGTATGTAGCGGAATTCTCCCACCTATACCCTAAGCCTCCCAGACCACCTTACCGCCAACCAGCGTCATCTCTACTTTTATGTCCTTTAGCGCCCCGGCAGGACATTTAAGCGGATCATCGCTCAGTACTACCAGGTCAGCCAGTTTACCCGGTGTAATGGAGCCTTTTATAGTATCTTCACCGGAGGCATGAGCGGCATTTATGGTGTTCATAGCCAGCGCCTCATAAACAGTTATGGATTCCTCCGGCGGCAGCTGCTGTCCGGACTCCGCCTGCCGGGTAACAGCCGCGTATATGCCGGCTAACGGCTCTGCCGGTACTACCGGGCAATCCGAGCTATCGGCGACTATGGCACCGCTATCAATGAGCGACCTGAAGGGATACAGCCAGCGCAGGTGTCTTTCGTGTAACGTACCCAGGTACCGCTCGCCGCTGAAATAGACGAAAGGTGACTGCGTGACAATTACCGCCGGTAGCTTTTTTAGCCTCGTGAGTAAATATGGGGGGCAATGTGAGCAGTGTTCAATGCGGTGACGCTTACGGGGCTTAGAGGTCTGGTTCCAGATATATTCCAGCGCCGATATGGCTGCCTCAACGCTCCGCTGCTCCACAGCGTGGATAGCTACCGGAAAGCCAGCCTCGTCTATAGCCAGCACCTGCCGTTTTAGCTCTGATACTGACGGCTTCAGTTCACCGGTAGCCTCACTCAATATTATTTTTAACCCACCCAACCGCAGCCTTTTATCACCCGCCCCGTAAGCCAGCCCCTCCGCCTCAAACCGCTCCATGGCCTCCATACCAAACATCATATATAACCGGCTTTGCAATCTGTCTGAGCTGCTCAGGTAGCTGAATTTTTGCCACCGGTTATAGTCATTTACTACCGTCGCGTCCTGCAGCGAAGTAACACCGCGCGACAGATAATGGCTATTTACCAGACTTATTCCCTTCTCCATCTCTGCTTCCGAAAGTGACGAAATAACGCCTTCCCTGATATGACCCACCATCTCCAACAATATACCGTTCGGTTCCCCGGTATTAATGTCCCTTTCAATAAACCCGCCGGGCGGGGCCTCTGTTTCGCGCGTAATACCGGCCAGAGCAAGAGCCGGACTATTCAGCACGCAGGCGTGCAGTGAGCGGTGCGTTAACATTACCGGGTGGTAGGGTGCTGCTTCATCTATGTCCCAGCGATTGGGATGACGCTTCTCGACAAGGTAGAACTCATTATAGTCAGTCCCGCTAATCCACTGCCCCGAAGGTGTATTGCACGCTTTTTCGCCGACTATTTTCTTGATGTCTTCTATGGAACGAACTGCAGACGGACTTAAATCAAGGCTAAGCAGCTTCCTGACAAACGAGAATACATGGCAGTGCGCATCATTAAAGCCAGGTAACACTGTTCTACCGCCGCAGTCAATTACCCGGGTCTTATCACCCTTCATTTTTTTTATGTCGTTGCCGCTACCTAGAGAGGATACGCTGTCACCCTCTATAGCTACTATCTGTGCCCCGGGACAAACAGGGTCCATGGTTATCACGTTAGCTCCGGCGAGTATGAGGTCCGCTGCACACATAATATACTACCCCTAACTGTTAGCTATTATTATACAATGCATAGTACGAAGCCACCAATCAAGATAGATGGCAGCAGCATTTCAGTGCTATACTGGCTATGGATAGAGCATAGTATTTTCTATCTATCACCCTGCCCTATTATGAACCAGACGGACTACAGAGATGATTTCACCAATAATTAAAGCTATTACCCGTTCCGGTACAGGCCCTCGAAGATGGGCGGCGGATATGATACGGCAGGGCCGGGTAAAGTTAAACGGCACAGTGATAGAAAATTTCAACCATCCGGTCAACTTAGAGACCGATTATATATCTATAGACGATAAAATAATCGAGCTCAAGCACGATCCAACGGTTTATCTCATGCTTAATAAACCCAGAGGCATTTTATCCACTACCGTCGATAGCATGGGGCGGAAAACAGTCTTGGACATATTGCCCGTGAAATATGGCGCCATGAATTTACACCCGGTAGGCAGGCTGGACAAGGATACCACCGGCATCCTGCTCATTACCAATGACGGCGAATTTACCTACCGACTCACTCATCCCCGGTTTGAGCACCAGAAAGAATACCTGGTATATATAAACAACCGCCTAAAACCTCACGAAATAGATAAGCTTAAGCACGGCATTGCCCTTGAGGACGGCATGACCTATCCGGCCGCAGTCAGGGCAATAAATAATATGCCTCCGTTTGATTACAGCATAACCATACATGAGGGGAAAAAGCGCCAGATACGGCGTATGTTTGAAGCGCTGGGACACACTGTCCTGGCGCTCAAGAGGGTACGGATAGCTCATCTGGACCTGGGAGACCTAAAGGAAGGCCATATTCGTAAGCTGACCCCGGAAGAAGTAGCCTTATTCTGATTGGCCACCATATTTTATGTAAATTACATAATTTCTTGACAATTCCAAGCTTATTACTTAAAGTGTATTTGCTATATATCCCGGTCGCTTAATATTCAGGCACACATTTACAATATTCCGGCCATTTATGTTGCCATGGCAAACGCTATGACCAATACTAATAAGCCAGCTATTATCGTGGGCACTCTGATTTGCCGGCGCACCTCTTTTCTGCTGGATAAATTCCTTACGAACCAGCGCCAAATCCAGGAATCCTATCCCGCTTGCAGCCTCACCCTGGCTACCGATGAAGCCGATTTCGCTTCCGAGCTAAAGGAACGAATCCGGCAACACCATGTTAAAGGAGAGGTATTACTTTATAAAACGGTAAAGCCCGCTCAGGCACGGAGCCGCGTGTGGAACATAGCCTGTGGCCGGGAAGCCCTGCGCCAATACACGTTATCCAATAAGGCAGATTACATTCTGCTGGCTGACGGCGATATGACATATGAACCAGATGTCGTTCATATACTAAGAGATAAGATACGGGGCTATGACGTCCTCTGGAGCGGCTATCGCTTCCCGCCCCGGGGTGAGCTCAGGTTTGCCGGCGGCTGCCTGCTGATTAACACCAAAATCCTGAACCGGGTAAAATTCCGCTGCTACGAGTTCAGGAGCGGTGATATAATTTTTGAAGACGAGCTTTTTGACATAGACTCTTTTAAACAGCACGCCAGAATAAACAAGGGTATCTATGTCTCTATAAAGCATTATCAAGATGTAGAGGCATACATCAACACCTCTCCGCAGCGGGTAACCCTGTTTCGTAAGCTGGCTAACCTCCCGCTGGTGAGATACATTCTTATCAATATGAGTGTCCGGTTGGGCTATAACATACCGGGTGTGTTACACCGATTGCTTTACCGGACTACCGGTAGCGACGTCAAGCTAACTACGTGACACAAACACACAAGCGCGACTCTCTACCGGACGGGGTACACTCTACCGCAGTGCGGGCAGGTGATTTCAGACTTCTTATATTTGGGGGGTACGCGTAACCTGGTACCGCATTCACATTCAATAGTCTTATAGTTATTGAGCCGCCACATTACGTCTGAAGTCTCACGCGCCCTCTCGGTGGCATCCGGCTCATCCACCGCCTCGCTGGGCGGCCGCGCCGATAGCGCCGCGGCCCCGGTGGCTACCCCCGCCGCAGACGATATAAGGCCCTTACGACTTCTATGCACCTGGCGGTAAGCCTCGTTATATTCGTCAGCCGAGATGCCCGCCATGGCGCGCAGTATGCGTATTCTCTCCGATATAGGAGGATGCGTGCTGGAGAGGTCACTGGCCTTCATGCCCTTCTTACGGAACGGGTTAACAATATACATGGGCGCCGTTGCCTGATTGGCCGATTTTAGCTGTCCGGTTGAGGCGCCCAGCTTTTCCAGCGCCGAAGCCAGCCCTTCCGGGTACCTGGTATATAGAGATGAAGAAGCATCGGCCAGATATTCTCTCTTGCGTGAGATGGCCAGATAAATAAACTGCGCCATGATTGGTGCGAGTATCATAAATACCAGTGCCACTACCAGGATTATTATCTGAGCCTGGCCACCGCCGCCCGATGACGAACTTCTTCTTGAACCGGTTATGCTGCCGAAGATTAGAAAACGGGAGCCGTACCAGGCCAGGATAACTATGGTGCCGAGCAGCACACTACACATGGCCATCAGCAGCACGTCCCTGTTTTTTACATGAGCTATCTCGTGCCCGATGACTCCCTGTAGCTCATCACGGTTTAGCTTCTGCAGCAGGCCGGACGTTATGGCTACCGACGCCCTTTTCGGGTTGCGCCCCGTAGCAAAAGCGTTTAAGGCCGGGTCGTCTATGATATAGATATTGGGCATATACTCCAGGCCCGAGGCGATTTTCATCTCCTCCACCACGTTGTAAAGGCGCGGGTAGTCATCACGGCTTATCTTCTTTGCCCGCGACATGCTGAGTAATATGCTGTCGCCCTGAAAGTAGCCGATGATGCTCATAAATACCCATATCAGCAACGCTATTATCAAGCCAGCCATGGGGCTACCGAAGAAGTAGAGCCCGATAGCGTAGCCGATAGCAACCAGTAGCGCTCCCATGACGACTACCAGCACAACAGACCTTATTTTGTTGAACCTTATCTGATCCCACATGTTCGGCTCTATTCCTTAATTAAGTAAAACTGACCTTGGGCACCTCTCTCTCCGTAGCTACCGTAACCTCAAAGAACTCCCCTGCCTTGAACCCGGTCATGCCGGCGATGATATTGGACGGAAACATCTGCGTCTGGTTGTTATAGCGCAGCACCGAATCGTTGTAGTACTGGCGCGAAAAGCTTATTTTGTTCTCGGTAGAGGTGAGTTCCTCCTGGAGGGCCAGGAAGTTCTGGTTTGCCTTCAGGTCGGGATATCTCTCCACAACAGCCAGCAGCCTTGATAGCGCCGAGCTCAGCTCGCCCTCCGCTTTGGCGCGGGCACCCGCTCCCGAGGAAGCCGCCTGCTGCGCCATGTTACGGGCGTTGGTAACCGCCTCCAGCGTTTCCCGTTCATGCTTGGCGTAGCCTTTTACCGTTTCCACCAGATTGGGTATAAGGTTATACCTTCGCTTCAACTGCACGTCAATCTGCGCCCAGGCGTTCTTGACTTGGTTACGCAGCCTGACCAGCCCGTTATATATAACGATGAAAGGAAGACCGATAACCACGATGATGCCTATAATTATCCATAACGCTAACATACCAGACCTCCTGAGATAATTTAACCTTACCCACCGTGCCTCATGCCGCGCCCTAATCCGGGGCGGTAAACACTTCTTCCAGAAAACCTATCACCCGCTCGCCGGAGTCCCCGGGCTGTGGATGCTCCTTAGCCAGGTGCTTTACGAGCACCCCCAGCTCGCCGCCGTCAAACCATATACCATGCTGCCGGGCGCATACGTCAACTGTAATTAGCGGCTCGCTGCCCATAGCCTTCTTGTGCATCTTTAGCGCGCAGATGGGGCAGCGTCTTTTCTTCTCCTCGGAGACTGCCTCCACCCCACCCTGGACGCCCTGAAGGAAGTGCGCCATCTCCTCACCGGCATAAGCGGTCAGGAGCAGCTCCAGCTCTCCGGCGTCAAACCAGACGCCCTTGCAACCGGTACAGTAGTCCAGCTCAATGCTGTGGTACTCCACCACTATCATATCCTGCCGGCACACCGGGCATATCATTTTGGGGCACACCTCAACAATATATGTATTCTAGTGTAGATAGGTTTGATAACAGTGTCAACAGAGGGGAAGTATGGAGGGGTGTGAGGTGGAATATGAAAGATGAGATATTTTGAGGTGGACCCCATTGTTAGGACAGGAGAGGGGTCAAAATAAGGTGTAATCCTGTCGTAGTTAATGGGGTCTACCTCAACCCTAAATACCGTTATTTTGGGGAAGGGGGCATATACCAAAACGTCTCTATAATGGATTTATTGACTTCCCCTTTGTAGCGGTTATTTGTTGCATCCTCTACCCACGCATATTCGATAACAGCATCCATGTTTCGCAAACTATCCTTCATAGCTTTAGCAAGGAAATAGAAGGCCTTACTTTCGTTCTCTTCCAACTTGGTAGGCAGAGATATGGGTTTGAGGTAACTTGCACTCGCCGCGTAGACGAGATTGTTGTTGCTGGACAAATGGAAGCCAACCGAAGTTATGATAATAGGGCGACGGCCATCATTTATCGCCTGAATAATAATGTGTTCATCTTCCAATGTATCTTGGATAATTGGGAAAGCGACCTTCGTGTAAACTATCACAGAACGTCGGTCACGAAAAATGTTGTAGACGTTCCAAAACATTACTATTGTGGCAACTATGGCGCCATATACGGGCAACCAATCCCAATTTTTTCCTTCCATAATGCAAATGGTTATGAACGGTATGAAGATTGCAACTGTAATCCAGAAATATTTACTTCTTAAAATTTCCGGGTACCTCACTTGAATTGCTCTTTTGAGGTCATCATATTACCTTTGGAAAGGTATGTCAAAAAACAAATCTAATATTGATTAAAGGGAAAGGAGCTTTGGAAAATGTTGAACCGCACGCGAATTGTACTTCTGTCCCTGAGTGTGATTAATTTCTATTGAGTAAAATTTGTTTTGCTTTAGAAATGTGATAATCTAGATACCTAAATTACCCTCTTTTTTATCTATTTTAAGAATTAAGCCAAATTACAAGTCTGTAAAAGAGTCTGCTATAACGTGTTTTTAGCTTTTTACCATTCAGTCTGTTTTGTGCGTAAAATGCCTTGTCATGATACCACTTAATTCCGCCTCTGTTAGTTA
The DNA here is from genome assembly GCA_964473905.1 of uncultured Dehalococcoidales bacterium. GTDB lineage: Bacteria > Chloroflexota > Dehalococcoidia > Dehalococcoidales > CAYYQY01 > CAYYQY01. Next base: position 2,903 of record CAYYQY010000013.1, on the reverse strand, counting down.
TCCGTTAGCTAAAATAAAAAGAGACCCTGAGCGATAAATAACTCAAGGTCTCTTTTAGCTCCGATTTTTGGTGGAACTGAGGTATCAATAGGTAGAACTTTTTCCACCACTTTTTCCCTAGTTTACTAAATATGCTGGTTCAAGCCCAGTAACGTGAGCTTTGGGGGACAGTTCCCAAACACCTGTTTGAGAAGAAAGAGCTAATTCCTGCACTTCAACAACTGATCTTATCATAACATATGGAAGACGAAATGCCGAAGCTTGTTGAAGTAACTCTAATTAAAACCGTAATTCGAGGCCATCATTGTAGGCCGTACAGGATAAAAGGTATAACTAACAGTTTCTCTAAGACCTTTGCCTTAGTATTATGAAATTAGAATTACACCAACTGGTTCTGGGTTAAAATTTGGAACTTTTAAATTAGCTTTAGATTTTGCATCCTAGAATCCATTTTTTAGAAGATACACAGACACCAAGCCCAAGAAAAGCTAATGCTTTTCTTGGGCTTAACATCCACTTATAATACGGTTTTACCAGAAATACTCATCTAATTCATTCAGCCCTATCCTCATATTACGGACCGGCATAATTTGAACATTATACGCCACTTCCTTCATATTATCATTTCTTGAGTCATTGATCCCGCCGTCTTTGGTATATAACCAGCCCCACCCTGAGCCAGGTATCCCCCACCAGTCGTCTTGTTCATCCCACTTATTATAGTCGTCAGAAAGATAGCCGAAAAAACTACCATCGCCTATACAGCTAAATCCCAAAGATCGAGCTTTTTGCCAACAGGTGCTTCCATCCCAACCGGTAAACATGTTTATTATCTCTTTTCTGACGGGAACCCGCCAGTCGCTAAAACCAAATTTTTGACTATCTCTCATATCCTCTGTAAAACTAATGCAACCATTCATCGTAAAAGTCATCGGCGAATAGTTATCCGGCAACCAAATCATAAGATTCTGGTCTCTATCGAAATAGACCCCTTCAGGAATCGATGGCTTAAGCAACTCTATCTGCGCTTTAGAGTGCTCCTTGTAGTCTTCGAAAGCTGTGTCAGCCTTACCTTTATAATGTTCGTACAATTCAGAGTCGTCGTTATTTTCAGCCTCAATAGCCAAGGCATGATAATATTCCACCAAAATCTCAAGTAACCATTGCTGTATCCGATCAAAGTAATCAAACTGCGGTCGTATTAACGCAGAATCCGCGTCACTGAGAAAGCGGTGTTTGCTTTTGACTACCTGGCTCCAAATCTTGAGCAGCCCTGGTTCTCCTGGTCCTTGCGGCATAAGCGTATTATGGATAAGGCTCTCATTGCCTAAAAGCCTACTTTCAACCAGTTTCATGATATCAACTCTGGAGGCATTTAAAACTGATTTACTCGTGGTTTTGGGTAATGCATAGTGAGTTACTAAATCCCCTTTGATACTAATTATTTGGGTTATATTCTCGCGCAGCTGGCCTGACAGTGTAGTATATTTGCTCTCCTCAATCTCGGCTACAAGTTTATTTTCCATCTGTCTCATTTGGGTTGACAGCCCATCAAGCTGAAGCGATACATAATTCAGTTTATTTTTTATTTCCTTTATTGCGTTGTCATTGCCAGATCCTATTCCGATTTCGCTCAGTCCCCAGCTGAATATATCTCCCCCTGCGCGTTGCATGGCGCCCTGAGCGAGCCATATGGCAATAGTACCCCCTCCGATCAAGTTGTTACTTTCAACCTCACCAAAAAATGGATGGGTAACACCTGTGATATCATCATCCATATCTGCTACCAACTGGTCTATGTATTGGCTGACACCGCCATAATTATCGGCTTCCTCTATGAAAATATTGTGACTGAAATATTCCTCTGAAGCCTTCAGTCCACTGCCGATGTCAAGCCACTCCGGTATCTCCAGGTAGCTCTTCACAATTAACGTTGCTTCATCCAGAGTCTTATCAGGGCACTTATCCAGATAGGTGCTGACCATTGTCGTTACCGAGTTGATGTAAATCATGCCAGTCTCCGGGTCAAAACCCCGGTAGTCTGCCGCGAGCTCGGCTGGGAACACTTGCCCGTAAATATTCCCTCCACTGGCCACGACTCTGAAGTTGGCCGGAAGCTTCTTAACTATTATTACGAAAGATCCTAAGTCACCCGTAACGGGTTCGTCAGTCTTATAAACCTGTTTCCCATTAACATCATAGAAAGCCAGGTTTGCGCCTGAAACCGGCCCCTCGGCGGATACCCAGCCCCGTACTAGCGTTTGCGTAGCTGAGAACCCACTGCTACAGCCGCCGATAAGTCCTGAAGATAAAAGCAAGATAAGACTCAGGCATACCGCCATCAATATACGTAGCCTTCGTTTTATCATTATCCTACCTCCCTTTTTTGGCAATCTCTCTTGTTTTGGCTTTTAGTATTGCAATACAGTTGCTCAGGATAAATAGTGATACTAATTACTGTGATGCATTCACGATCCGTCGAGCATATTCTAGCTCAATAATATACAGACGTCAATAATTTGGCTAGAATAACACTTCTGGCAAATGATAGCCATACAGATAGATTCCCTAATAGTTATTAACAGTCACTACTTGCCTCACTTATCCTTATCAGCTAGAGTTACTATATGGAGTTGGTGTTGCTACAAGGTTCTAGTGGACGCAGCTAAGAATTAGGCTCAAAGTAAATGCAATTCTTGATAGTAATAAAATGAATTTCAGAATTCGAGTGTAGGCCGTGCAGGATAAAAGATAGAACTTTTTCTAAAGTATTTAGCTTTGTATGATCTTTTAGCTAGATTGAGATGACATCCCGAGGTTTGTTCAGTGATAGCGATTAAATTGGGCAATGCCAGTATATCAATTACGCTGGATACTTACAGCCACGTAGTGCCCGGTCTACA
>CAYYQY010000012.1:0-39348 GCA_964473905.1 uncultured Dehalococcoidales bacterium | reverse complement strand
TTCATAACCATGTCGGCCCATGTGGCAGTGATGGCACCCAATACCGTTATCGGAGCGGCTCACCCGGTAGCTTTGAGCAGCGAGGGTGAAGCCGAGATGTCGGCAGAGATGGAAGAGAAGGTAGTCAATGACGCCGCCGCCTATATCAGAAGTATAGCCAGTGCCCACGGGCGCAATATGGAGTGGGCAGAGCAAGCGGTGAGAGAGAGTGTCTCGGCCACCGAGGTAGAAGCGCTGGAGCTTAACGTCATAGATATGACTGCTACTAACCTTGACGATCTTATCTCCCAGCTGGACGGCAGGCAGGTAACCATGCTTGATGACAGCGTGGTCACCATTCATACCAAAGCCACCTCAGTTAACCACGTAATGATGAGTACACTTGAAGAATTTCTGTATACTATCAGCGACCCGAACATTGCCTATATCCTCCTGAGTTTGGCCATGCTCGGTCTGCTGGTGGAAATCTCCAACCCCGGCCTTATTTTCCCCGGTGTTGTCGGCGGCATCAGCCTGCTGTTTGCCTTTTACTCACTGGGAGTGCTGCCGGTAAACTACGCTGGTGTGCTGCTCATATTGCTCGCTTTCGGGCTCTTTATTGCCGAGGTCTTTACCTCCGCCTTTGGCTTATTAACCGCCGGGGGTATTACTTCGCTGGCTATTGGCTCATTAATACTATTTAGGGGAGGTCCGTTGTTTCAAGTAGATCCGTGGCTCATAGCAGTGGTAACCATCTTTTTCGGCGGTCTTTTTGCTTTCATAATTAGCAGTGTAGTGAGGGCACATCGCCGCCAGGCATCTACAGGCCAAGAAGAACTCATCGGCAAAACTGCCACAGTAAAAATAGCTCTAAATCCAGAGGGAACAGTCATGGTGGAGGGTGAGCGCTGGAAGGCAGTATCAGAAGCGGGACACATCAATCCCGGGGAGGAGGTACTTATCACCAGGGTCGATGGCCTAAAGCTTTACGTTACCAAAAAATAGTATAGGAGGTACATTCAAGTGGATAATCCAATTGTTATCGGCGTCATCGTTTTGGTTGTTCTGATACTGCTGTCTCTGTCAGTTAGAGTTATCGTCGAATACGAGCGCGGCGTTATCTTCCGCCTGGGACGGTTAATCGGCGCCAAGGGACCCGGACTATTCTTCCTAATCCCTTTTATTGACCGCATGGTAAAGGTAGACCTCAGAGTGGTAACCCTTGACGTACCCTCGCAAGAGGTGATTACCAAAGATAACGTGACGGTCACGGTAAATGCGGTTGTTTATTTCAGGGTAGTTGACCCTGAGGCATCGGTGGTAAAGGTACTGGATCATATCAGGGCCACCTCCCAGATATCTCAGACAACCCTGCGCAACGTTCTGGGACAGTCTGAACTGGATGAACTGCTGGCACAGAGAGAAAAGCTCAACCAGGCGTTACAGCAGATAATCGACGAGCATACCGACCCCTGGGGAGTAAAGGTCAGCACGGTAGAGATAAAAGAGGTTGAGCTGCCCGAGTCCATGAGACGCTCCATGGCAGCCCAGGCAGAAGCGGAAAGAGAAAGACGGGCTAAAATTATCCATGCCGACGGCGAATTTCAGGCCTCCGCCAGACTCGCCGAAGCCGGAACTATTATCGCCAAGGAGCCGGTTACTCTGCAACTCCGCTACCTGCAAACACTCACCGAGATAGCCTCGGAGAAGAACAGCACCATTATCTTCCCCATACCCATAGACCTTATCAGCGCCTTTATGAACCGTACTGCTATCAAAGAAGGCGATAAAAAGACCGACCAGTAGTTAATAATCGGACGTTCGGGGAGGCTTCTAATTCAAGAAGCTTCCCCGAACCGATATTCAGTCCCGCAGGGTTACGTCTCCGGCGACGACTTCAGCCAGGCTCCCATCCGGAAGGCGCAGCAGAAGACGGCCATCCCGCTCCACGGAGAGCGCAGTTCCCTCATACCTGGCTTCACCTATAGTCACCGTGACCCTCTTACCCAGCATTATCAGTTTGTCCCGCCACTCTTCATATATAGACTCACCCGCCGTTACGGCTAAATACAAGCTCTCCATTTCGGCGAGCAACCGCTGTATTATGTCAAGACGCGACACCTCTCTACCAAGCTCATCGGAAAGGCTGGTAGCGATGGGCAGAATCTCAGGGTAGTCCGCCAGTCCGAGGTTAACATTTATCCCTATGCCGACGATGACGAAGTTCACCTTGCCTTTTTGCACTTCGTTCTCAATGAGAATACCGCAAACCTTTTTACCGTTTATGAAAATATCGTTGGGCCACTTAATCCCGGCGTTTAAACCGGTAACCACCTCGATACTGCGCGCTACGGCCAGTGACGCCATCATAATAACATACGGTAAATACTCCAGTGCAGGGTACAGTATCACCGACAGAGCAACACTTCCCCGGGGTGACAGCCAGAGACGTTTCAGCCGTCCTCTGCCAGCAGTCTGCTCGTCAGCAAGAATAACAGTGCCCTCAGCGGCTCCGTTCTGGGTTTCCCGCCTGGCTATCTCCATTGTTGAAGTTACAGTCGGGTAGTAAATTACCCGCTGACCTATAAACCGGGTATCCAGATTATGGCTGATAGAGGCAGCCGATAAACCGTTATCCATATATTACCTGCCAGAAAAATATTCATGCCGGGCAAAATAGATATCTCACCGCTACTCTTTTCCCTCTTCCCCTCTCCGGCACACTGTTAGTTTAAGACCCTGCTGTGCGACCACGCTAATCTCCTCGCCGATGCCGATGATACTGCCGTTGGCTGACCCGGCTTCCCATAGCTCTCCCTTGATTATTACCAGTCCTCCGGGCGAGAGGGGTTTCACCACCCGGCCCCTGGTACCCCCCATATCCGGCAAGCCCGCTACCGGCTTCTTTCTCAGGGCCCGACTGCCCACCTGATAAGCAATAACGTTGTATATACCCAGGATAACCACGAGCCCAATAACGACCGGCAGCGGTACCGTTATGCCCAGCCGGGGCAATCCCCAGAGCAGTATGGCAACCAGCATCACCTGCTCCAGTAAAGAACTAATAACAGCCCAGACTATTCTTACCGTCATTTCACCCTGCTTACTACACCTAATTATAACAGGTACAATTAACCGGGATTAACCTTGTATACACCAAGGTTGCGCCCGGCGCTCAGAGCAACTAGAATAAGGCTGGAAATAGTTGTATATGAGCTATAAAAAATGGATTTTAGCCTCCGCGATACTTTTCGCTATCGGCTTGGCGAGCGGCATCTGGCTACCGGTTAGCTCGGTTACCGGTGAAATTGATGCCCTCAGTGAACTGAGCAGTATGCTGTTTTCACTGCCGCCCATACTTATTGCCGTGTTTATCTTCCTTAAGAATGCCACCGCCCTGCTTTTCAGCTTTGCTTTGGGCCCTCTCTTCTGCGTGGTACCGGTCCTGTCCCTGCTGATAAACGGCTACGTTATCAGCGTCGTCTCGGTCATGGTGGTAGAGGAGATGTCTCTCGGTTTTGTGCTGGCGGCACTGCTGCCTCACGGTATTATTGAGCTACCGGCACTTATTCTGGGTGAAGCAGCCGCCCTCAGCTTCGGCAGCATAGTAACTATCAGCCTGTTCAAGAGAGAAAAAAGAGAGCTCGTGATGCCAAGCTTTAGACAAAACCTGAAATATCTGGCACTGGCCATAGGTCTGATGCTACCCGCGGCGGTTATAGAGACCTACATAACGCCCATGTTTCTGCCCTAGATAGCTGAGTTAACCGATACCCTTTTTCTCGCCATACCTGTTATAGTAAACTATTTCAGCAAGCTCTTTTCTCGGCCTGGGTTTGGGTTCCTGGTCGGGATAACCCAGCGGCGCCATGAGAACAACGCAGGAACCTTCGGGGATCTCCAGTACCCCGGCGGCTCTGGCAGCGTCAGCCAGCCCGACGGGTACCGTAGCCAGTCCAATAGAATGGGCTGCCAGCATCAAGTTCTGCATGGCAAGCGCCACATCAAACATATACCACAGCTCGCCTTTATCTGTAGCCTGCTCGCCTTCACAGTAACCCGACGCCCCCACTTCGGCACAGGCGATAATTACTACCGGTGCTGTCCTCATGGCCCTGTCAGAGGGGTTGGTCTCACCCAGGGAAGGATCAACAATCAGCGCATCGGCAAGCCTGTTTTTGGTAGCATCATCGCGCACGACGATAAATCGCCAGCACTGGGTATTTTTCCAAGAAGGTGCCCAGCGCGCCGCTTCCAGGACAAACTCTATACTTATATCGTCCACGGGGTCAATCTTGTACTTGCGTATGCTACGCCTTGTTTTCATTAGCTCTAGCAGATCCATTATCAGCCTCCTTTATGACTTGAACTGAAAGGCATATTCTCCCTATCGGCTGCGACTGGCCGGCAACAAGCGCCCGGGGCTGCTACTCATTTTCCCACGCTTCCTTACCGATAAGGGGTACGAAGCAGCATCCACCCAGGTTTTCCACGACCTTTTCCGTGCCCCGCCTGGCTATTTTATATAGCTCCTGAACATGCCGGGAGCCTATGGGAATTACGAGCCGGCCGCGCAGGCTAAGCTGGGCTAAAATATCAGCCGGCAATCTGGGGGCAGCCGCAGTAACCATAATGGCATCATAGGGTGCCTCATCAGGCCAACCAAGTGTCTCCTGCGCCAGATGTACCGCTATATTGGTATAACCCAGACTTTTCAGCGTTACCTCGGCTTTTTCGACCAGAGGAGCCAGACGTTCCACCGTCACTACATTTCTTGACAGCTTAGCTAGAATGGCTGTCTGATACCCGCTGCCGGTACCTATTTCCAGCACCTTTTCCTTACCGGTAAGCTCCAGGGCCTCAGTCATCATGGCAATAATCAGGGGTTGTGAAATTGTCTGGTCCAGGCCGATAGGCAGCGGCCTGTCTTCATAGGCAAAATTCTGACTGTCCGGAGGCACAAACCGCTCCCGGGGTACCCGCGCCATAACCGCAAGCACCCTCTGGTCCTTAATCTGCGTAGACAGGTAATCAACTAATCTAGCTCTCGCCGTCTCAAATTCCATGCATGCACTCATTACCGGAACAGGTTTATGGTATTACGAAAGCTAGAATTATAAGGATAACCACCAGAATCCCGGCCAGAACGCCTATCCTCTTCAGCTCGGTGACTACATTCGTATATTGCGCCGTCGCTACCGCCACCGGGGCCGCTTCTGCTTTAGCCTTCGGCAATTTTGGCGGCATCACCGGTTCACTTGCCTCAGCTACAGATGGCTTCTCAGCAGTAATAGCCAGAGAGGGACTTACCCCCTTTTTCCTTTTACTGCGGGTTGTATACTTACCTTTAGTTTGCCGTGGCTTGTTGGACATCCACAACCTCCCTGTAATGTTTAGCCGGAAACTCAACCCCTCTTACGAAAACGGCTACTCATCTTCAGCACGGGGGTGAGATTTATCATAGCTACGTCTAATGTGGTCAGTAGTCAGATGAGTATATATCTGAGTGGTAGATATATTGGCATGCCCCAGCAGTTCCTGCACCGACCTCAGGTCGGCACCACCGCTGAGCATATGGGTAGCAAAGCTGTGCCTTAAAGTATGCGGCGTGACATATCCCTCCAGATTAGCCGCTTTGGCATAACCCTTAAGTATCTGCCAGAAGCCCTGCCGGGTCAACCTGTCGCCGCGCCGGTTAAGGAAAAGGGCTTTCTCATCTTTCTTACCCCTAACCAGGCGGGGCCTGACCTCCTCCATATAACTTTTTACGGCGAGGCTTGCTTGGTGGTATATCGGGATAAGCCGCTCTTTATGGCCCTTACCGAAGCACCGCACGAAATCGTTTTCCGTATCCACGTCACCCACGTTCAGGGATGTTAACTCGCTTACCCTCATACCGCTCGCATACAGCAGCTCCAGCATAGCCCGGTCCCGCTTAGCTTCCGAACCAGACGACTTTGACGGTTGTCCCAGCAGTGACCGGACCTGACTTATTGATATTGGTTGGGGCAGCGACTTGCCTATTTTGGGTGAAGCCACCTCCTTCACCGGACTGTCTTTTATCCTGTTCTCAGCCACCATAAAGCCGAAGAAGGACTTGGCCGCAGCTACTTTACGGGCTGAAGTTGTGGCCGCGTAATTCCTCTGTCTAAGGTCAAGCATGTAGCTTATCATGCCCTGTCGGTTAAAACTCTTCCAGGAAGGTATTTCTCCACGCTTGCCAGCCTCCTTCTCGGCAAAGTCAGTCAGCTGGTAGAGATCACTACGATAGGCATCAATAGTATTTTGGGAAAATCCCTTTTCCGCCACCAGATAATTGAGGAAGTTACCAATGTCCTCTTTCATCTTACTCTCTCAACATAAATTTAATACTAAGAACTATTCTAACATAACTAAAACCAAATTTCAGTACCATTTTATGTATAATCGGCGCCAGATGCCCTTATTTTTGCAGCCGGCGTATCCCTGTTTTTAACGTAGCCCAACGTGTTATGCTAAAATATAGTTGAAAAACGGCGTATTCGGGAAAGGGCTTTCCCGAATACTACAAAAATCACAGAGAGAACAGTATTGACCAGTCCACTGATAACGGAACAGCTCAGGCAACTGCCGGACAGCCCTGGCGTCTATCTAATGAAAGATGAACAGGGTAATATTATATATGTAGGTAAGGCCAACAGCCTTTTTAACCGGGTACGGTCATACTTTGGTAATACCGGCAGGCTATCGCCCAAGCAGCAGCAGATGGTGAGCCGTATTAGCGACCTGGAGTTCTTTGTTACCACCTCCGAGTCAGAGGCACTCGTACTTGAGCTAAACCTGATTAAGAGGCACCGCCCCCGCTACAACGTCCGCCTTAAAGATGACAAGTCGTACCCGTATCTCAAGATAAATATAAAGGAGGACTGGCCCCGGGTACACATTACACGCCGCCTGGAACCGGATGGCGCGCGTTATTTCGGTCCTTTCACCAGCACCAGGTCACTGCGGCAGACCCTCAAGCTGATAAAAAATATATTCCCGTTCCGCTCCTGCGCTAAAGCTATTACCGGCACTGATCCCAGGCCATGCCTGGAATACCATATCGGCCAGTGTCTGGCCCCGTGCACCGGGGCTATCAGCCGTAAGGAATATGCCAGCTTAATACGGGAAGTAATACTGTTCCTGGAAGGTAAACAGGAGCGAGTAGTCAGGGAGCTGGAGAAACAGATGGATAAAGCCGCCGCCGCGCTGAACTTTGAACAGGCTGCTTTGCTCCGGGACCAGATTCAGGCAGTTAACCGGGTCATTGAAGTACAGAGAATATCGGCCAAGGTAAGGGGCGAGCAGGATGCTATCGCCTTTATCCAGGATAAAGACCAGGCTTTTGTTCAGATATTTCTTATCCGCAATAACAAGCTCATCGGCAAGGAGAGTTTTGTATTACAGGGTACGCGGGACGAAGAGCCTTCCCCGATTATGAACAGTTTTATCAAGCAGTTTTATAGCGCCAGCCCCACTATCCCGCCCGTATTGCTACTCCAGTATCCGGTAGAGGATCCGGCAGTGATTGCCGACTGGCTCTCCAGCAAGAGAGGTAGCAGAGTCCACCTTCAGATACCGCGCCGGGGCCACAAGAAACAACTGATGGACATTGTCGCCGAGAATGCACGGCAGGGGCTCGCCCATCTCAAAATCAAGCAGCTATCCGCACCCAGCAAACTGGATGAGGCTATAGCCGAGATACAGCGGGAACTCAAGCTTGACCAGCCGCCCCTGCGTATAGAGGGCTATGACATTTCCAATATTCAGGGAGACGCCGCGGTAGGCAGTATGGTTGTCTTTGAAAAGGGGAGGCCAAAGCCGGCACACTACCGGCGGTTCAGAATCAAGACGGTGCCGGCTGCCAATGACTACGCCATGCTCAAGGAGGTGCTTACGCGGCGTTTCAAACGGGCCGACGGGCACACCTCGGAGGCATGGGCAGTCCTGCCCGAGCTGGTGCTTATTGACGGCGGGAAGGGGCATCTCAATGTGTGCCGGCAGGTAATGAATGAACTCGGCTTCCAATCCGTGCCCGTAGCGAGCCTGGCCAAGGAAAACGAGGAGATTTTCATTCCGGGTAAGAGCGAGGCTGTTATTTTAGACCGCTCCTCTTCCGGACTCAGATTACTGCAACGGGTCAGGGATGAGGCTCACCGCTTCGCCATAACCTACCACAGGAAAGTACACAAGCGGCAGAGCTTCGCCTCTGCCCTTGATGTCATACCGGGCATCGGCCCCAGCCGTAAACGCGCCCTGCTCAAGCAATTCGGTTCCGTCCAGGCTATAAGAGATGCCGGTGAAGATGAGCTGGCCAGTATCAACGGCATAACCATAAGCCTGGCTAAAAAAGTAAAGGAGCACCTGTAGGACAAATGCCGGCCAATCTACCGCCACAGTATTTCGAGGCAGAAAAAAGCTAAGAGCCGCCAAGACCACCGCCGATAAGATAATGGCACTCGAAGAAATGCTGGCTATCATGCCTCACCACAAGGGTACCGATAAACTTCAAGCTGATCTGAGGCGGCGGATTGCGAAGCTGCTGGACGCGGCTGACAAGAAAGCGGCCACCCAGAGAGCCTCAATGATTATTGAAAAAGAGGGGGCAGCCCAAGCGGTGGTTGTCGGACCGCCCAATACCGGCAAATCTCAACTGGTGGCGGCGGTCACCAGCGCTGTGCCAGCCGTAGCCGAATACCCCTTTACCACCCACCGAGCGATGCCGGGCATGATGATATTTAAGAATATCCAGATACAGCTGATTGACACGCCACCCCTTACCGACCAGCCTGCCGAATGATGGTTCATGAATACCGCCCGGCGCGCCGATATTCTGCTGGTTGTTCTGAACCTCGCTGATGCGCCGCTGGCACAGATGGAGACCGTCCACGCCCATCTCGTCAGAATGAAGGTCAGTATTATTGAAAGCAACTCCGAAGATGAAACAGACATTATCCTGACCCTGAAGAAAGCCCTCATCGTGGGCAACATGCTGGACATGGCATCCGCCCGGAAAAACTACCAGGCCCTGGAGGAGCGGTACGGTAACCAGATAAACGTTACGGCTATATCGGCAAGTACCGGGCAGGGACTAGAAGAGCTGAAGCTTAAAATCTACGAAACGCTGGATATTATACGGGTTTACACCAAGACCCCGGGCAAAAAACCCGACCTCACCGACCCCATCGTGCTCAAGCGGGGCAGCACACTGGAGGATGCCGCAACCAACGTGCATAAGGACTTTGCCGCCAGGCTTAAATACGCCCGTATCTGGGGTTCGGGTAAGCATGACGGTGTCATGGCGAAAAGAGACCACGTCCTTAAGGATGGTGATATAATAGAATTGCATCTATAACCTGAACGAATACCCCCGCAGGAGGACATGATGCCGAGCCGACCGGAATGGTACGATCCATACTGGAAAAAACTGGACAAGGAAACGGTAAAAAAGTTAAGGACAATGTGCCCCCGTTGCGGTAGCTCCAATACCTACTACAATAACCACTACAAGACATGGCGATGTGCCAGGTGTGAGCACTCCTTTGTAATCAAGGGATACGGAGGTAGCGTGCCCTGGTGGCGACGTATATTCCCCTTTCTGAACAGGTGATTTAATTAACCTGCTACGCACTTCTTATACACCACCTTTGCCACATCAATGTCTGTATTACGGCATATCTAACCGTAGAAGAAGACCGGACCCGATTATTATGTAAATTCATAAAAGGAGGTGGTTACGTTGGCGAAAGTAGCTATCGTTTATGAATCAAAGTACGGCAATACGAGACTCGTAGCGGAGACGATTGCCGCGGGTATCAGGGAGGTTCCGGAGGTGGAGGCAGTATCTTACGAGCTACAGGAGATACAGCCCAGACAGATTACCGATTATAACGCCGTCATAATAGGCTCACCAAATCACATAGGCGGCGCTACGAGAGGCATCAGGAATTTTATTGATAACATGGGGGAGCTTAACCTGAGCGGTAAACTGGTCGCCGTGTTTGATACCTATCTCAGCCAGGACTTTGAGAAAGCTGTTAAGAAAATGGAAAGACAGATAAGTAAAAGGCTCCCCGGACTGGTAATAGCCGCACCGGGCTTATCCATAAAGGTCGGGGGGATGAAAGGGCCCATCAGCGATGGGGAACTGCCCAAATGCAGGGACTTCGGCACTAAAATCGCTGGCGCAGTAAAAGGAAGAGCCTGACATCACGAGCTATACCCCGGCGAGCGGTCACCTAAAGCAGTTCCTCCAGTGCCGCGGCTACACCGCTCTGTTCAATATGAAGGGTAACATAGTCAGCTACCGCCTTTACCTCGGCGGGGGCATTATCCATGGCTACAGCCAGACCGGCGATGGTAAGCAGTGAAATATCATTTATGCCGTCCCCTATAGCCATAACCTGCGCTAACGGTATGCCCAGATAGTCCGCCAGGGCTGCTACGGCTTTACCCTTGGAAACGCTGGAGGCAACTATGTTAATGAAATCAACATCGGGGAAAGCCGGTGTCCTCGCCCAGGTGACATCCAGGCTACCCTTAAACTGGTCGCCTAAGAGCCTTATCTTCTCCAATTCTCGCGGTGAAGAGGTCGCCATGCCGCCCTTAACGATTCTCTCCCGCTCCCAGATACCGTCGTAATCGGATATGCTGGGTCTAATGCCAAAAAACTTATGACGCTTACGCGCCAGCTCCGATTCTCGCTCAATAAAATACTCGCTCGCCGAGAATAGCCCGATATTCAGTTCGTGCCTACGGGCAAACTCTACCACCTGCCTCACCAGTGCCGGCACAATCGGCTGGACGTATACCTCTTCGCCGTTATGGGGATTAGACACCAGCGCTCCGTCAAAGAACACGTGATATCCATCCAGTCCGAGCTCATTAATAACACTCCGGGTGGCCATGGTAGCCCTGCCGGTTGACAGCACCACTTTTACTCCAGAACTGTTTACCCTGGCCAGGGCTTCTTTATCCCTATCTGATATTCTGCCGTTCTTACCTATCAGAGTACCGTCTATATCAACCACTATCATTTTGTAGCTACTGCTTCTCAAGACCTCTATGATACCTCCTTACTGATAAACTTCCTGCAAATGGCGCCGGAGAGTAGTGGCATTCTTCAGGGCAAAACCCACCACATCGTTATTAAAATAGATATATACCTTGCTCAGACCTCCAGTTAAACCGGCCAGTCTCTTAGCCCAGTCCGTCAGTTCCCCGTCCGCATAGCTGCCGGAGTAGATTTCGCCGCTACCGTGAAACCGGATACAGGCAAAATCGGCGGTAGCTACCAGCGGGCAGCTGGCGAAATTCAAATACATGTCTCAGCCCCCCTAGGCAGAATACTCAGAAAGTACCGGGGCCGGCTATCGTCACGGGTCATATCCGGTGGTAGCTGATAGAGAAGCGGCCCCGGCTTATCCCCCAAAATCCCGGCCCTGGAGATAAAAGTGTTTACCGCATCTTCAGCATCTATTAATCTTTTAATATGGGTAATAAAACGGCTGACCTTTACCGCAAAAATAAAACCGGGCGGCGACGCATCATGCCAGCCGGTAAAAGCGTTTTCAGAGGGCAGGCGGTAGAAACTGCTGTTAAGCTCAACCGTACTGAATTTACCGGTATAGAACAACTCAAGCCACTTCGCCCGGGCAAGCTTTACGGGATAGAATAGCTCCCGCCAGTGGTCATAGCGCCAGCCCGACGTGCCCACGTAATAGCGCACTGCCATTTAATCGCTTCCCCGAACTCATTCTAGCATCAACGAACCAGGACTTCCAATTATAATACGGGCAGGATACCACCCCCCTTTATCAGCACCCGTTATTGCTATATAATTACCCCGGAGGTAAGCTGAAATAATGCCCGGCATCGGCATAGATATAATAGAAATTCCCCGTATCAAGCAGGCTATTGACCGCTGGGGTGAGACCTTTCTAAGAAGGGTCTACACCGAACCGGAGCTCAAGCTATACCGGAAAAAGCCTGAATCACTGGCGGCGCGTTTCGCCGCTAAAGAAGCCGTAATTAAAGCACTGGCTAGCAAGGGTACCGCTATCAACTGGCAGGAGATAGAGATACTTTCCGGCCCCAGCGGCGAACCATATCTTAACCTCTACGGAGAAACAAAAAAGAAAGCGCTTATGCTGGGCATAGACACTTTCGCAATCAGCCTTTCCCACTCCCGGGAATACGCTATCGCCATAGTCACCGGCGAAGCTGCATAGCGGTAAGAGCAGTTTCACTCGCCGTTATGGAAGGCAACGCCCAACACACCAGGGTCAGGCCCTAATTCTCAACCTATTCTCCGGGGATGCAAGCCAAGCTATTTGTGATTACACCTACGCTATCCAACAGTATCTCCCTGGCCAGTGAAAGTAAGCTCATACGGTTAGGCAGTGCCGTTAATTTTTCAGTGTACGCTGTAGCAAGGCGGGGGTAACAAAAAGCCCAAACAGCAGCAGGATAAGGAATGTCAGAGCGCCCAAACTGAGTCTGCCATCTGCATAGTAGGCCACCGTTATCAGCGTCAGCACTCCCGAGGTGAGCAGGATGGTAACCTTTAACCAGCGTTTCCTTAAACGCATAAAAACAGCTACCGTCAGAGCCAGTGCCATAAAGCTGAGCCCGATGGAGGGGGCATAATCATAGATGCGCCCGATGCTGTACTCGGGGAAGCTGCTGTCCAGTTGCACAGCCAGGAGCCAGGCGATGGTTATGGGCACCGGTAGCAGCATTAGAGAACTATAGAGCCAGTCTCTCTTGATGGTTTGTACACTAACAGAACATAGCAGCCATAAAGCCAGGGGACAATAGACTAATACGGCTACCCACGACCAGCCCTTGGGAATACTGATGAGCAGTAACCCGGCGGCTACCGCCGGCAGTAAAGAGTTACCGAGCCAGGGGAAAAGCCACGCCGGCTTGCCGCGGCACCAGCCGTAAATCACAGTACTTACCGTGAGCAGAAGCAGCATCAGCAGCCAGCCAATGCTTTGCCACCAGTTGAGTGCGAATAATACACCGAATAATATGTGCGGTGTGCACGCCAGGAGTGTCTGCCGCCAGGTACTCTGGCTGTGAGCTTCGTATATCTGGTGCGCCAGCTGTTTGGCCGAGCCCAGCATCGCCACGCACCGGTTAGCCGCCTCCTCCTCAGATAACCCGGATTCCCTCAGCTCCTCAAGTCTATCCTCAATATGCGTCGTGAGTTCATTAATGAACTCTCTCTCATCCGAGCAGTTGAGCTTCATATTAGCCTTTACATCTTCTACGTAACGACTAAGTATAGTTGTCATTCCCCCGCTCCATCATGCCGGTGGCATCTGCGCAACAAGCTCTATCGCCGTCAGAAACTCACGCCATTGCCTGGCCCTCTCCGACAGTGACGCCTTCCCTTTTTCCGTAATGTCATAGTACTTTCGCTGCCGGCCATTCGGTAGCTCCCGCCACTGACCGCTAATTAATCCCGAAGTCTCCAGCCGGTGCAGTACCGGGTACAGCGTACCCTCTTTGAACTTGAAGTAACCCTGACTCCTTGTTTCAAGCTCCTTTATTATACGGTAACCGTACATCGGCTTTTGCGCTATTAAATTCAGCATTAACAGCTCAACGCTACGTAATGGCCATTCATGTTTTTCCGCCATTTATACTACCTCTGTCAAGTAATAACACCTAGAATTTCCATGCATAATGTAGCATATCCTGTCAATACTTACAACAAGGAGAAAGCAATATAAATACCAAATTATGCCAGGACAGCAGCTCTCGTAATGATACTATATATATGCTAAACTTTGGTTGAGTGATAGTCGCCGGCTGGCGTGATTATTCGTTACCCCTGAAGGCGGCGATGGCTGCCAGAATGGCGGCTATTGCTCCAAAAACGATATCCTCCCAGATTGACGCCGGGCCGAGAAAAGAATTCAGAATTACCCAGATACCAATTGAACAGATTGACCAACTTATCAGTTTCAATACAGCTCCTCCTTAATTTACCTGCTACTAACCGCTACCCTGGCAAAAACTGAACTTCAAAGCTGTGAATATGCATAGATACTCTAGGTATAGAATATCATATAGAAATCCGTTTGGCAATAGGATTTAAAACAGGAGATAGCTATAGAAGCAGCTACTTAAGTCGGAAAAGTTAGTCCAAAAGAAATGGCGGCTTTCTATAGCCGCCTCAAGAATAAAAACCGGAGGGTAACACTCTATCCCCGCTTTTTACATATTTTTCAGTGCCTGCTTATCAAACTGACCTTTAGCGGTCCGGGGTATAGAGTCCGTAAACACTACCTGTTTGGGCACCTTGAAGTTGGCCAGGTGTTCCCGGCAGAACTCCTGCAGTTCTTTTTCCGCCACCAGACAGCCATCTTTTAACCGGACTACAGCCCTTATCCTCTCTCCCCTGAGCTCATCAGCAATACCGACTACAGCCGCCTCCGCTACACCGGGATGAGTACGCAGCACGGTCTCAATATCCATCGGCCACGCATTCTGACCTTTCACCAGGATCATATCCTTTTTCAGGCCCTGAATGAACACCTCGCCGTCCTCGTCAATCCAGCCAAAGTCACCCGTCAGGAGCCAGTCTCCAGCCATCGTCTCCGCGGTATCCTCAGGGTTATTATAATAGCCGGCCATCACCTGCCCCCGGACTATTATCTCCCCGGTTTCATTGGCAGACAGCTCCCGGCCATCATCGTCCACCACCTTCACATCCCACACGGCAAGGGCACCCCCCACCCCACCCGGCTTCCCGGACCCGTCCGCCGGTTGGCAGGTAACATGGGCGGTAGCTTCGGTGAGACCGTAAACCTGGGCAATGTTCAAGCCGTAATACTGCCTGAAGCGCTCAATAACACGGAGCGACAGCGACGCTCCCCCGGACACACACAGGCGGAGCGAACTCAGGTTATGCTTTATTCCCTCCACCTCCGCCATATTAACCGCCAGCGTAAAAATATAGGGTACTCCCATGAATATGGTTACCCCTTCTCTCTCTATAGTCTGCATAAGGCCGTGCAGGGATAGACCGGGCACTATAACCACGGTGCTGCCCTGAAAGAGAGAGGTTATCAATGCTATTTCCAGGCCGAAAGCGTGAAAGAGAGGCAGTGCAAAAAGTACCACCACGTCTTTTTCGGTCTGCTCAAACCCGTAACCCGAGGCGAGCCCCTCTATTATCAGGTTCTCATGCGTTATCAGTGTCCCCCGGGGACGGCTGGCCGGCCCGCCGGTATAAGAAATAAGCGCTATGTCACGGGAATCTACCTTTACCCCGATATGCCCCGCGTGGGTAGTGTCTATAATCTGCTGGTAGTCAACGAACTGCCCGTCACCTCCATTACCCACAGTTATTACGTTTTGAATATAACTGAAACGGGTTGAGACCGGCATCAGCACTTCAAGAAAATTACTCTCCGCCACCAGAATACCGGGCCGGCAGTTATCCAGCAAGGAGGCATACTCATCCAGCTTGCACTTGGTATCCAGGGGAACGGCAATAGCACCGATTTTTATTATGCCCAAGAATACGGTAACAAACTCCAGGCTGCTGGATAGCAGCATGGCTACCCGGTCACCCTTGCTTACTCCCAGTTTAAGCAAATAATTGGCTATTTTGTTTGAGACGGCGTCAACTTCAGCATATGATAGCCTGTCATTACCCGAAATAATAGCAGTCTTCTCTTTATAGCGTCTAACTGCCTCTTCCAGCATTACCCGCAGGTTCAAGGTTCTGTGCCCCCATTTCTGGTATTGCTATCTCAGATTGTCTGCTCCAGCACTATCCTGGCATCCACGGCTACAGCGCCGTCGCTATAGGCAAAAATGGGGTTAAGGTCAAGCTCCTTAATCTCCGGGTTCTGCTCCACGAAATCAGAGACCTTGAGCAGCAAATCTTCCAGATATAATACATCCACTTTTTCCTGTCCCCGATAACCCTCCAGCAGTGGATGTCCCTTAATCTCCCTTATCATCTCGGTAGCGTCTCGTTTCGCGAGCGGGACGATTCTAAACGAGACATCCTTCAGCACCTCCACCATGATACCGCCCAGCCCGAACATAAGCACCGGACCGAACTGTTCATCCTTGGACATACCTATGATTACTTCCACACCGGGGCGCGCCATCTTCTGCACCGATACGCCCTGAATGGCCGACTGCGGATATTCCTTGCGGATGTTCTCTGTAATATCGTCATAGGCTTTGCCTGCCTGCTTTGACGTCTTAATGCCCAGCTTTACACCACCGGCGTCGCTTTTGTGCACCACATCTGCGGATGCAATTTTCAATACTACGGGGAAGCCAATCTCCTTGCTTATGGACATTGCCTCATCTCTGGATACGGCAAGTCTTGTTTCGCTGACATTTATTCCCGCCTGCTTGATAAGCTCTTTGGACTCTATCTCGGTTAATAATGTCCTGCCCTCACCTTTAGCTCTATTCGTAATCTTCTGTAAAGTTACCAACAGCGGCCTCCTCAACTAGAATTCAGACTAAACCAGTCTAGCAGATTTCGTAACCTTTGCAAAGCGAGCCAAACGGCACACTCTGTGCTATAATTCAGGCTATTAAATAAACCTTACTTGATGACAAGAAATGCATTCAGCTACCAGTTTAGCCAGCGAAATCAATAACCAGCTTCCGGCAGCAGTCACCGGTTTTCTAAAGTTAGCCGGCAGCATAGCACAGAGCCAGGGGCAAAACCTCTATCTCGTCGGCGGCGTTGTCCGCGATATTCTACTGGGACGAGCTAACCTTGACCTTGACCTGGTCGTTGATAGAGACGCCGCAGAGCTCTTATCAGCGCTTACCGAAATAACCGGGGGTAAGGTAACCGCCCATCCGCAATTTAGAACCGCCAAACTGAAGTGGGACACCAACAGCACTGACATCACTACCGCCCGCACCGAGACCTACGACCGGCCCGGAGCGCTGCCCCGGGTAAAGCCGGGCACCCTGAGCGATGACCTTTTCCGCCGGGACTTCACCATCAACGCCATGGCGATACACCTGAACCCCGGTGACTATGGCAAACTGGTTGACCTTTACGGCGGCAGAACCGACCTGAAAAACGGGCTCGTCCGTGTCCTGCATGAGAAGAGCTTTACCGATGACGCTACCCGCATCTGGCGCGGGCTACGCTACGAGCAAAGACTGGGCTTTCACCTGGAGGCAGCAACCCTCAAGCTGCTCAGGCGAGACATACCCATGCTTAAAACCATCACCGGCGAACGTATCCGCTATGAACTGGAATGTATATTCCAGGAGGCATACCCGGAGAACGTCTTATCCCGCGCCCAAGAGCTAAACGCGCTGACAAGTCTGGGGCAGGCACTGAAAGGGGATGACTGGCTTAAAGATAAATTTAAGCTGGCTCGCCGGGAAAGCAAGCCTGACCCCCCCAGCTTTGCCCTTTACCTGGCACTTCTACTGTTCCGTTTGACAGTTGAAGATACAGAGCGTCTTATCTCTTATCTAAGACCATCAAAGCCCGTAGTAAGAGTAGTCCGGGAGACACAGGTTATTAAAACCCTGCTGCCCACGTTAGCCGAGCCTGATATACCCGCCAGCCGCATCTACAGGGCACTTCATAGCTACTCACCTTCAGCCGCTACTGCCGCTTCCACAGCGAGCAATTCACCGGTTGCCAGCCGACATATAGAGCTTTATCTCTCCCGGCTGCGCCACGTAAGGCCAGGCCTGAACGGGAATGACCTGATAGCCCTGGGAGTAACGCCCGGGCCTCAAATCAAAAAAGCACTGGGGCTGCTGCTTGAGGCAAGGCTGGACGGGAAAGCGGGCAGCCGGAATGACGAAGTAGCGATGGTAAGAGAACAACTGGCTGCCAACCATTTTATGTAAAACAGCCGGACCTGCCATAACGCTTTTTATGGCTACCCAAATAGCTTTATGAACCTGAAGGAGGGTATATTACCGTGAAGATAAAAGCAGCCGTTCTATACGAGAACCAGACCACCTTTAATGTTGAAGAGGTTGACCTTGCCGAGCCGCAAGCGGGCGAAATCCTGGTAAAAATAGCCGGCACCGGCATCTGCCACGCCGACCTGGATATAGCCAGCGGTGCCGTAGCCATTCCCCGACCCGTTGTGCTGGGGCACGAAGGGGCCGGTGTTGTCGCTGAGACCGGCACCGAAGTCACCGGACTTCAGGCTGGCGATCACGTAGTCCTTACCGGGAATGCTGCCTGCGGTAAATGCCAGTACTGTGTCAGGGGTATGCCCTACCTTTGTGAAATATTCAGGCCGCTGCTGCACAAAGGAACAGTCGCTAACAGGCAGAGGCGGCTCAGCCGGAACGGTGAGTATATAAACCACAGCTTCATGCAGTCCTCCTTTGCCGAGTACGCCGTCGTTCCCCAGGAAGCCGCGGTAAAGATACGCCGGGACACCCCTCTGGATATCATGGGTTTTCTAGGTTGCAGCGGTATTACCGGTATGGGCAGCGTGGTAAATACCGCCCGCGTCCGCGCCGGCTCCAGTGTAGCAATCTTCGGCTGCGGCAGTGTCGGTATGAATGTGCTGCTGGCATCCGTTCTGGTAGGTGCCGCCAGCATCATAGCGGTGGACTTGAGCGACAGCAAACTGGCTATAGCCGGAGAGACGGGCGCTACTCACACGGTTAACCCCGCCAGGGAAAACAGCACAAAGCATATTAAACAGCTTACCGGAGGCGGCGCTGACTATACTTTTGCCGCGGTGGGCAGTGCAGATGCCATCGCCCAGGCTTTCGATGCCACCCGTCCCGGAGGTATATGTGTTGTTATTGGCGGTTCACCCGAGACAAGCCAGCTAACCTTTAATGGCGGCAGCCTGCTGCAGGAAAGGACTATCCGGGGTTGCCGCTACGGTTCCTCCGTCGCCAGCAGAGATATTCCCGCCTACATAGACCTGTTTATGAGCGGGAAACTGCCTCTTGACCGGCTGGTTACGGGACGCTTTCCCCTGGCAGAAATTAACGCTGCTTTCAGCGCAGTGGCTGCCGGCGAGGGCATAAAGACCGTCATTATTCCCTAGAGACGGTCTCCGCCAGAAAGCATCTCATACCCTGCTGCTCCAGACGACGGCATATCTCCATAGCTCGGGCTTCCTCGCTTACGAGCGAAAATAGTGCCGGCCCCGAGCCGGCAAGATGCACTGACCCGGCTCCGGAGGCAAGGAAATGACGCCGGTACTCTTCAATACCAGCGTAGTGACGCATCGCCACCCCGTCAAACACGTTGAACAAAGTAGACGTATCTACCTGCCCGCCCCGTCTGAGAGTATTGACCAGCCTCTCCGTAATCTGTCCGTCGGTAAAGTCTGCTGCCCGGAGACTGGCATACAGCCGTCCTGTTTTACCTTCAATGCCAGTTAACTGCGGCATCACCAGAACAGCCCACAAGGGAGACATCGGGAGTAGGGGGGTTACTATCTCACCCCTGCCCTCTACCAGGGCCGTACCCCCGTAAAGAAAGAAGGCTACATCCGAACCCAGCTTCATGGCCAGCCGCACCAGTTCTTTCCGCGATAAACCCAGCTCCCAGAGCTCGTTCAGCCCGCGTAAAACGGCGGCACCGTCACTTGAGTCTCCACCCAGCCCCGCCACCAGAGGTATGCGCTTAATGATTTTCACCACCGCACCTTCCTTGCAGCCGGTAGCTTCCCGGAGCCGGGCGGCCGCCCCGGATACCAGGCTCTTGGCGGCGACCCAGCCGGGTTCATCCGAGTTAAACGAAATATCCCGGCTTTTTTGAAACTGTAGCAAATCGCCCAGAGATATAGCCTGGACAACACTACGGATTTCGTGGAAACCGTCTTCGCGTTTGGCCAGGACCTCAAGGGTCAGGTTCAATTTAGCCGGTGCCGTAATAGTTAACATACACTTTTACCGGTTTACCACCCGCCACAGCTCAGCCCACTCGTCAAGACTTAAAGTCTCCGCCCGCCGCTGAGGGGTGATACCAGCTGCCTCCAGTAAAGAAATGGCGTCCTCTTTTGATATAGCAAGGCCCCTCGCCAGGGAATTGGCTATTTGCTTGCGGGAAGCGCTGAAACCGGCTCTTACGACTTTAAAAAAACTTTTTTCGTCCGTTACCGCCACTACTGGTGACCGGTGAAGGTCAATACGCAGTATAGCGGAATCAACCTCCGGCACCGGATAAAAACACGAGGCCGGTACATAGCTTACTATCATGGGCTCCCCGTAAAACTGCACGCTGACACTCAACACACTCATATCACCCGGTCTCGCTGTTATAGCCTCGGCAACCTCTTTTTGCACCATAACCACCATCATCTCCGGCTTCACCTTAGTCTCCAGAAATTTACGCAGAAATACGGAGGTTATATAGTAGGGTAGATTGGCAACCACCTTGTAGCTAAAAGGAGTGTCCGATACCTCAGGAAATTCCCGCTTCAACTCACCCAGTAAAACAGCAGGCTCAATATCCAGTATATCGCTATTTATAACAGCCACGTTGCCCGCAGGAGCCAGCCTGTTTCTTAAAATAGCAGCCAGCTTGTTATCCAGCTCCACGGCAATCAAGAAGCAGGCCTTCATGGCCAGCTCTTCGGTCAGGACGCCAAGCCCGGGCCCCACTTCCAGAATCACGTCGCCGGGATCAAGCCGGGCAGCGTCTATAATATGCCGGACTATACCTTCGTCAACCAGGAAATGCTGCCCCAGGCTTTTCTTTGTGCGGTGACCGTAACGCTTGAGGCTTCTCCTCGTTTGACCGAACAGTGAATCTATCTCTGGCTTACTTCTTTCCACAGGTATACTTCTCACGGTGGGGGTATTAAAAGTAATATTGATGAGGCCGTGCACCAGCCCTCGACCCTACCCCATAGCTTGCTCAGACCAGCCGACTCCAACCAGGCATACCCACGGCACCCAGAAACAACCATTTACCGCTGCTTTCTCTCGAACCTGACGGGATTCATAGCGTTCTGCCGCGCAGGACCCGGTCTTCAATACCACTTAGTCCGAGTAGTCCTACAAGGTGCAGGCCTCAAGCTGGAATTCAACCTCGCTATAGCGGATTGCGAGTACAGGGCACCGCTGGCTCCCCGCCTAGCACGACCTCAAAAAAATGCTAACCTGTTCACGTTACTTTGTCAAGTCGATAAAGCAACACCGGGTAGTACAGGGATTAAGTGTTACCTATAACTGTAAGCTTGCCCCGTTGCGATAATATATTCTATAATCCCAGAAAGGAGAATGCCCAGCGGGATAGTGTGCAGCTTCCCACCGGGCACCTAGTGAGAGATGACAGCCATTCTGCTTGGTTCTGCTGCCACCTTTAAGACTTGTGTTGCCGAAAAAGCAACGTTTGTCTTGCTAAATGTAGTAGACGTGCTATTAACGGTCTTCGCCATGTCCATCGGCTTTACCGAGTTAAATCCCTTTATGCAAAACCTCCTGGATAACCCTGTTCAACTTTTTCTGGCGAAGTGCGCCATACCGCTTCTCATCGCCTGGCTTGCCCCCGGTAAGCTGCTGATACCCGCCATTATTGCCATGGCTATAGTGGTAGGCTGGGATATAAAGGAGCTGGTACAGCCCCTGCTCTAAGGTATTTTGCTTACCACTGCCAGCCCTTTCACTTTAACACGAACCGGAAAAGGCCAGTTTTCTTTCGGACACGGGTATTTTCACAAGCTCTCCCGTTGCTTCCAGATACAGCCTGGTGGCGCTTACACGCGGGTGCTTTTCATTAAAGTCCGCGGTAGACTTGAGCTTGCTGTACATGCTGTTAATGTGATGCTCCACAGTCTTGATATCAATGAAAAGGTTACCGGCTATAGAGCCGTTCGTATATCCCTTGGATACCAGGCTCAGAATCTCTGCTTCTCGGCTGGTAAGCTGCTTCAGGAAAGGGTAGACCGGTTTATCAGCGAATATTAGCGCCGTTAGCTCGGGATCAAGAATAACCTGCCTCTGAGATACGGCCATAATAATACTATGCAGCTGTTCGGCAATATCCAGGGACTGCTTGAGAAATAGCGCCATACCGCCTTCACCTTTCAAGGCCAGCTCACGTAACGAGTCAATATCTTCCCTGCCATATGCTCCCAGAAAGAGTGCCAGGCCAATTTTAGGGCTTTCCATACGGATTTGTTCCAGTTCACCAAGGAGCTCTTTATCCAGTTTCTTGGTGCTGAAGAGCAGTACGTCAGGCTCCAGCGATGATACGATACGCTTCATGCTGTCTACGTCCCCGTTGCCGGAGACGCCGAGCAGGTCAATAGGACATATCAAGCTCCCGGATAAACCGGATGGAGTCCGCAAGGGAAAGATAAGCCGGTACAGCTCGCGGTAAATCTCCTGCTCCTCGACAATGAATAGTCTCACCGTATTTGGCCTTATTCGACTCATCCTTGGCACCTCACCCTCTTTCGACATTCTGTAATAATAATCACTAATAAAAAAACCGACCTTAAGCAGGTCGGTTTCACTATTAGCTCCACGCTATCCAAGTGTCCAAATACAGATAGCGCTTCAAAGCTCCTTGGGTCTAGCTCATACAAACCGGAACTCGCTCGAGCGATCCAACACCGCCTCAGGTCCACGGCTCATATAACCTATATTATATTAAGGTACGGGACGGGTTTCCCCTTAACCTGACCAGGGATACCACCTACCATTAACCGGAGAAACCATATCTTGCGTCCGTATTTTGCCATCTGGCATTTGCCATATAGCAAATTTATAAAGATATTCTGTCATAAGCCCCCATGCATTTCAATAGGTGATAACCCCCAAATTTTCACCAAATAGCCATGCAAAAGACAGGGGGAAACCTCCCTAGCGATACTGGTAGTAAATATCTTCCCGAAATTGGGGACAGCACAGTAGCAGATAAAAAGCCTGAGCGGTAGATTAATAGCGTCTAACCCCAACCAAGGAGGTATACGGTGTTTAGTAAGCTATTAAGAAAGGTAGATGAAAACCAGAGTGGTATCACCGGCTTAGAAACGGCAATCATCCTTATCGCTTTTGTAATGGTCGCCTCGGTGCTGGCGTACGTGGTAATTTCCGCGGGGCTGTTCTCTTCACAGAAAGCGAAGGAGGCCATCCACGCCGGGCTTGATGAAACACGGAACAGCGTAGACGTAAAAGGTAATCTTCTGGGCAAGATGGAGGACGGGGTACTGACCGAGCTCAGCTTCACCATAGGCTGTGTGTCAGGAGGGTCGGGCATAGATTTCACGGATAGCTCCGAAGACAGTAACGTGGTGGTCATCTCATACAGTGATATTGCCATCCAGTCACCTTCGGTGAACTGGACAATGGAGAAACTGACCACCGTCAATGAGGATAATATTCTGGACCCCAATGAGCTATTCCTGATAACGGTGAACCTTTCCGCGGTCAGCGCCAACCTGACACCCTACAAGACTTTTGCCCTGGAGATAAAGCCTCCCAGCGGGGCTGTACTCTCTATCGAACGGACTATCCCACCCAGAGTTAACCAGATAGTAAATCTGCACTGAAATAAGGAGGTATATATATGAAAGGTGAACACCCATAAATATGCGATAAGTAATGACACGGGAGGTGGTACTAGAGAATAAAATTATTTCTTCAAATTTGAGCAGATAGAATTAAACCAGTTGGGAACATGAACCTAGTGAAAAGGAGGAAAAATGCCAAAGAGATTATTACAGCGAATATGGCGCGAGGAGAAAGGTATAACCGGCTTAGAAACGGCGATAATCTTGATTGCCTTCGTGGTAGTAGCGGCGGTATTCGCCTATACCGTACTTTCCGCCGGCCTTTTCTCCACACAGCAGAGTCAACAGGCAGTCTACTCCGGACTTGAAGAGGCCCAAAACGCCCTGGAAATCAAAGGGGCGGTAATATCCGAGGGGCTTTGCGAGCTGGATGACTGCGAAGCTGTCTGGACAGCTGCTGGTAATGTGGCGGCCGCGAAAGACACTACTACCTATATAGAAGGTACCGCCAGTGCCAATCTCACCATCGCTGCAGATTTCACTACCGGCGTGGTAGGTTACTATGACATCACTACCGGCACCAACAGCCTTGATGTAAGCGGTAGCGCCAACGTCAGTTTCTGGATTAAGTCCAGTGCCGACATAGCCGATAGTGTGCTGCAACTTCGCCTCAGCGAGAGTGACGACGGTACCGGGACTACCGAAAACCTAGCCATACCGGGAAGCGCTCTGGACGGCTCAAGCTGGAATAAGGTCACTGTTGACTTATCCGGAACTACTGCAAACTATGATGCCGTAAAATCAGTAGCCCTTTACGCTGCCTCGGACCCCGAGGAAGCCGTTATCTGGCTTGATATCATTGAGACACAGCCGGTAATGGACACCACGGACAGTCCGAAAGCCTACGGCAACAAGATAGTATTCACTCTGTCCACGGCACTGGGTACAGAGGCTGTAGACTTTACGGTCACCTCGGACGCAGACAATGACGGCGTCATCAACGACGAGTCAACCAAAAACCACAAGATGGTAATCAGCTACAGCGACGGCTACCAGCAGGTATCCGACCTCGCCTGGACGAAGACGGTTACCGGCAAGAACGATGGCGATGACCTGCTTGAAAACGACGAGAAATTCCAGATTACCGTAGACCTCTCGTACATCAACAACAATGCCAATGCGGATGCTCAAAAAGTTGGTGTTAAAAACACCTTTATTATCGAGGTCAAACCACCCAAAGGTGCAGTACTCAACATGGAACGCACCATGCCCAACAAGATAACCACGATCACCAATCTTCACTGAGAGGAGTGAAAATCCGTGAATAAAACTGAAAGCACTAATTCAGGAAAAAATGGGAGGGAGGTAAAAATGCTAACCAAGTTACTACATGGAATACACAGGGGAGAAAAGGGAATAACAGGGCTGGAAACAGCGATTATTCTGATTGCCTTTGTCGTTGTAGCTGCAGTATTCGCATATACTGCTCTTTCCGCCGGATTATTCTCCACGCAGAAGAGCCAGGAGGCAATCTATTCCGCACTGGAAGAGACCCAGAGCACCATGGAGATTAAAGGTGCCGTTATAGGCAAGGCAGAGACTGCCGGCTCCGATAAATGGGTCACCCAGCTAACCTTTACCTTAGCCAATGCCCTAGGTGGCGAGCCAATTGATTTCACCGCACCAACTGCCGATACCACGGACAATGACGGCGTTGCCGATGCTGATAGCGATAACGTCATTGTAATTTCCTACATTGATGCAGACCAGAGGGTGGAAGACCTCTACTGGAGCTTTGCAAAGCTCGGCGATGCCGATGACGATGACCTGCTTGAAAACGACGAGAAATTCCAGGTTACTATTGGCAGCGCTACCGCCGGGAGTGACGGCGGCAACCTGGAAAACGCCCTTGAACCGAATCTACTGGTTAACAAGAAGTTCACCATCGAGATAAAGACTCCCAAGGGCGCCGTAATGATATTTGAGCGCATGACTCCAGCCTATATGGACAAAGTAATGAACCTTAACTAGCCGCGGCTTTGTTGGAGTCGGGCAAAGCTACGTGGGAAGAGCATTTCGGACCTGATTCGAAATTGGTGAAAGCCCTTCCCACCAAAGAGAAATGGAAGGAGGGAAGAAACAAGATGATCCAGAAGTTATTTAGAATACACCGCGACCAAAAAGGAATAACAGGAATCGAGACCGCAATAATCCTGATAGCATTCGTAGTGGTAGCAGCGGTGTTTGCCTATACTGTGCTCTCCGCCGGGTTGTTCTCCTCGCAGAAGAGCCAGGAGGCAGTCTACTCCGCGCTGGCAGAGACCCAGAGTACGCTTGAAATAAGAGGTGGTGTTGTGGCTTACAAAGGCGATTCCGAAATAGGTAGCTCCGTAGGCAAGGTGGAATTCACCGTTACCAATGCGATAAAGAATGGCGAAGCCATGGACCTGACTCCACCCTACCAGCTGACCGCCGGAGCCCTGGTAAGCAGCGGCCTCAGTAACCCCACACAGATTGCCTATAGCGACATAAATACCTCTGAGCCGGATTGTGCCTGGACACTCGACTGGATAGGGAAACATACCGATGACTACCTGCTTGAGAACAACGAGCAGGCTGTCATCACGGTATGGCTGCATTCATATAACGGTACAGCCTGGGCCGATGGTGGTACCAATTTCCTGGGCACCGAACGGGTATCTACCTATCACACCTTTACCCTGGAAATAAAACCGCCGTCAGGAGCAGTACTGAACATGCAGCGTACTACACCGGCATATCTGGATACGGTTATGGACCTTCATTAAAAAAGGGGGGCCATCTATGATGGGTGGAGACTTAAATTGTCTCCACCCATCATCCCATGCAATGACGGGGGGTAACCCGCTGTCAGAAGCTATGGGAGATAGGAAAGGCAATAGTGTGTATAAGCATTTGGCTTTGTTGCGAATGGATACGGGAGGGCTTTTGTGGACAAAGTCATAACTACAGCATTATTACTAATAGCGGGGGTTGTTTGTGCGTTATTTATGTTCAACACAGTGTACCCGATGTTGAACAGATCGGGACAGACCATGATTAGTGTAGCGGATACAATAGATGACCGGATGCAAAGCCGGATAAATATCGTCCACGCCGCGAATTCAGCGGACCGTAAGACGATATATGTTTGGGTAAAGAACGTGGGTAGCTCACGCATTTTCTCTATTGACGAAAGCGATGTCTTTCTGGGGCAGGAAGACGAATTTACCCGCATACCCTACCTGACCGATGCGGGAGAAAGTTATCCCAGGTGGGAGTATGCCATAGAGAATGATACCGAGTGGAAGACCGGGGCCACGGTTAAAATCACCATTACCTATGACGCAGACCCAGGCACCGGCACTTACTTTGTGAAAGTAGTCATCCCCAACGGCATACTTGATGAATACTATTTTAGTATGTAGAGGAGAAATATGGAGACTGTTATCGTCTCTCTATTATGTATAGCACTCATGGTATTTGGCGGGATGACCATGTCCCAGGGCTTTCTTACGTCAGTAGATAGCAGCACCACCAGCTGGGAGGCAATGGGGGAAAGAGACGAAGCAATAATGAGAACGGTTCTCGGTACCGTAAACGCCACCCAGCCCTCGGCGGCTATTCTGGAGGTTACTCTGGACAACAAAGGCCAGACCAAGCTGGGTGACTTCAGCGAGTGGGATGTTATTGTGCAGTATCATGATGCAGGCGGCGGCTACAACGCAAAGTGGCTGCCCTACACTGAAGGAGTACTGAGCGATAATACCTGGACGGTAAAGGGTATCTATGTAGACGCACAGACCGGGACACCGGAAGCTGTTGAGAGGGATATATTTAATCCAGGAGAGGAAATGGTGATTCGAGCACAGCTTAATCCCCATGTAGCTGGCGAAACCACCAACCTGGTGGTTATCTCCTGTGCGAGCGGCATAACCGCCCAGACTACATTCAGCCCTTAAGCGATAGGACAAGATAAATTTGAAAATAGAGAGCCAAAAATAGACAGGGTGTAAAGCGTAACAAATGAATCTTACTAAATGTAGTATATCGGAGCGGGGGACATGGAGAGTGTCATAGTCTCTATAACATGTATCGCGCTTATAGTAATCGGCGGGATGACTCTGTCCCAGGGCTATATCGCCTCTGTGGACAGTAACAGCGCCGCCTGGAGCGAAGCAAGAGAGAAGGAAGGCGAGATAATGAGGACAGAGCTATCCCTGCTCACCATAAACCAGAGCAAGAAAGACAGCTTGGAACTGGCGCTGCGGAATAGCGGGCAGACCAAGCTTACCAATTTTGATCAGTGGGACGTAATCGCCAGATATTACTACCGCGATGACGCTTACATTATAAAATGGCTTCCCTATACAGAAGAAACACTCGACGACAACGAGTGGACCATAAAAGGAATCTACCTCCACTCGGCAAATGCAACGCCGGAAGTCTTTGAACCGGGCATCCTGAACCCGGGTGAAGAGATGATTATTAGCGCCCAGTTCAATCCGGAGGTAAAAGAGGAAACGACAAACGAGGTGACAGTCTGCACCCCCAACGGAATACAGGAATCCATTTCATTCGTGGGGATTAAATAGCTATTTCCTGAGCAGAAAAAGGCAGGACAGCATGGTACTGGATAAAATTAGAGGCAAACTGACAGGTAGCAAAGAGAGCTCAAGTAAAAAGAGCAAGGGCAAGAACGCCACTTTGAGCTTCGATTTACTCTATCAGCTATCTTATATGTCCGTTATTGCTGCCGCCGGTGTACCGCGCAGCCACATATTCGAGCGCTCGGCGCAGCTACCCTGCGCCACCTCTGATTATTTCCGGAAAGTTGAACTTAACTGCCGCAAGCTGAAATACGACTACGCCAAAGCCTGCCGTCTGGTGGGTGAATCTGCCAAGGAAGAGGAAATAAAAGCCTTACTGCTGCGTTTTTCCAGTTCACTCCTTTCCGGGGAACCGGAATCCGATTTCTTGACCCGGGAAGCGGAAGCACAGGCTGAGGCATACAACAACGAGTACGGCCGGAAACTGGAAACATTGAAGCTGTGGACGGATGCCTACGTTTCGTTGATTCTATCGGCAGTACTGGTAATTATCATGGGCATAGTGTCCACCATGATATGGAAGATAGAGACAATCTTTATCGTGGGGCTGGCCGTTGCAGCCATCAGCACCACGATGCTCGGAGTCTGGTTAATATACCTGATGTCACCGAAAGAAGTCATGGTGCTGAACTGGGCCGGTTCCAAGGAGCAGAAACTCACCGTAAAGCTGTTCAAGCTACTTGTACCCACCGCCCTGGCTGCCTGCTCTATTATCGGCTTCGTGGGTAATAATCTGGGCTGGGGACTCATAATCGGGGCTGCCATTATTCTGCCGATAGGTTTCATAAGCGCCCGAGGTGATAAGAAGGTAACCCGGCGAGATTCGGAGGTAGGCAGCTTCCTAAGGTCCCTCGGCGGTGTCTGCGCCGCTATCGGGACAACGGTGAGAGAAGCCCTCAACCGGATTGACATGGACTCAATAAATAACCTCCGTCATGAGGTTAAACGGCTGCATACCCGGCTCATTGCCGGTATCAGTGCCAGGCTCTGCTGGCATAGATTCATAGAGGAGACGGGCAGCGAACTCATCAACCGTAGCGTGGGCATGTTTTACGATGCCATAGAACTCGGTGGTGAGCCGGAGCGTGCCGGACACTACTCTTCCATATTCGCGAGCAATATAGCCATGCTCCGGGCGAGAAGAAAAACGGTGTCATCTCCCTTCCGCTGGCTGTGTATTGCCATGCACGCCGCCATCATTGTGCTGCTCGTATTTATTACCGAGGTAATCACTATCTTTGGCAACATGGTAGCCAATGCAGAACAGGCTATGCCCACAATATCGGGGGCACCCTCGGTAGGCGCATTTACCAGTTTTAATTTTTCCGGGCTGCAGCTCATGCACAGCTTTGTGATGCCACTGGTTATCGTATTTACCATAGCCAATGCCCTGGCACCCAGCATAGCCGATGGCGGCAGCCACTATAAAATACTCTACAACCTGGCTATCACAGCCATTATTTCCGGTACAAGCCTTATTTTCTTACCGTCAATAGCGGGCTCATTATTTGGATCTGTTCAAATGTAAGGTGGTGCGATATGAATACAGAAGAAAGAATAGAAATCCTGGAAAAGGACATCCGGGCAACAAAAGAGGAGTTGCGCGGTATTATCATGGACATCCGGATATACCTGATGGAAAGCGATAACCCGCTCCAGGGAGACCTGAACGCGGGCAGACTTATCTCCAGGGTAATAAACACCGGAGGCCAAACGGGAAGGGGGTAACTAATATGGATACGAACAAGAGAGTTGATCTGATGGAAGGTGAACTAAAGCTCATTAAGGGTGAGCTAAAACAGACTCTATCCGGCGTCCGCGATTTCCTGCTGGAACTGAAGTTGCCACCCCCACCAGCGGATACCTATATTAACGAGGACGATTCCGGTGGTGCCGGGCCACCTTCTTTTTTACTGAGCCAGGATATACCGCGTCCCCTATCATCCGAGACCGGGGAGAGACCGCTACCGGAAATGCCCAGACCGCCGGCATATCGGGCGAATGACCTGCCCCAGGCCATGCCCTATCCATCAAGTGACAGGCTTCAGGCAGCACCCTGGCCAGTAAAAGAAGTGGAGCCTTCAATCTTGAGAATGACCGGGGAGCCTCTCATGGAGCAGCGAGCGGAAACACCGGCTACGGAGCAGCCCGTATACAAGCAGCCGTCAAAACACGTTGAATACGAGCCTTTTGAAAATCATCCGGTAAAGAGACCGCTTGAAAAAGCAAAAGCCGAAGAGTTACCGGATAAAAATACAGAGGAGACAGCAACCGGTCAGCCGGACCTGTCCAGCCCACATGTGAACTTACTGGCCAATCTGATGCGATGGGTCTCCATGGCTAAAAAGGAAATCGGGGATGAGCAGCTACCAGCCCTGGTAGAACTCTACGCCAGCAGCAGATACCTGTCACCCGAGATGAAACAGTTTATTTTGCACCTGACCGGCTTAATAGGGCAGCAATCGTCAGAATTAAGCCCGGCCGACATATGGAGCTACCTGATTCTACACTTACATGGGATTCTGGCTGAAGGCGGCATGGCACTCTCCCCACTGGGCCAGTCCTGGACAAACCACAACGGGAAAGTACCGGACGAAACAGAGCCCGAAAAACAGGAGGACCGGCAGGTGAGATTGAAGCTGGTACTGCCGGGCGGCAATGGCACGGAGAAGGAGTATAGCCTTGTACTGGCCCCCGGAGATGAAAGCCGGGACTCGCTTAACGGGGTATTAAACAATATATTGGTCACTTAAAGTGTGGAGGGAATAGACTATGCCAACCGACGCAGTTAAAAATGACGTTATAGTTACGGGGATACGCGAGGTGGATGAAAAAATGGGGGGTGGCATCCCGGTAGGCTCTCTGGGGCTTATTGAAGGCCAGTCCGACGCGGGCAAAAGTGTCCTCAGCCAGCATTTGGCCTACGGCGCTCTGGGTATGGATAAAGGCTGTGTAGCTTACTACACTACGGAAAACACGATTAAAAGCCTTATCTCCCAGATGGACTCGCTCTCGCTGTGCGCCGTTGACCACTTTCTGACAGACAGGCTCCGTATTTACCCCCTGACTCTGGGCAGCCGTATAAGCGGTAAAAGCAAAGATACGGAAAGACCGCTTCGCTATTTAACGGAACATTTCGCTCAACAGCCGGAGCAGTTCAAGCTGCTGATAATGGACTCAATTACCCTGCTGGTAGCACACAGTAATCCCATGTCCGTCATAGATTTCTTCTGGGCATGCAAGTCCCTCTGTGACCAGGGACGGTCAATTCTGCTGGTCGCTCACTCCTACGCTTTTGAGGAAGAGATGCTGTCCCGCACCCGCTCCCTGTGCGACGCTCACCTCAGACTTAAGCTGGAGCAAGTTGGCGACCGCCTCATCAAGATAATGGAGGTCCTCAAGGTGCGCGGCGCCGATAGACCTACCGGAGACGTGGTCAGCTTTGAAATAGAACCAAAACTCGGTATGAGAATAATTCCTCTGGCCAAGGCAAAGGTATAATGAATAGCACTATTGATGTACCATTTGAAATAAAGAGCTGTGACCAGGCCTGCGGCCACGAATGCGGCACGAATATCGCCGGCTGCCCCACCTACCGCCTGATTCCGCCACCGCTCCAGGAGCAATGCCAGAAGAGCCTGCACCTGCTGCAGTACCTGCACACGTTTCCCATGGATAAGATGGGAATACCCGAGTTCACAGATAAGCTCAATAGAGGTATGTCAAGCATAAAAGACCCGAATATAATTTACCCCGTTGACAAAAACGTTTTCATACATATTCTGGCCAATAAAGAAGATGTCCGCAATCACTACATACCGGTAGAGCCCAGCCTGACGAACAAACTTGACAGCCTGCTGGATACGGTGGAGGAACGTCTGGCTGACTACGTTGATGAGCTTGAGGATATACCGGATGCCATCAAGCGGATTGAAGTCGTCCTGAAGATAGTAGACAGAATGGTTTCTGTGCGCAGTAATAACGGCAGAAACTCAGATAATGGTAATGGTAATGGTAATGGCCACAACCGAAGTAATGGTAATGGCAGTAAACATTCTATCCAACCCGAGAGCAACAAGACAAAGGGTAAACTTATCCTGACACCGATGCAATACCGCAGTCTACGCTACCTGCTTAAACGCAAGCTGGAAGGCATGGGCATACTGGACCCCATGATACGTGACATCTATATAGAGGATATATCCTGCTCCGGACTGGGCAATATTTTCGTGGAGCACAAGATTTTTAACGGTCTCCGGACAGCCATCGGCTTTGAAACCCACAGCGAGCTGGATAAGTTCGTCATACAGCTCGCCGAGGAAATCAAGCACCCGGTGACATTCCGTGACCCCTGTGTTGACGCCACGCTGCCCGATGGCTCCAGGATTAACATTGTTTACGGAACGGATGTGTCCAAAAGGGGCAGTAACTTCACCATCCGAAAGTTCTCCGGTATCCCGATGAGCATAATAGAGCTCATTCAGACTGGTGCTCTTAACTGTGAGATGGCCGCTTATTTGTCTCTTATTATCCAGGAACATATGAACGTTTGGGTGTCAGGAGAAACGGCTTCCGGTAAAACTACACTGATGAACGCCCTGGCTACTTTCATACCACCGGAAAGCAAGATAGTCAGTATTGAGGATACGCCGGAAGTCCAGGTACCGCATCCCAACTGGATTCGCGGGGTAACCCGCGGTTCCAGCAAGTCATCCGAGGCAACAGAGGTATCCATGTTTGATTTACTCACCGCCGCCCTCAGGCAGAGGCCCAATGTGATAATCGTCGGCGAAATCCGCGGTGTAGAAGGCGCCGTAGCCTTCCAGGCAATGCAAACCGGACACGCCTGCATGAGCACCTTCCACGCGGCAACGGTCACCAAGCTAATCCAGCGTTTAACCGGCAACCCTATTAACGTGCCCAAGTCATATGTTGATAATCTCAACGTTGTCGTCATCACGTCCCAGGTCCGCCTGCCCAATGGACGTTCCGGCAGGCGGGTAATAAGTGTCAACGAGATTGTGAGCTACGATTCAGTTTCGGACGCGTTTTCTTTTATTGAGGTCTTTGTCTGGAACCCGGTAACCGACACCTTTGAGTTCAAAGGGAATATGAACTCATATCTGTTAGAAGACAAGATTGCACCGAGGCGAGGTCTTCCGCCCGATAAAAAAAGAAAGATATATAGTCAGATAAAGCAAAGGGCTGACGTCCTGGATAGAATGAAAAAACAGGAGTTGACTAATTTCTATAACATTTATGCCATTCTATCCAAGGCCTATCGCGATGGTCATTTCCGTTAAATCAGGGTGCAAGGGAGGAGAAGATAAATGTTCCGGTCAATAAGAAGAGTATTTCAGCCCCCTGAACCAAGGCTGGCACCAAAAGACAGGAGGGAGGCCAGGCAAAGGAAGCCCGGTAAGCATATCCGTGAGATAGAAGATAGCTACCTGACAGCACTAGAGGTCACGGAAGCAATTACCACTGGTGGAATGGCGGATACCGACCCGGCCGTTACCGTCAGTGAAGGAGATGAAAGTGTAGCCAGTGTCGCCGACTCACTGCTGACTAAAATGCCGAGCCAGGAAGAGGAGCCCGTCGCTGACATCAGCCAGATTCTCGCCGAGCCGGTAGAGGCAGAAGGGACACCAGCCGGGGAAGAAAAAGACGGTAGTACACCACCGGTAGATAGTGCCGATAAACAGGCGGGGAACAGCGAGAAGAATGACAGTGATGATTTTATGTCCGACATCTTCCAGGAAGAGGATGAGGAGCAAGGCGGGATCGTTGGCTCTCTCATATCCTCCCTGCCCGATATAGGCGTGCAGGAACTATATAAAGACGCCGAGGAGGTAAAAGTATTGATGCATGAATGGAGGCAAAGCCAGAAATAAGGGAAGACCGTCAGATTACACAGAAAATATGGGGGTAAGCCCGAAAAAACGGACTTTTTCAACAAGGGGGATAAAATGAAAAACATACTTAAGACAATTAACCCGTGGCAAAAGAATCATATATGGCGTATCGCCACCATTACCATCACCTGCGCCCTTTTGTACTACGTGTATGTCTTTTTCGGGCTTGCCGGGTCTACTTATATCAGTAATATGCTACGAAGTCTACATGAGTTCTATGGTATTGACTTCTACGGGCTCATCTTTTTCGCACCGGTCGTATACGCCGCCTACACCACCGGTGTAAAAGGAGCACTGGCCACCTCGATGGTTTGCCTTTTAATCCTGTTCCCATATTCCATATTTACCTCGGCATACCCCAATGCTCTACTCAGACCGGCGGCCTTTACCCTTATTCTGAGCGCGGTAGGCGCGGTAATAGCCATGCTGCAAAAAAGTGATGAGCAGCGCCGCGAGAATATGCGTGAAATTAAGTGCCTGTACGATATAGGTAAACTGGCTGCCGAGAGCCATTCCATGGAAATATTTCTGTCATCGGTCATAGACATTATTCCGCAGGCCATGACATACCCCCAGACAACAAAAGCCAGGATAAGTTTCAGGGACATATCATTTGAGAGCCCTGATTTCAAAGAATGTCCCAACAAAGTGGAGGGTAATTTCCTGGTAAGCAACGAGATACCGGGTAAGCTGGAAATATGCTGTAAACATAGTCGTCCTTACCTGAAAGAACACTACGCTCTCATCAGGACACTTGCTGAGAGGATCGGAGGTGCCATACACGCTATAGAGCTGGAGCAATCACTGGACAACTATTATGAACAACTGGAGAAGATAGCTG
Source organism: uncultured Dehalococcoidales bacterium (assembly GCA_964473905.1). Lineage (GTDB taxonomy): Bacteria > Chloroflexota > Dehalococcoidia > Dehalococcoidales > CAYYQY01 > CAYYQY01. The sequence goes on along the minus strand of CAYYQY010000012.1, from coordinate 4,496 downwards.
ACGACCGGAGCCGGAGCCTGGAAAAGGCGCAGGAGAGGCTGAGGCTTCTATCCAACACCGTCAAGAGCTCAATTGACGGTATCACCCTGGCAGACATGGAAGGCAACATCACGTTTGCCAACGAAGCCAGCCAGAAGATGTGGGGCTACAGCTTTGACGAAATCACCCGGTTGAAAATATCACAGCTGTATTCACCAGCCGAAGTAGACCTCGTAGAAAAAGAAATAGTCCCCAAATCAAAAAGCGGTGTCTGGGAAGGTGAACTGACCGCCGTCAGACGCAACAGTTCCCAGTTCCCAATCATGGTTACCACTTCCCCCGTGTACGACGAAAGCGGCAAGACCAGGGCTATTGTCGGTGTTCACCGCGATATTACGGATACTATTACCATGCGGGACAAGCTCATCCGCTCCGAGAGGCTGGCCGCCGTCGGCGAACTGGCCTCTGGTGTCAGTCATGAGCTGCGTAACCCCCTGAACGTAATAAGAAACTGCGCCTATCTATTGAACATGACGTTAGCCGAGAACGCCGATGAGGAAACACTGCATACTCTGAAGCTGCTGGACCAGCAGGTTGACATCTCAAATAAAATTGTCACCGATCTACTGAATTTTACCCGGGTAAGACCACCATCTCCAGCCGTAATTGACCTGCATGACTTAATAAAAGAAAGCCTGCCCTTGGTCACACTGCCGGAGGAAATAACGGTGATATCCAATTTCAACGGTAACTCCTACCCGGTTATTACTGACGCCGAACAGATTGGCCGTGTGTTTACCAATATCATCTCTAACGCCAGGCAGGCTATAAACGGCCAGGGTCAACTCACCATAACCACGGGTACTGAGGATAGCTATGCCTGGGTCAAATTTGAGGATACGGGAAGCGGCATAGCCGGAGAGAACCTGGACAAAATATTCGAGCCGCTATTCACTACCAAGGCCAAAGGCATTGGCCTGGGCTTAGCTATTACCAAGCGGCTTGTAGAACAGAATAATGGCACCATTGAAGTTACGAGCAGGGTAAATGAGGGCACGACCTTTACCGTGAAATTACCAATGCGGAATAAGGAGAGCAAATAAGAATGACTGAACGAGCACGCGTATTAGTGGTCGATGACAACTCAGACCTACTGGAGACTTTCTCACTAATACTGAAAAGGCGCGGTTATGATGTAGATACCGCGGCAGATGGAGTTTCGGCTCTGAATATGTTCAAGACAGGGCAATACGATATCACGCTAATGGATATCGTTATGCCGCGTATGAATGGTGTTGAAGCATTCAAAAAAATCAGGAAAATTAATCCTGAAGCCAGGGTAATTCTGATGACAGCCTATTTTGAGGATGAACAAATAAGCAATGCCCTGGACGAAGGTGCCTATAGCGCGGTTCATAAGCCGATAGATATCGACCGGTTGATGAAGCTGCTTAAAGAGGCAACCATGAAACTGCCGGTACTGATAGTGGATGATGACGGCGATTTTTGCCATACAATGGCACAGACGCTGAAAAAGAAAGGCTACAGCGTTGAGACTGCCACCAGCGGTCTTGAGGCAATCCGGATAGCGCGGGAAAAGGACTTTCAGATAGCCTTTATTGACGTCAAGATGCCGTTTATGAACGGCCTGGAAACATTCCTTCAGTTGAAGGAAATTAACTCCAGCATTGTCACCATCATGATGACCGGTTACCGTGAAGAGGTGCAGAGCAAAGTAGATGAAGCTCTGGCATCTGATGCCGTTACCTGCCTTTACAAACCCATTGACCCGTCACAAGTAATGAATTTTATACAACAGATTGCTGATACAAAGAACATCTGATAAGGATATGTAAATGACAGCAGAAGAGAGCATTCTGGTAGTAGATGACGACAGCGGATTTCTGGAAGTGGTCAAAATTATCCTCAAGAAGAGAGGTTACTACGCCGATACCGCCGCATCGGCAAGCGAGGCAATAGCCAAGGCTAACGAACGGCTATATAACATCGCCATACTGGATATCAGTTTACCCGATATCGGCGGTACCGAACTTTTGTCCATGCTCATCTCCATTAACCCCGATATTATGGCTATCATACTTACCGGCTACTCCTCAATCCAGAATGCAACACAGGCCTTGAACCGCGGGGCCTTTGCCTATCTGGAGAAACCACTGAATCCAGACCATCTACTGTCAGTTATAACCCGCGGACTGGAGAAGCAGCGGCTAGTCATGGAAAACAGGCGGCTCATGACAGAGCTGGAACAGCGCCACCGTGAGACCAATATACTGCTCTCCGTTTCCCATGCCGTATCCCAGTCTCTGGAACTCGCACAGATTATAGACTCGGCATTGGAAGAATTAGCCCAAACCATGAACCTGGAGTTCAGTCACGTCCACCTCTTTGACAGCGGGCGGTTATGCCTTAACGGCTACTATGGCTGGAACCCGGAAATAGTAAGTGAAATGCAGCAGGTGGAGATTGACGATACTATTGCCAACCGCGTCTTCAAACAGGCCATACCCATTATTATTGATGACCTGTCCACTACTGTCCCGGAAACCAGCCTGTCCCCACTGGCTAAAGACGGCTATATCTCATACGTTGGCGTCCCTCTCACAACAGCCGGCAAGACAATAGGAATTTTGGGGGCCGCCACCCGCTCGCCGCGGCGGTTTCTCTCCAGGGAGGTGGAGCTGCTCATAGGTATAGGCCGGGAAATATCTATTGCCGTCAGGAACGCCCAGCTCTACGAAGAAGCATCAAGTGCCAAGGCCCAAAAAAAGCTTGATGCCCTGCGTACCGAACTGCTTGCCAATGTATCGCACGAGCTACGTACACCGCTAGCGGCCATCAAGGGATTTGCCAGCACCCTGCTTCAACCCGACGTGAGCTTTGATGCAGAAACACTGCATGATTTTTTACAGACTATAGATAAAGAAGCCGACAGGCTAAACTACCTGATAGAAGAGCTGCTGGTAATGTCACGCCTTGAGGCCGGGGCGCTGGAAATCAAGAGAGAGCGGCACAATATAGCCGAGGTGATAGAATCGGTAAAAGACAGCCTGTATACGCTGGCACCAAGACATAAACTCCGCATCTCAGTGCCAGGTAACCTGCCTTCGGTAACCGTGGATGCTTTTCGTATCGGCGAAGTGCTCACCAACCTGGTTCATAACGCAGCCAAGTGCTCCAGAGAAGGCACACAGATTACGGTTGAAGCTCACCGTAACGGTAACGGCTCCATAATTGTCAGTGTAGCTGATGAAGGTGTCGGTATACCGGCAGAATGCCAGCAGGATATTTTTAAGAGGTTTTACCAGGTAAACGACCCCGAGCAGGGACACCGGCCCGGCACTGGTCTGGGACTCTGTATTTGCGCCGGTATTGTAGAGACGCACGGAGGCAAAATATGGGTGGACAGCGAACCGGGTAAAGGCTCCAAATTCAGCTTCAGTATAGCTACTAACTAAGGAGGTAACAGCGCTATGGAAAAGACACATGTTCTCGTTGCTGATGATGACCAGGCGATACTCAGATTTCTCCACGCCAATCTCAAGGCGAGAGGCTATGAAGTCACCACGGCTACGGATGGTAAAGAGGCACTTGACACGGTAGAAAGAGAACCCGTCAATTTAATCATTCTGGATATAATGATGCCCAAGATGGACGGCATTGAAGTATGCCGCCGTGTACGCGAATGGTCCAAGATACCCATAATAATGCTCAGCGCCCGGGGCGATGAGAACGGCAAAGTAAAGTGCCTGGAACTGGGCGCTGATGATTACCTGACCAAACCGTTCGGCGTGGCGGAGTTGATAGCCCGCATCAAAACAGCTCTCCGTCACTCGGGCAACACCGATACCACCCCTGTCCAGTCCAGCTTCATCTGTGATAATATTGAGGTAAATTATGCCTCAAGACGTGTCACCATAAGCGGCAAAGAGATAAAATTAACCCCGACGGAATATCTTCTATTACAGCAGTTGGTGGCCAACTCAGATAAAGTCCTTACGCACGGTATGCTCCTGAAGAAGGTATGGGGCGATGACTACAGCACCGAAAAGGAGTACCTGCGTGTGTTCATCGGGCGGTTACGGAGGAAAATTGAGCCGGACCCCAACAATCCCAAATATATAATGACCATACCTGGTGTTGGCTATCATTTTATAACAGCCCCAAACGGCAACGGCAACTGAGTATCCGCCTGGCATGTAGATTATTTATCCGGCTAATGCCCGCGGAAATTCATATTTTTACGTAATACAACTCTCCGTCAGATGGCCGGCAAGGGAATATTTCTCACCTTACCCGGCGTTACTACCGGCATTTAACACTCGATACTCCATAAAAATTAGAGGCGTCATCATATCTGGATGACCGCCCGCCTCCCGCAAGCTGTCTATTACCCGCTCCGCGTTTATGGCAACTTATCGTTTTACGTTCATCTGATGCTATGTTGGGTAGTGTCCCGTCAAGTGGTGTAAATTGCCATCGGCGGTTTCTGTAATTTG
>CAYYQY010000011.1:0-41700 GCA_964473905.1 uncultured Dehalococcoidales bacterium | reverse complement strand
TGCCAGGCCGTCCGTTGACAGCGATAGCCGCCTCAAATTTATATTCCTATCTTTTATTCGGGATATGGCTTCCAGGTCGCTCCTCGCGATGCCCTCCCTGGCAAATACGGTAAGCCCGGCCCGGAGTCTTTCCAGTGCTTCATCGGCACTGGTCGGCTCATGGCAGGAAGAAATGCCTGCCGCAATATAGGCCTGTAGCTTGTTGCCCCGGGCACCGGCACTGTGCCCGTCGGCCTTCTTGCCGGCATTAACGGTCTCGGCGATGAGTTCAAGCACCCTCGGGTCGCCGTCAACTACCGGTGACCAGTAGGTTTCACCCAGACCGAGAACCTCTTTTCTTTTAAGTAGTTTGCGCAACTCAACCACGTTGAGGCCGTTCTCGGCAGCTGCCGGGTTAAGGGATACCATCGGCGGTGCCGTAATGAAGAACTTTATCGGCTGGTTCCGGGCTGAATTCAGAAACTCAATAATGCCGTCGTATCCCATGGGGAAGACCAGTCCGGAGACCTCGCTGATGATGGTGGTGGTGCCGGTCAGCATCGCATACTTTACCAGCTCGCTTGTCGAGTAGATAAAGTCGGCATGAGTATGCCCGTCAATAAAGCCGGGGACGAGGGTCTTGTCCGCGGCGTTAATAATCTTGGTCTCGGGGCCGATAGACTTGTCTCCGTTCGGGCCGACATAGGCAATTTTATCTCCCTTGATAAGGACGGAGTTCCCGCTCAGTATCTCGCCGGTGTAGACATTAACGATGTCGCCGTTTGTTATAGCTAAGTCGGCACTGGCTTCGCCCAAGGCTACCCGCATCAGCTCCCGCATCCTGTTTACTGCCTGCTTGATTTGAGGTGTGGACATACGGTACCCCCTTCTTGCGTTGCTAGCAACGATTATAGCAGTACACGCCTGGATTGGGGAAATTGGGGGGAGGTGCGTATGATATAATCCCAGAATATATAAAAGTGGAGGTTTATATTATGGACATAAGGTTTATAAATATATAATATTCATAAACCTTAAATAAAGGAGTGATACTATGCCAGTATGTCCGTGGAAAGCAAGGGGGATACCCATTGGGGCTATTGATAGTAGGTATTGGAGGGGTTATCAGCATTGGGTGATAGTTACCCACGTATTCAAATACTTACTGTTGCTGACCTTTTGAAAGGGAAGGTTTACCTTGCGGAGGTAGCCCTACGAAAAGTGCTAAACCTCAATCTAGATTTTGATTTACTTTATGAGGCAAGTTATTGATTCAACCTTCATGGAAAGAAAAATGGGCAAGTATTCAAAGCAAATTTGAAACTTGTATTCGAGAGTGCAGGACAGCTTACCGTTCAGACATTAGGTGTAAGGACAGTATAGAAGCCGTTGTAGCTGACATTTGGAACTTAAGAGAATGGCTTAAAAAAGACCCCGCTGTAAATATACCCGACAGATCTATTGAAGATTATATTTATAGCCACATATTCATTCGTGCATGTGGAGATATAGAGTTAGTAAATAAACACTATCGAATCGGTAACCAAAGGCATGAGGAAACAAATCTAATTTTGGAGGCTACCCATTGTCGACGTCGAGGATTTTGGTTCTTTAAAAAAATACCTATCGTTTACAAAGTCGTTACAAAATACAAGGATAATCCTGGGAATATAGATACTTATGAAGATGCACCAGAATTAGCTTATAGAGCCATTAAAGAATGGAAAGTATTCTTAGAGGCAAACCAATTACTATAACTATAAATGGATTTTGGTATAGTATATTTATTAAGGTTTGTCAAGTATATAAGTCCCATATTTTATTTATACCCCTAGCACTTCGTATAGCCGCAGCTCGGGCAGATGAAACAGCCCTCCTGGTAGACGAGCAGGCTGCCGCAGTCCGGGCACTGACCGGCCAGGTTCTTGGCGAGGCCGTAGTCCTCCAGCCGTGGCTTGCTTTCCTCGCCGTTTTCACCGTTGGCCACGTGTTTTTCCAGCACACTGGCGATAGCGTCGGCGCAGGAGAGAACCGATTTGCCCTCTTCCCAGGCGATAGACGGGCAGCGGATACCGCGGAGCTGTCTTACCACGGCGGTTACGTCCAGCCCGGACCGGAGTGCCAGTGAGATAAGGCGGCTGGTAGCTTCCAACTGGGCGGAGGCACAGCCGCCGGATTTACCCAGGGTGGAGAAGACCTCGCATATGCCCTCCTCATCGGAGTTGACGGTGACATACATATAGCCGCAGCCGGTGGTTACTCTCTCGGTTATACCGGTGGTTACCTTACCCCTCTTGCGCGGGGTGCGTTTTACCCCGCTGGCGGGCTCTTTCTTCTCTTTGGTGCCCGTGGTCAGTACCTGCGTATCGCGGCTTCTATCGCGGTAGATGGTTATTCCTTTCAGCCCTTCTTCATAGGCCAGCGTGTAAACCTTGGTGATATCTTCCCTCGTGGCCTCGTGCGGGAAGTTTACCGTTTTGGAGACGGCATTATCCGTAGACTTCTGGAAAGCGGCCTGCATTTTAACGTGCCATTCCGGGGTTATCTCGTGGGCGGTGACAAATATCCGCTTGATCGCCTCGGGAATCTCGTCAAGTTCATGAAGCCTGGTGCCGCTGGCCATCTTCTGCATGAGCTCCTCGGAGTAGAAGCCTTCTTTCTTCGCGACCGCTTCGAAATGGGGATTAACCTCCACCAGTTGGGCGCCGTCCAGGATATTTCTGGTGTAGCTAAGAGCGAATAGGGGCTCAATGCCGCTGGAGCAACCAGCAATAATGCTCAGCGTGCCGGTGGGCGCGATGGTGGTGCAGGAGGCGTTGCGCATTCTCGGGCCGCCGGGCACGTCGTAAATACTGCCGGGAAAGGCGGGGAATGCGCCACGCTCCTCGGCCAGTTCCATAGATGCTTTACGCGACTCTTCGCTAACGAATCGCATAACTTCGGCAGCGGTCTTTAGCCCTGCCTCGGAATCATAGGGAATACCCATCTGGATTAGCATATCGGCAAAGCCCATCATGCCCAGCCCTATCTTTCGCGACTTGCGGGTCATATCCGCTATTTCCGGCAGGGGGAACTTGTTCGCTTCAATAACATTATCCAGGAACCTCACCGCTGTTTTTATCGTTCTGGCGAGCCTTACGTAGTCTATTGCTGAGTTCCCGTTTGCTCCGGTCAGCATCCTGGCCAGATTGATAGAGCCCAGGTTACACGACTCGTAGGGGAGGAGAGGTTGCTCGCCGCACGGATTGGTGCTTTCAATTTTGCCCAGCTGGGGGGTGGGATTATCCTGGTTTATACGGTCAATGAACACGATGCCGGGGTCTCCCGTTTGCCAGGCCATGTCCACTATCTTGTTAAATACCTCCCGGGCATTTAGCTTGGCTACCGCTTCGCCGGAGTGCGGATTAACCAGGTTATAGTCGGTACCGGCTTTAACAGCTTCCATAAACTCACTGGTTATGGCAACGGAGAGATTGAAATTGGTAAAAGCGTTCGGGTCATCCTTAGCTTCAATGAATTTCATGATATCGGGATGGTCAATATTCAAAATAGCCATGTTGGCCCCGCGGCGCATGCCACCCTGTTTAATAACGTCCGTGGCCGTGTCAAAGGCGCGCATGAAGGAGACCGGGCCGCTGGCCACACCGCCCGTGGAGCCTACCCGGTCCGTTTCTGGCCGGAGTCTGGAAAAAGAAAATCCCGTACCGCCACCGCTCTTGTGTATCAGGGCGGTGTATTTTACCGCGTTAAAGATGGATTCCATGGAGTCCTCTACCGGCAGGACAAAGCAGGCTGATAGCTGCCCCAGCTCGCGCCCGGCGTTCATCAGGGTAGGGGAGTTAGGCAGGAACTCCAGATTGGCCATAAGCCGGTAGAATTCTGCCTCCCAGCCGGAAGTATCGGCATCTGGGTTGTAGGCCATTTCAGCAGCGGCAATAGCCCGGGCCACGCGGTGGAACATGTTTTCGGGTGTCTCGGTAACTTTACCTTCTTTATCTTTCGTCAGATATCTTTTTTCCAATACGCGCATAGCATTTTCAGTAAGGTTGATACCAGTTGTGGCTGGCACTTTGGACTTGACCAAGGTTGTCTCCATCTTCGGCCGAACCTCCTCTTGTTTAGCCATCTCTTCACCAGCTAGGATATCCTTGACTATGCTTTGAATTTCGGGGTCAGTAGCTGAGCGTCTCTTTTTAGGACTGGTTTTGGGCACCAGGTGCTCCATTCCGGGTAACGGTTGCGGCTGTTCCAGCCGCTCTATGACATGGCTGGTAAGCTGCTCTATCTGGTTCCGGTTGGCCATGCCCATGGACTCGGCAGCAGCAAAAATTGCCTTGGCAACCCGGGTGCGGTTAACTGGTTCTTTATCCGTTGATTTATCGCTCGTATTCATCGGTGGCTCCTGGTTTTTGGTTTGCCGGCAAACCTGTCTTTCCGGCTGTCATCACTGGCCTTGCCATGTATCAGATCCCTGGCTATGGCTTCCAGCTCATCACCGGGGAGCAGGGGTAGCTGGCTCGTGGCTTCGGTTGCTTCCGGCTGCACGCCGACAAGCGTATCCACTGCCTGTTTCAGTGCCGTGATGTCGGTAAAGGGGCGGTAGACACTGGCAAAGCGGATGTAGGCTATATTATCTATATTTTTAAGTCTGTCCATTACCATGTCGCCGATGGCCGAGCTTCGTATCTCGGCTTTACCAAGATGGAAAAGCTCGGCTTCTATATCATCGGCAAGCTTATCAATAGTGCCGGTGGGCAGCGGCCTTTTTTCGCAGGCTTTACGTATGCCCGTCAGCATCTTGTCACGGTTGAACTCTTCGCGCCTGCGGTCTTTCTTGATAATAAACAGACTTGCCGCCTGCAGCCGCTCGTAGGTGGTAAAGCGAGCGCCGCAGCTCAGGCACTGACGCCGCCGCCGCACACCGTCGTTAACGTCACGAGAGTCAATAACCCTGGAGTCATCATGGGCACAATACGGACACTTCATAATGCCACCATACACTATATAGTAGTGAATGTAGATACTAACACAATATATAGTGTATGTCAAGCACTAGTTCTTGTGTTTATTTAGTAATATAGTCAATTACGATGGTAACACAGACACAAAGGCTGTAGGCACCACCGCCTACAGCCTTTAGAGGGTCTCGGGACTACCGGCACACCCGAGAGCGTTTTTAACTTACCGGGTTTTGGAAAGGTGTCCTAACCAGCTTGGCAGAGAGTGTGTTTGCCTGCCTGCGGTGACTGAATAGAGGCCGGCGCAGGAAGGAAGGTACGTCCAGCTCCTCCTCACTCTTCAAGCCCTTCAAGAACTGGTTGAGTTCGTCTTCGCGGTTGACTCCGGACATGCCGGTCTGGGTAGCAAATCCGGTGGCAATTAAAGTAATCCTTACTTCCTTTTCCAGGTTGGGGTCACTAGCTACGCCGAAGATGATGTTGGCGTCATTGTCTACGGCTTCTCTGATAACCTCAGCAGCTTCATTGACCTCAAGTAGTGTCAGATTGGTGCCGCCAACGATGTTGAACAGTACTCCCTTTGAGCCGTCAAGAGAGACGTCCAGTAGCGGGCTGGCCAGGGCTTCTCTGGCGGCGTCCACAGCACGGTTTTTTCCGGAGCCGACACCGATAGACATCCAGGCCGGACCGGCGTCTTTCATCACTGCCTTGACGTCAGCGAAGTCGAGGTTGATTAGCCCGGGTACGGTAATCACCTCCGAGATAGCCTGAACACCGTGCCTCAGCACATCATCAGCCAGCTTGAAGGCATTATCCACGCTTGTCTGTTGATTGCACAGGGAAAGTAAGCGGTCATTGGGAATAATAATGAGGGTGTCCACCTTGTTAAGCAGCCGGGTTATACCTTCATCGGCCACATGGCAGCGGTGGGCGCCTTCAAAGGTAAATGGTCTGGTTACTATGGCAATGGTAAGGGCTCCGCTCTGTTTGGCCAGCTCGGCAATGACCGGGGCGGATCCGGTACCGGTACCACCGCCCATGCCGCAGGTGATAAACACCATATCAGCCCCGCTGACGACAGCGTTCAGGTCATCACGGCTTTCTTCGGCTGCCTTTTGCCCCAGGTTATGGTCGCCGCCTACACCGAGTCCACGGGTTAACTTTTCTCCAAGCTGGACGCGTGTCGGAGCTTCAATAACGGCTAGCGCCTGGGCATCCGTATTCATGGCGATGAACTCCACGCCTTGAATTTCCTCCCTGACCATACGGGTTATTGCATTGGAGCCGCCGCCGCCCAGGCCGATGACCTTTATCTTGGCCGGGTTAGGGACGAAACTTGTTTTTGCCATCTCCTCCTCCTTTTATACTTAATCAACTACCTATTGATGGAATAGGTTCCCGATGCGGGAAACTAAATGCTTTATTTTGGAGCCAAGCTTACCGGATTTCCAGGTCTGCGTGCTCTCGTGTTTGCCTCCCCAGAGTAGAAGTCCGACGCTGGTGGCGTAGGCCGGGTCGTGCAGAGCATCGGTAATGCCGTGTAGACCGGTAGGTACACCCACCCGCACCGGAAGCTTTAGTATGTCCTGCCCTAATGCGGCTATACCCGAAAGGTTGGAGCAACCGCCGGTTAGGACCAGACCGGCCGGTACCAGTGTTTCATATTCAGCGTGAGGTAACTCAAGCAGGATGAGCCTTAGTACTTCTTCAACTCGGGCTCGTATAATGTCACATAAGTCCTGGTAAGAAACACCGTGCCCGTCCTGCGACATGGCGGGTGGGGTGTCCACTTTGCTTTCATAGACTGGCATTACGCTGCCGTAACGTTTTTTCATCTCCTCGGCTACATCAAAGGGTAAACCCAGACCGATGGCCACGTCTCGGGTAATCTGATAGCCAGCCACAGGCAGTATAGCTGTATGCCAGATGCTGCCTTCCCTGAAAACGGCGATATCGGTGGTGCCGCCGCCTATGTCAGCCATTATAACGCCTACGTGCTTCTCGTCCTCGGTCAATATGGCTTCGCTGCTGGCCAGAGGTTCCAGGACAAGGTCCTCGATGTCTATGCCGATACCACGGATACACTTGACCAGGTTCTGAACCGAAGTTGTAGCCGCCGTTATGATGTGAGTCTCAACGTCAAGCCTGAAGCCGTGCATACCCACCGGGTTTTTGACGCCTACCTGGCCGTCAACGGTATAGCCCCGGGGAATTATGTGCAGCAGCTTCCTATCGTTGGGCACCCTGACACTTCGGGCACACTGTAGTACACGTTTCAGGTCGTCGGGGCGCACCAATCTGTCGTTTCGGTTAATGGCTACTACACCCCTGTTGTTCAGCGAGGTTACATGCCGACCGGTAACACCCACATATGCGGACTCTACTTTGCTACCGCTCGCCTGTTCGGCTTTGGCTACGGATTCACGGATCGCTTCTCTGGCTTCGCTGATGTTGACCACTAACCCTTTGGCTAAACCCTTGGCGGGGGTAATACCTACACCCGTAACTCTGACACTGCCTCCATTATCCATGTCAGCTATAGTGGTGCATATCTTAGTGGTACCAACATCAATGGAAGTTAAGGTAGTGCGCTGTTTCATCTTCCCCCTCCTTTTAATAGATACTTCGGCCAAATTGACTGTTTTTTAAATTTCATCTTCGCATTTTTGTCCCTCCTGCAAGTCGTCACCTCAACCTTGTTTTTTATTAAAATGTTTGAATCTGTACGGATAAAAACGCCCGGCGCAGCTTTTCCGCTAGAGCTGGTTTCCGCCATCCCTTGGCATTGGTCTCCATGCAAAAACCCAGCGTGTCGCTCAGTGTGGACTGGGTGTCCTGAACGTTAATACGTTCTGCTACTCTCAACCGGGCACTGCGGCTCCGTGGATTAGCTTCAATCTCGTCTGGCGAAGGGGTGATAATCTTTTTGTTGATTGCTATCAGGCTTGCTTTATGACCGCACACGCAGCTTGGTGTCTCGGGAGGACAGATACAGTCCTTTGTCTCCTGCTGTATGAACTGTTTTACGATACGGTCTTCAAGTGAGTGGTAGCTAATGACTACCAGCCGGCCGTTAAATCCCAGCAGTCCCACCGCCTGTGCCAGTGCTGTTTGCAGATGCTCAAGCTCCTGGTTAACCGCTATGCGTAAGGCCTGGAACGTTCTGGTAGCGGGGTGAATTCTCCCCCTTTTACCTCTAAACGCCTGCTCAATAATGCGTGCCAGCTGCAAACTGGTATTAATGGGACGCTGCTGCACTATGTGGTGAGCTATCTGCTTGCTGTAGCGTTCTTCCCCGTAGGTGCCTATCAAACGTGCCAGCTCTGTCTCCGGGAACGTATTGACAATCTCGGCGGCAGTAAGCTTCTGCTCTGGATTCAGGCGCATGTCCAGCGGGGCGTCGTGCTGGAAACTGAAGCCGCGCCCGTCACCGTTTAGCTGGGGAGAAGAGAGTCCCAGGTCAAATAATATACCGTGTACCGGGAAGAAACCATACTTGATGCATATAGCTTGCAGGTCAGTGAAATTGTCATTGACTAAAAGTATGGAATCGCTATGCTCGGCAAGCACTTCCCGTGCCGTCTCTATGGCTTTCGGGTCAGCGTCAATACCCAGCAGTTGCCCACCGGGTGAGCTGTGCTCCAGAATAGCCTTGGCGTGGCCGCCGCTGCCCAGCGTACAGTCTATGTAGCGGCCGCCGGGTTGCACCGCCAGAGCGCTTATGGCCTCATTGATTAAAACCGGAATATGCATTAGTGCTTCTCCAGGCTTTCTATGATTTGCCATGCCTGTTCCAGGCTTATTGCTTTCTCCGATTGCCACTCATCTCTATCCCACAGCTCGAAATAGGTATTGGCACCGGCTATGATTATTTCATCCTCGATGCCAGCGTGCTGTCTTAGCGGGGCGGGTAGCATTACCCGTCCCTGCCCGTCAATATTCACGGTGAAGGCAGTAGCGAAGAGGGCGCGGTTTAACCGGCGTAGTTTGCTCGGCGAGATTGAGCCGGTAGTAAGGGTACTGGCTATTTTGTTCCATTCTGATATCGGGTACGCGACGATGCAGTTCTCTATACCGGGCGTTAATACCACTCCCTCCTTGAGTTCTCTCCTGAACCTTGCCGGTATAGGTATTCTTCCCTTGTCGTCAATCTTGTGCTCGGATTCGCCGAAAAACATATACTAACCCCTGTCTGCCCTTTGCTACCACGATTTACCACTTTCTACCATTTTAGACCACTGCACTATTGTTTTGTCAAGTAGTTTTTCGGTCTATTTTCGAACGACTAGCCAATTTTCCTATATGATTTGGCGGGGTGTCATAAATGTGGTAAAATATTATTTGTTTTAGGGAGGTATGAGTTATGCTCAGGGTGGGAGTACTTACCATCAGCGACAAGGGAGCCCAGGGTCAGCGACAGGACGAAAGTGGTCAGGTGTTGGCTGAAGCCATGTCTGTTCTGGATGTCTACGTAGGAAAATACGAGATTGTACCGGATGAGAAGGATGTCATCGCGGAAAAACTCGCCCTTTGGGCTGATGAAGGCACTCTGGATGTCATATTTACCACTGGCGGCACCGGTTTAAGCGAACGGGATGTCACGCCGGAAGCCACCATGTCGGTGATAGATAAAATAGTACCCGGTCTGAGCGAAGCAATGCGTGCCAGGACATATAATATAACTCCGATGGCTATATTAAGCAGGGCCGTAGCCGGGGTAAGAAAAAAGTGTCTTATCGTCAATCTGCCGGGCAGTCCGGCGGGAGTCCAGGAGTGCCTTAAGGTAATCCTGCCGGTAGTGCCGCACGCTGTTGAGATCATCCGGGGTGATGTTACCGAACACCCGTCTCCGGATAACGGGAAGGGCTAGCCAAGTGCGTATTGATATTTTTACTCTCTTTCCGGAGATGCTGGCCAGTCCGTTTAGCGTTGGTATTTTCAAGCGGGCTATAGAACGCAATATTATAAGCATTAAGGCTCACAATATTAGAGACTGCGCGCATGACGCACATCATACCGTTGATGACTATGCTTATGGTGGTGGTGCCGGCATGATACTAAAACCCGAGCCGGTTTTTGAAGCGGTGGAGTCACTAAAGGCGGTTATAGGTGCCGGGGGTGATGATAAAGATGCTGGCCGGACTCCGGTCATCCTGCTTACTCCCCAGGGCCGTCTTTTTACACAGCAGATAGCTCGTGAGCTGGCTGGCTACGAGAACATTATATTAATTTGCGGGCGCTACGAAGGTATTGATGAGCGGGTGCGCCAGTATCTGGCAACCGATGAGCTCAGTATCGGTGACTATGTGCTGAGTGGCGGCGATCTGGCGGCCATGGTGGTTATAGACAGTGTCGTCAGGTTATTGCCCGGAGTTCTGGGTTCGGAGGTCTCACTGGAGGAGGACTCGCACACGTTGGGACTTCTGGAATACCAGCAGTATACCCGACCCGCTGAATACAGGGGGTGGGCTGTGCCCGAGGTCTTGCTCTCGGGAAACCATGCTGAGATAGCCAGGTGGCGCCGGGAGCAATCTCTATGGCGTACCCTGAAGCGGCGTCCGGATTTGCTGGAAAAAGCGAGTCTTTCCCCGGCTGAAAAACGGCTGGTAGCAGGTTGGAAGCAAAATTGTAATTAATACAGGAGTCTTACGTAAAATGAGTACTGTACCCCTAGTTGAAGCTGAATCAAATCCCAATATTCCGCCTCTGGCCCCCGGCGATACGGTAAAAGTTGGTATCAAGATTGTTGAGGGAGAGAAAGAGCGCACCCAGGTGTTTCAGGGAGTGGTTATCAAGGTCAGGCACGGTGGGATGGGCGCCAATTTTACCGTCAGGCGTGTTGCCCATGGTGTAGGTGTTGAACGTACTTTTCCGCTGTACTCACCGCGGCTGGAGAAAGTGGAAGTGGTGCGCCACGGCAAGGTACGCCGGGCCAGACTTTACTACCTGCGCGGGTTGAGCGCCAAGGCCTCACGTATCAAGGAAAAAAGAGTGGTCAAGACTCAAGAGTAGGTATGATTGGGTAAGGCTGCCTCACGGAGAAAAGGATGAGGTATGCTGAAGTCAGCGTAAACTCACCTGTAGCCCGGCACCAGACGTTCAGCTACAGTATACCCTCGAATTTAGCTGTTGATGTCGGGCAGGCGGTATGGGTCCCCTTCGGCAGCAGGCTTCTCCAGGGTATTGTCTTGGAACTTACGGGTTTGCCTGCGGTAGCCGAGACGAAACCGCTGGTCGGTATTATTGAGGAGCGGCCCTTACTTTCCCCCGAGCACGTGTCACTGGCGTGCTGGATAAGCAGTTACTATTTAGCCCCTCTTTTTGACGCAGTAGCTCTGATGCTGCCCCCTGGCTTTGAGCGCCGTGTTATTACCTTTATCTCCCTCCCCCTGACCTCGGATGCATCATACTCTCCTGCTGACCAGGAGAGTACGATGTTAAAGCTCGTTCGGGAGCAGGGCAAAGTAAGGCTGGGCGAGCTGGAGAAGGTATTTGGCAAGAAAAAGGCGCAGAGCCTGGTCTCAAGACTGGTAAGATTGGGTCTTGCCGGGCGGAGCTATGAGCTGGAGTCGGTAAAAGTGAAACCGAAGCTGGTATTGTATCTTTCTCTGGCTGTAACTCCTCACCAGGCGTTAGCAATGGCTGGAAAGCTGCGTCAGAAAAGAGCCGTTAAACAGTCAGCCCTTCTGGAATATTTGGTACAGCAGGCGGTGGCAGTAGACTGGGCAGAGGTAAGGCAGCAGGTTAAATGCAGTCGGGCGACCGCTGATGCCCTGGTAGAGATGGGTCTGGTCAGGTTCCAGGAAGTCGAGGTAAGACGGGAGCCAATCTCCTACCGTAATATTAAGCCGTCGCGGGCGCTTGCGCTCAGCAGTGCCCAGCAATCCGCCCTGGATGCTATCTTTTCCGGCCTGCGCCGCAGGCAAAAGCCTGCCACCTCGGACGTTTTTCTGCTACACGGGGTTACCGGCAGCGGTAAGACCGAGGTCTATTTACAGGCGCTTGCCGAGGCGGTGAGGCTTGGTAAGAAGGGTATCGTTCTGGTTCCCGAGATTGCCCTCACTCCCCAGACCATAGAGCGCTTTGCCGCGCGCTTCCCGCACCGGGTGGCGGTGCTGCACAGCCGGCTTTCACTGGGCGAGCAGTACGACGAGTGGCAGCGGATTAAAAACGGCGAGTTTGACGTGGTCATCGGCTCCCGGAGCGCCGTTTTTGCTCCGCAACCGGACCTGGGTCTTATTGTTATTGACGAGGAGCATGAGTGGACGTATAAACAGCATGACAAGGCACCGCGCTATCACGCCCGTGATGCCGCTATAAAGCTTGCTGATTTAACCGGGGCAGTGGTGATTCTGGGTAGTGCCACCCCCGGTGTAGAGACTTTTTACCGCGCTCAAAATGGAGACTATCATCTGCTCCGGCTTCCGGAGCGCGTGGTTCCTGAGTTCGCTTCGCCGCTACCCATGGTTAATGTGGTGGACTTGAGAGAGGAGCTAAAGGCAGGCAATAGGAGTCATTTCAGCAGCGCTCTCTATCAGGCGATAAGTCAGGTCCTGGAGCGGGGAGAGCAGGCGATTTTATTTCTCAACCGCCGGGGGGGTGCCGGCTTTATCCAGTGCCATGGTTGCGGTTTTGTCTTCCGATGCCGGCGTTGTGAGGTTACACTGACCCATCATCCGGATAGAGATAAGCTCGTTTGTCATCAGTGCGGCTACAGCATAGCGGTGCCCCGGGTTTGCCCGCAATGTGCGAGCCGCCGGCTGAAATTTCTGGGGATGGGCACGCAGAAGCTGGCGCAGGAATTTGCGGTAACCTTCCCTCAGGCCAGGATGCTCCGCTGGGATAGCGATGCCGCCGGCGGCAGGCATGCGCACGAGGCAATGCTGTCCGCGTTCCGTGCCCACGAGGCGGATGTGCTTATCGGTACGCAGATGATTGCCAAGGGGCTGGATTTCCCGCTGGTTACTCTGGTTGGCGTGGTAAATGCCGATGTCAGCCTGAATATACCCGACTTTCGCGCCGGGGAGAGAACCTTTCAGCTCATCAGCCAGGTGGCGGGTCGGGCGGGGCGTGGCACTATTGGTGGACGGGTTATTATTCAGACCTTTTCTCCGGAGCATTATGCGGTGCAGGCGGCGGCCGAGCATAGCTACGGTCTTTTCTACGAGCAGGAGATTAACTACAGGCGTAAGCTTAATAACCCTCCCTATACCGGTCTCGCCAGCCTTGTTTTTAGCCATGTAAGCGATACGCTATGTCAGCAAGAGGCGGAAAATATGAAGAGGCTGCTTAACCGGGAGATAGCAGCCAGAGGCATAGGCGGCATAGTTTTGATTGGCCCGGCACCGGCTTTCATTCACCGTTTACGGGGCCGGTTCCGCTGGCAGCTCATAGTACGTGGCCACGATTTACCAGCTTTCCTGTCTGAAATACCAGTTCCCCGGGGCTGGACGGTTGATATTGACCCCGTAGGTCTGGTCTGAAATAGCTGCCTGCCTATTTTTTTCAGCGGTGCGGCCCGGGGTTGGTTACCTGTTACTATACGAGTCCACGAGCACCGACTCCTTCGATATTACCGGCTCCTCTCTTACGGAATACTGGCCATCATTCGGGTATTCAGGTAGGGAGTATTCATTTTGACATGGTGCCTTGATTATAGGAAGTGTTGGTTCCTCGGGTGTTAAATAGAATAGCTGGTCTAACTTATATTCGGGGAAAGCATTTAGTGCCCCGACGATAAATTTCTGGTTGATCTTGCGGTTACCTTCCCTGACACGGTATATTTGACTAACTGATATGCCCATAACATTTGCCAGTTCGGTCAAGTTCTTATATTTGCCATTGGTTAGCTCAAATATATGTGTCTTTATCAGCATAGACAAACTCCTTGGCGACAGTTGACTAATATTAATATTTTAAGTGACAGATGTCAAGTGTGTTAACGGCTAATTTCCAGTTTCTTGAATGAATTGGGTAATTGCTGTTAAGACGGAGAGTATTTAGAACATACTTACTTGACTGAGGAGCAGCGAAATAGATGGCGGCCAGGCTATGCGTATAGTATTAATGGGACAGGCAGCCTTCGGTGAGAAAGCCCTCCAGGCACTGCTGGAGAGGGGCGAAGACGTGGTTGCCGTATATGCCCCTCCGGACGATTCGGGAAAGGCAGACCCGCTTATGCAGCTTGCGGTTAAAACAGGGATTTCGGTCTTTCCCTTAAAAGGCATGCGCGCCCCGGAAGTATATAGCCAGTATATTAAGCTCAAGCCTGATTTAAACATTATGGCGTTTGTAACCACTATCCTGCCCGAGTCCATATTAAATTATCCGAGGTATCGCACGATTCAGTATCACCCCTCGCTGCTCCCCAGGCACCGGGGCGGCAGTGCCATTAACTGGGCTATTATCAACGGTGAGAGCCGGACGGGTATCACCATTTTCTGGCCGGACAGGGGTGTAGATACCGGCCCCATTCTTTTACAGAAAGAGGTAGCGATTGACCCTGACGATACGGTAGGCTCTCTCTACTTCAATAGACTTTTCCCCCTGGGCATAGAGGCTATTCTGGAGAGCCTGGAGCTGGTCAAAAAGGGAATAGCGCCGGTGATTCCACAGGACGAGTCTCGGGCTACCTGCGAGGGACTGTGCACGGAAAAAGATACCGTCATAAGCTGGCTTGAGCCGGCTGTTAAGACCTACAATCTTATCCGGGGCGCAAACCCGCAGCCCGGTGCCGTAACCTGGTGGGGAGATAAGAAATTTAAAGTATTTGATTCAGAGTTGGTAGGTCACCAGGTAGCTGGTTTACCCGGAGAAGTCTTTAGCATTACCGACACAGGTTTTATCGTGGCGGCTACGGGGGGAGCCATTCATATAAAGCGGGTGCAGCCTGAAGGTTCCGGTAAGATTAAAGCCAGAGAGTTCGCCACGCAGTTTCATTTTAAAGCAGGAGACAGACTGGGCGGTTAGACTGGTGGGGAACCCGTGTTTAAGCAGCCGGTTTTTTACCCGATATCGGCGAGAAGTTCGTCAAGTCTTGCTTTGCCTTCTTTCAAATCATCCAGGCTTTTGGATTCAATACAAAGCGGCACGTTTAAGCCGGCTTTCTTGAGTAGACCGATTGCTTGGTGAAAGTCAATCGTGCCTTCGCCTATAGCCTGGTGCTGGTCTCTCTTACCCTCGTTATCGTGGATATGGATCAGGAAAATTTTATGGTTGATGGCGGTGATAAAGTCGCTGATGGCGCTGCCGCTAAGGATGTTGGCATGACCCATATCAAGGGTAAGCCCGGCGTTCGGGCGGTCTATAGCTTCCAGCATGGCTTTCGTGTCCTCCGGCCCGGTGCAAAACGAGGTCCAGCCCGGCGGCATATTTTCTATGGCAATCCTGATGCCATAACCGGCAGCGCTGTCAGCAACCTGGCGGTGCCCTTCAACTGCCAGATTATAGGCATCCTCGGGATACCGGTAGCCGTACATGTCCTTCCATCCGGGGTGAACGGTGATTAAATCAGCGCCCACGTCGTAGGTGAACTCTATCGCTTCCGCAAGCTGCCTTAGCGATTCCTGCCTGATACCGGTATTTGTCCAGGCCACGTTTACCGCATTGGTTACCGAGTGCACACAGACCGGCAATCCCAGATTCAGGCTGAGGTCTCTTATTCGTTTTCTCCTGGCTTTGTCAATAGCCCCCACCCACGTTAGCGGGGCTTCGTAGCTGAGCTGCACAAAGTCCAGTCCCAGTGCCGAGGCGTACTCCATAAACCCTTCCAGGTCGTAGTCCTTGGTAAATACGTATCGGGCGCCGGTCAGGAAATTCATATTGCACACCTCAATTCGTATAGCTCCTTTTTACCTCCCGGACCGGAGGTCATCGGGCAGTCTCTCAGCAGCCGGGTTGACCCGGGTGGCCGCAGCAAGTCTGTCTTTTCCAGGCCTTGATGAAATTATTTCTGAACACCAGATATAATTTCTGATACCAGGGCATGGGAACGGCCATATTGGTGAAGAAAGCTCTCAGGCTCGGCATATCTACTGCTCTTTAACTTTCCGAAGTAGTATTGCATTTCCTGGGCTGAATTATAACAGTATATCTCTCACCGCTTTAAGATTGGTCAAGTCCTCTTTATTGTAGGCCAGCAGCAGTCTCAGGGCAGTATGGTCATTCAGGCTCCGGAATCGCCACCACAGCTTTATAGCGTCATAGCCGTTTATACCCTTCAACTGTCTATCTACACCCAGTTGCTGCTCTACGGATTTTAAGCCTCCGTACAGGTTGTTACGCCAGCAATCATACATCAGGTCATGATGCTGAAAGTTTTTGCCCAGGTCAATGCCCAGCGAAGTTTGTATAAAGGGCAGGTCAAACCTGCTGCCGTTGTAGGTATATATTTTCCCCGTTCCGCGCAGTGTTTTTAACAGATTGCCCGAATTTACCTGTTCACCAAATAGCTGCACAAGTTTATCGTCCTTACCGTGTACTATGTAGATACCGATTACGGTAATATCGTCAAGGTGAAGGGATAGACCTGTAGTCTCAATATCGAGGTATGCTTCAGAAAGGTGATTCAATTATCAAACTCCTGTCAGCCTTCTTAAGGAACAGTAATAAAGAAGATAAAGGTATGAAGCCGCCGGACGCACTGTTTCTCCCTGTGGTAATCATAGGTACATGTTGTTTAATTGTCAACACTTCCTGTCGCGGCCATTAATTTGACTGGCTGGGGGACTCAATATTCTACTGACGGCGCCTATGTGACTTAATTGTGACTATGGTACTATCTGCTACATTACCATTGTATCATTTACACACGTACTAAATGGGTTAAAATAGATTTGTTAACGTTTAAAAAGAGCCGGGGAATATAAAAATACCACCCCCGGAAGGGCAACTCGCAGATACACAGGCGGGGGCATATGCTAAAGGAGGGTTCGGGTAATGGCAAGGGTAGAGTCCAGGAGGGTGACACTTTATGCAATCGAGGAGCAAGAAATATACAGGGAGATGTACAAGCTTGCCTTTTCGGTCGCCACCCCTGTTTCACTCATGGGCGTATCATCCCCGGATGGTGTGCGCCAGCTAAAAAGTGTGGTCGCAGAGCACAGCCCTGATGTATTGATAATGGGCTCCCGGAAGTTCAATAAAAATATTATTAAAGAGCTGCAGAAGATTCGCCAGAGCAATGCTGGTCTTGGCGTCGTTTTTCTTTTTTCCTGTTATGAACCCGACAGTATTGAGCTGCTGACAGAGCTTGCGCTAATGGGTGAGGCGGGTATGGCGGTTCTCCTGAAGCAGTCTCTGGACGAGGTAGAACAACTGAAAGCTATAGTCATGGCGGTCAGCCACGGAGAGATTATCCTGGATCCGTCCATTGTTATCAGTATGTCAGCCAATAAGCCCATACACCGCTTTCTGAAAAGGCTCTCCGGCAAAGAGTTACAGATACTGTCTCTCATGTCCAAGGGTTATACTAACTCGTCAATAGCCACCTCACTCGGCATCAATACCCAGACAGTGGAGCAGTATGTCAATAGCATGTACGGCACTCTTCAGGTGGAGGTCACGCCGTAAGCTACTAATCTTCGTTTTCTCTACGCCGTTCTCTTCGGGTCAGGCCGGCTTCAATCTGCGAGGGGCTGGCTTATCTGAGGAGAACATTATGAACATTCTTACCCCCTCGTCATCTATACAGTTTCTTGTTCCTGAGACACGGGGCGGTAGCCGGTCTCACCCCAAAGTAACTGTCCCCCGGATCTGTTGTAAAATAACAGGGCAGGTGTTATTATGCTCACATAGACGCTAAACACGTGTGGAGTTCTTCCCTTACTGGTTATGGACTGCTGCCTTGACCTCTTACTGGCATTGGTTCATTACGGTATAACCGGTCAGTGAGAACTGCTAGGGAACAGATGAGGAGATGTGTGGATGAAAGTAATTAACTATCGTGATATTGAACCCGTCGAAGAGGTACAGGGCGTACTCAAGCGTGAGGTTATCACGGCGGAAGACGGAGCGCCGAACTTTTTCATGCGCGTATTTGAAGTTCAACCGGGGAGTTCCACTCCTTCTCATTCGCACCCCTGGGAACACGAGGTTTTCATTCTCACCGGTAAAGGGGTAGTGGTCGGTTCTCAGGGTGCTATTCCCGTAGCTAAAGAGGGCGTGGTCTTTGTAGCCCCCGACGAGCCGCACTGCTTCGTTAATACGGGTAACAACGAACCGTTTCGCTTCATATGTGTTATCCCTAAGCAGAAGTAGCGGCAAGAACTCGCTTCCGCTTCTTTATATATCCTCTACCTGGAGTAACGCCTGCCCTTCATATTTATCGGATTAACTGGATGATGAAAGTAGGTCTGGTCTACGACCCTGTATATCTTACCCACAATACGGGACTGCATGTTGAAATTGCCAAGAGGCTGGAGTGGATTATCTCATATCTTGAGCAGACCGGTCTAAGACAGCAGCTGGTGCCGGTTGAGCCTCGTGCCGCTACTATTCGGGAAATAGCCCTGATACACCAGCGTCAATACATCTCGCATATAGAGGCGGTAGCGAAAGAAGGCGGTGGCTGGCTTGACGCTGATACGGTGATGTCGGCCAATTCTTACGAGGCAGCTGTTTATGCCGCCGGCGGTGCCATCAAAGCCACCGAGGCAGTGATAGATAATACAGTGAACAGTGTATTTGCCCTGGTCAGACCTCCAGGACATCATTCTACTCGCGACCAGGCCATGGGCTTCTGTCTATTTAACAATATAGCTATCGCTACCAGGTATGCCATAATGAAGTACGGTCTGGAGCGTGTGGCTATCATCGATTTTGATGTGCATCACGGTAATGGGACGCAGTCTGCCTTTTACGATGACCCCAAGGTGCTCTACATCTCGGTCCATGAGTCCCCGTTCTTTCCCGGTACCGGTTTTATTCAGGAGACGGGCAGCGGGCTGGGTAGAGGGACTACCGTTAATATCCCGCTGCCGCCACGCTCCAGTGACAGCGAATATCTGGCGGCTTTTGAACAGGTTATTGTTCCGGCAACCGCGCGGTTTCGTCCCCAGCTGATAATGGTCTCGGCTGGTTATGACTGCCACTGGGTTGATGATATGGCTTATATGCTGGAAAGCACCACCGGCTTTGCTAAAAGTGTGCAGGTTATTAAGGACTTGGCCGATGCCTGCTGCAGCGGACGTATCGTCATGGTGCTGGAAGGGGGCTATCATCCGCTGGCATTGCCTCATTCGGTAAAGGCCACATTTGATGTGCTTCTCGGTGAAACTAATATCGAAGACCTGCTTGGCGATCCACCCCATGACTCGGATAGGCCCGATGTGCAGCCTCTCCTTACCAGCATCAGGGAACTGCACGGTTTATCCTAGGTTTTTACGCTTTTAGCCTGGAATCCGGGGAATAGATTACACATCTAGTTTTCCGGCTCGACATGGATGGTGGTACTGGTATTCGGTAGCTGGCTATTAATATCCTGCTCTATCTCATCGCATATGCGGTGTGCCTTGTCCACGTGGATATTTTTGGGTACCACCAGGTGCAGGTCAATATAGCGCTGTTTTCCCGATTTACGGGTGCGCAGGTCGTGGAAATGCACGGATTCGTCGGTATGTTTCATAATGCTGGCTTTGATGATACTCTCCTCGGCTTCCGGTAACTTCACGTCAATAAGCTGGCCAAATGATCCCCTTAATACGTCGCAGCCTACTTTCAGAATAAATAAGGCTACCAGGATGGCGATGATAGGGTCGAGAATATCCAGCCGGCTGAAGCGTATGATGATAAGCCCGATGAGTACTGCGGCGGCGGAGTAAACGTCGGTGGCCAGGTTTTGCGCATTGGCGCGCAGTGCCGCCGAGTCAACCAGTCTGGATACCTTTAGCAGGTAGCGTGACAGCAGGATACTGACGATTATGGAAACTGCCATCGTTATCATGCCGGCTTCAGTCAGCTTTACCGTTGCGCCACTGGTAATCCGGTCTATGGCGGAGTAGATAATGAAGCTGGCAGCAGCCAGTATCAGTGCCCCCTGCACCATCGCGGCGATGTATTCCACTTTGCCGTGACCGAAGCGGTGTTCCTCGTCAGCCGGTTTGGCAGCCATGCTGACTGCCAGAAAGGTGATAGTTACGGCAAACAGGTCAAGGAAGCTGTCAACCGCCTGTGCCAGAATGCTTATGCTGCCGGTTATAACGCCGACCGCTACCTTGAGTACAATCAGCCCGATGACAGCACCTAGCGTGATGCTGGCTGCAGCTCTCTGACTGGTAAACATGGCTGGCTAACCACCTTTGGTTTTGGCCGGGGCTGAACGCAGCGAGGGCAGGATTTTACCCCATTCCCCTTTTTCCCAGACCAGCAGCAACTGCGGAGCGATACAGATAGAGCTGTAGGTGCCGACAACAATACCGATCAGCAGTACTACGGCGAAGTTCATAATTGACGCTCCGACAAAGAGCAGCAGGGCTATTACCACAAAAAATGTGGTCACGCTGGTATTAAGTGAGCGGCCGATGGTCTCCACCAGGCTGCTGTTAACCACAACCTCAAAATCGGGGTTGATACCCCGGGTCTGGTTTTCACGTATCCTGTCAAAAATGACTACCGTGTTGTTCACACTGTAGCCAATAACGGCCAGAATACCGGTAATAAACATGAGATTAATCTCCCAGTCCCACAGGGCGCTAAATATAGAAAATATACCGAGCACCACCAGCGCGTCGTGTACCAGGGCGATAACAGCACAGGTGCCGTAGGCAAAGGGTTTTGGCATTCTATGGAATGCCCAGGTGACATAAAGTAGGATACCAATAGCCGCGATAGCGATGGCGATGATGGCGTTATTGGCCGTTTCGGTAGCTACCATGGGCGAGACCGAGTGAAACTCGGTTTCCTCCAGGTTGCCAAGTTTAGCCTCCAGCGCTGCCTCCAGCGCTGCCTTTTTCTCGTCGCTCAGCTTGTCCGTCCGGATATAGAAGTTGCCGCCTTCGACGCTCTGGACAATAGCGTTGTTATAGCCCAGGTTAGCTAGTTCCGCCTTGAGTTCACTGGATGATACGTCTTGCTCAAAGTCCACGCTCATCATGGAGCCACTGCTGAATTCAATGCCGCCTTGAAGTCTGCCGAAAGAAGCTAAGGAGATGATACCAATAAGTATCACCACGGCCGAGATAAGAAAAAACCAGGACTTCTTACCTGTAATATCGAACATCACTTACTGTTCCTTCCTTGAATATGCGGTGAACCAGCTAATACGCTGGGCCAGACGGGTGCCCACGAACAGGCGGAGTAAAACTCGTGTGACGGCTAAGGCGGTAAACATGCTGACCGCCACACCGATGAACAGGGTCAAAGCAAAGCCCATCACTGGCGCACTGGCCACGATACTGCTGCCCAGCCAGAATAAAATGGCGCAGATGATGAAAGTGGTAACGTTGCTGTCCCTGATGGCTGTCCAGGCCCGGTTGAAACCGGTCTCAATCGCCGCCCCCAGTGTCCGCCCGGCTCTGAACTCTTCCTTCATTCGTTCAAAAATAAGCACGTTGGCATCTACGGCCATACCTATAGACAGCACAAACCCGCCGATGCCGGCTAGGGTGAGGGTAACTGGAATCAGCTTGAAGAGTGCCATCACCAGCGTCCCGTAGAAGATTAAGGCAATACTGGCGAGTATCCCGGGGATGCGGTAATAGGCAATCATGAATATCATCACCAGTATGATACCGATAAGCCCGGCCAGGAGGCTCATATCTATAAAATTGGCTCCCAGCGTGGCCGATATCTTTTCTTCATAAAGGGGTGGCTTTTCCAGCGGCATGGGTAAAGCACCGGACTCCAGTAGATTGGATAGCCGTTCTACCTCATCCACCGAGAAGTTGCCGGTAATAGACGCCTTCCCATTATATGATGACTCGAGTATCTGCGGATAGGAAAGAAGGGAGTTGTCCAGGAAAATGCCCAGGGCACGCTGTGGAATCCCGTACGGCCCCGAGTTGTATAGCCGCTCGGCAATCTGGTCAAAAATTATGCTGCCGGTCTCATCCCACTCTATAGCCACCTCAGCCTCAATACCGGTAGCCGTGCTTTGAATATCCGGAACTGCCGTCATTAACAGGTTGCCGGTGAGCGGTGTGCCGTCGTCCCCCCGTGCCGGCACCCAGGATAGAAGGGCAGCCGCGCTGAGGTCCGGCAGCTTTGATATCCTGTCCACTTCATTTCTGATTTCTTCTATATCAACACTCTCACCGGCTTCATCGGTATATGTGAGGTTACCCGCCCCGTCCTTCTCTATGAAGACCAGGGGGTTAAGGCCTTCATCGGTAAACAACCGGTTACCGGCTATATTGTTATTAAAGAATCCGTCAGGGCTGTCTTCCAGATATTCACTGAGATAGACGGCGTTACCCTCGCTATTTACCTCTACCTCTCTAAACTCCAGAAAACCAGTTTGCTCTACAAGGCTCTTGGCCGCTTCCATATCCGTAAATCCGGGAAGCTGCACCATAATACGCTCGTTTTCCTGCTTCTGTATGATAGGTTCAACCACGCCGTATTTATCAATACGGTTCTGGATAGTCTCAAGTGCCCGGTCCATGTCCCGTGCTTTCTCATCGCTGGTAGCCCCTTCGGGGAACTGGGCTTGATATACCAGGTGCACCCCGCCGACAAGATCAAGTCCCAGCCGCATTCCCTGCCTGCCTAACCTTTCACCTTGAATAGGTAGTATTATCCACAGGGCGGTTGCGAAAAGGGCTATTACCACTGCGAGCACCATTAAGTTTTTTCTAGCCAATGTTCCTCCTTATTAACATCAACCACAAACGTTTGACGGGAAGCTTTTCCTGTTATGTCCGTTATTGCCCGTTACCCCGGTTACAGTATGTACGGACATACTTATCGGGCGGTTTAGCTGGTCGCTTATCATAGCTAACGCCTGCTCCCGGGTGGTTACTTCCCCGTCAGCCTGGGCTTCACGAATTGTCTCAAGAAGCTCTCCGATCCGGGGACCTGGACCAATACCCAATATTTTAATGATATCATGCCCGTCAATCAAGCTGGGTGGTGTGATGAGACTGTCCTTTTGAAAACGCTGGTTCAGTACGTAGTTGGTAACCTGGTTGTGTTCCTGCCATTTGCTTTTATCCAGCTGGGGGCCTCTGGTCGCCAGGTGGTCTGCCAGGCAGATAAAAAGTATATCTATACCGACGTCCCCGGTATCACGGAAGTAGCGGTAGATGGCACGGTGGCTGGGCAGACCCGAATTGCTCAATTGCCCCGGGCGGAGATGGTGCTTCACTATTGTCTCAACCAGCTTTGTTTCCCGGGTGCTGAATCTCAGCCTGGTCATTATCCCGGCGGCTATGGCAGCCCCTTCTTCAGCGTGTCTTAAAAAGCGCATGCGGCCATCGGCCTGGATAGTCTTCGTTTGCGGTTTGGCAACGTCGTGCAGCAGGGCGGCTATCTTTAGCATGAGCCTTCTATTGCTGTTGCCACTGACTTCCAGGTTAAAGTGTTCGTAAAGCTCCGGTGACCAGGGGCTATCGGCCAGTATATCTTCGCCGGTATGTACCCATTTCCCCCGCCTGAGCAGGAAATCCACGGCGTCTACCGTTTCTATGGAATGGTCAAATACGTCCCAGAAATGTTCCTTGGGCTGTGTGCTACCCCTGGCAGCGGCTAGCTCCGGAATAATAGCCTGGAGCAGGCCCAGTCTTTCAAGCTGGTGCAGGTATTTGCCGGTATTGGGCATATCAAACAACCGGAGCAGCTCTTCCCTGACTCGCTCCATGGCTACGCCGGCAAGCAATCCGGCATGACGCCGGATCAGGGCTTCGGTATTGCTGTCTATAGTAAAGCCGAGCTCGGCTGCCAGTCGTACTGCCCGTAACAGGCGAGCGGCATCGGCAGTAAAGACATGGTTCCCGGTAGCTCGAATCAGGCGTTGACTTAAGTCCTGCCGGCCGTTAAGCGGGTCCAGAATATCTGCGCTCTCAAGTGAGCCATGTGACCGGTCGAGTTTAACGGCCAGGGCGTCTATGGTAAAATCGCGCTGGGCAAGGTCCTGCTCAATGTCACCCCTGAGTGTGGAAAAGTCAAGCTCCCGGTGCTGACCGCTATCGGTTACAATTACTCTGCTTATCTGGTTAATCTCATCCAGCAGGACGTATTTACCCCCGATTGCCGAGGCTACCCGGGTAGCGACTTCGGTGGCATCTCCGGTAACGGCAATGTCAATATCGGCGGTGTCCCTTCCCAGGAGAAGGTCGCGCAGAAAGCCTCCTACGAGGTAGGCGGTGACTTCCTCGGCGGTAAGTAGCTTGCTTACCGCGGTTAATAAAGCCATAATTTCAGGTTTAATCAATATCGTCTATCGTTCCACGTGATTTTTCTAAAGCTAAACTATACTCCTGATAGGCCAGTTTATCAAGCGTCAGCTCCTTGGGCTTTGTAGCTGCACAGGATAGAAACGGGCATCGGTTGTCGGGCAGGAGACGGATATTAGTGTAGCCGCTCCGCCAGTTCAACAGACGGTATGGTTTCCTGGCTGGCTACCGTCATGTCCCGGAATATAACGGTACTATTATTTATTTCCTGCTCACCGATAATGACGGCATAACGGACATTCAGGTTATTGGCCTGCCTTAGCTGGGCTTTCAGGCTCCTTGATCCCGTGGCCTCAATGACGCCTATCCCCTGCCGCCTCAGATTGGCCGCCAGTCTTGTTGTCTCGTCTTTGGCGGCATCGCCCAGATGCGCGATAAAGACTGCCGGTCCGGGTAACGGCGGGACGGCAATCCCCTGTTTTTTAAGGTTGAGTACTATCCGTTCCATACCGGTGGCAAAACCAACAGCCGGTGTCGGCTTGCCGCCAAGCTCCTCGATAAGGTTGTCATACCGGCCGCCGCCACCTACTGTGGTTTGCCCGCCTTCCACTGCGGGCTGGATTTCAAACACGGTCTTGGTGTAATAGTCCAGGCCGCGTACCAGCCGGTGGTTAATTATATACGGTAGCTTAAGCAGTGTCAGATATTTTTTAAGCGTAGCGAAGTGTTCACGGCACTCCGGGCAGAGGTAGTCAATACTTTTGGGGGCGGCATCAGCGGTCTCCTGGCAAGCCGGTTGTTTGCAGTCAAGCAACCGCAGAGGGTTTTTCTTCAGCCTGGTTTTACAGTCCGGGCACAGGTTCTGGCTGTGGGCGGCGTAGTAGTCTTGCAGGGCGGTGATATACTGCGGACGGCATTGCCTGCAGCCGATGCTGTTCAGGTTCAAAGATAGCTCGCTAATGCCCAACGCCTGATAGAACTGCCAGGCCATGTCAATTACCTCGGCATCAAGGATAGGGTCGCCGTCACCAATAGCCTCGTAGCCAAACTGGTTGTGCTGGCGGTATCTTCCCGACTGGGGTCTTTCGTATCTGAAAATAGAATCAAGGTAATATAGCTTTACCGGCTGTGGCAGGTTATTCAGGCCGTGCTCCAGGTAAGCACGGCACACCGACGCTGTCCCTTCAGGTCTCAGTGTCAGCTCATTACCGCCTCTATCCTGAAAGGTGTACATCTCCTTTTTGACGATGTCCGTCTCTTCACCCACACTCCGGGCGAAGAGACGGACATCCTCGAACGCCGGCACATCAATGCGCTCATAGCCGTAGAGTTGACTTATATAAATCAGCTTCTGTTCTATATAGCGCCAGTATGGTTGCTCCGGCGGTAGAATGTCAGATGTTCCGCGTGGTGCTCGGTACAAATTACCCCCTATTATTAAGTTAGAATACAGTATCGGCGCCGGATTTGTAAAGTTGGAGGCTTTATTTTGCATATATTTTAAGTAGTGCGCTATACTTTAAATATGGGAATGTGTGTTTGAGAGTAGTCATGAGTTTCAGACGTCTCAAGAGCAAAATCCAGCAGTATTTACCCGCAGAAAAAGTGTCGCTGGTTGAGGAAGCCTTCCTTTACGCTAAAAAGGCTCACGACGGGCAGTTGCGCAAGTCGGGCGAGCCATACGTGGAGCACCCTCTTGAAGCGGCTCTTATCCTGGCCGAGCTTCAGATGGATGCTAACACCCTGGCGGCTGCTCTGTTGCATGACGTCTGTGAAAACTGCGATATACCTGTTTCGGAAATTGAGAGCAAGTTCGGTGCTGAAATAGCCAGGCTGGTTGACGGGGTTACCAAGCTGAGTAAGCTCTCCTGGTCGGAGGATAGCGTTGCTGCCAGTGAAGCGCAGGTAGAGAACCTGAGAAAAATGCTGGTGGCCATGGCCGAAGACCTGCGCGTGGTGTTCATCAAGCTGGCGGACAGGCTGCATAACATGCGTACCCTGTACGCTTTATCGGAGGCGAAGCAGCGGAGGATTGCCCAGGAGACGCTGGAGATATATGCCCCTCTGGCGCACCGTCTGGGCATATGGGAGGTGAAGTGGCAGCTTGAAGATTTATCTTTCCGCTATCTGGAGCCCGGCAGCTACCGGGAGGTTGTTGAATTGCTCGCGGCGCGGCGCGCCAAGCGTGAGGCATACATAGAGAGGGTTATCAAGATACTGAGGGAAGAATTTGACCGGGTAGGCCTGAAAGCCAAAATATCGGGCAGGCCCAAACATATTTACAGTATCTACCAGAAAATGACGAGGTATGCCAACCTGGGAAAAGACTTTGATGATATACATGACCTGCTGGCTCTCCGAGTCCTGGTAGATAGCGTGACTGATTGCTACGGAGCTGTCGGCACTATTCATAGTCTGTGGCGTCCCCTGCCGGAGGAGTTTGATGATTTTATTGCCAATCCCCACCCTAATGGTTATCAGTCTCTGCACACTTCGGTGATGTCACTGGAAATGACACCGCTGGAGATACAGGTCCGTACCCATGATATGCACCGTATTGCCGAGTACGGCGTAGCCGCTCACTGGCGTTACAAGGAGGGCGAGAAAAAGGACGCTAATTTTGAAAATAGTATGGCCTGGCTGCGCCAGCTTGTGGAATGGCACCGCGAACTGAGCGGGGCGGAAGATTTCCTGGAGTCGGTCAAGACAGATATATTGATTGACCAGGTGTTTGTTTATACTCCCAAGGGAGAAATAAAGGATTTACCCAAGGGGGCTACTCCCCTTGATTTTGCTTATCGTATTCACACGGAGCTGGGTCATCGCTGTATAGGTGCCAAGGTAAACGGCAGGCTTGTATCGCTCAGCTATCAGCTTAAGAACGGCGATGTTGTTGAAGTCATGACAACCAGGACTGAGAAGGCGCCGAGCCGTGACTGGCTTAACCCGCACCTTGGTTACATAAAAACGTCTCACGCCAGGGAGAAGATAAGGCAGTGGTTTAAGAAGCAGGAGCGGGCCGAGAATATTGAGCGCGGGCGGGAGATTCTGGATAAAGAGCTGAGACACCTCGGTGTTAAGCTCAGCATCCGGGATGAGCTCGCTAAAATGTTAAAATACGATAATATTGACGATTTCCTGTTTGCCATTGGCTATGGCGGCATAAGCGCGCACCAGATAGCCCTGAAGCTGGCTGTACAGCAGGAGCAGCCCCGGGTGCCGTCGGAGACGGTATCTGCCAGGGGGCCGGCACCTGTAGTCAAGGTTCTGGGTGTAGGCGA
The DNA here is from genome assembly GCA_964473905.1 of uncultured Dehalococcoidales bacterium. Lineage (GTDB taxonomy): Bacteria > Chloroflexota > Dehalococcoidia > Dehalococcoidales > CAYYQY01 > CAYYQY01. The sequence continues at coordinate 14,154 of CAYYQY010000011.1, read as the reverse complement.
CATGCTGACCAACCTGGCCCAATGTTGCCACCCGGTGCTTGGCGACAAGATTATCGGTTATGTAACCCGGAGCCGGGGTGTGACCATTCACCGCCAGGACTGCGTCAATGTTGTTAACGAGCAGGAGAAGGAGAGGTTAATCAAGGTAGAGTGGGGGCAGACAGATGCGCTTTACCCGGTGAGTGTCCAGGTTGATGCTATGGATAGAGTCGGGCTGGTGCGGGATGTCAGCGCTATCGTGGCCGAAGAGAAGGTTAATATTTTAACTATGAACCTGTCCAATCATGATGATGGAACGATATCTATATTCCTGACTCTGGAAATGAAGGGTCTGGCCCAGTTGAGCCGCCTGCTATCCAAAATTGAGGCGGTACGCGGAACCACCGGCGTCTTCCGGTTGGCGGGTGAGGTAACGGTAAAGAGCAGTCCGCGGACTGATTCCATTTCCGCCAAAGGCAAGTCCTGAGCCAGCGAGCGTTCCAGATGACGAGACATCAGGCGCTGGCTTGTTAAATATGCTGTAATATGGTAAATTGCAAGCAGGTATATATGTATGGAAGTTAACGAAGGAGGCACATATTGTCCGGTAGCAAATCAGCTCAGAAACGAGTGCGAGTATCTGAAAAAAGAGGACTAAGAAACAGGGCTGTCCGTAGCCGGTGCAAGACCTTTACCGGTACGGCACAGGGGCTTGTCGCATCAGGCCAGCTTGAGGCAGCGAAGGACGCTGTGGTTACTGCTATTAGTTCTTTAGATAAGGCGGCTGAAAAAGGAATCATTCATCCCAATAGTGCTGCTAGGCGCAAATCCAGGTTAATGAAGAAGCTTAATAAAGCCCAGTCTGCGGCTTAAGCCGGGCACTGATCAAACCAGACCTGGTTTGATTGTTTTGACTGGTGAGTGTAGATTGGCAGTATACCAACTTGGGCTTGTTGAAAGGTAGTAATGATCCTAGGTCAGTTTCAGGAAGTAGGGCGTGAGCTCTTTACCAGGGGGCTTGTTTCTTCCAACGGTGGTAATTTAAGTATCAGGTTGGGAGACCGCATCATTATTACCCGCCGCGGCAGCCGGCTTAATTGTCTAGAGGAGAATGATCTAATAGAGACCGGCATAGACCGGAACGACCGGGCTACGCCTCTCGCTTCCATCGAGTTGCCGGTGCATCGTGCTATTTATCAGCAAACCCCGGCTCTCGCCATTGTTCATGCCCATTCGTCGCATACCATTGCCCTGTCCCTTACCGAGGCTGAGATTGTGCCCAGCGATGCCGAAGGTCTGCCCGCAATCGGCAGGGTGCCGGTACTGGGCTGGCACATGGATGTCAAGCCGGGCGGGTTGGCCGACGTAATTGCGGAAGGGTTAAAAGAGCACCGGGTGGTGGTTGTTCACGGTCACGGCACCTTCGCCATCGGGCAGTTGCTGGAAGAAGCTCACCACTATACGACTACGCTGGAGGAAAGCTGCCGTGTCATCTGCCTGCTCCGTTCGCTCCAGACAGGTCTGGCCGGTCGTTAGGTTACCTGCTGTCTCGCCGCCCCCTGTCAAAGATAAAATCCTTCACACTCTTTGACATTAGCCATGATTGTTTGGCCGTGGGGTAAAACTTTATCAGTATCAGGATGCCCAGGATAACGGCCAGTACGGTGCCCAGCGTTGACTTCATACCAAGCGAGGTGATAAACGGCAGGGCAATGAGACAGCCGGCCATGGATAGGGATATGTTACGGGTTATAACCAGAATGGCCACAATAACTCCCAGAAATATAAGCAGTCCTGGCCAGTAACCGTAGACTACCAGCAGGAACGAAACAGCGCCGATGGTTGGTGCCATCCCCTTGCCGCCGCTGAATTTTAACCATATCATCCAGTTATGGCCGACAACTGCGGCCAGTCCGGCGAGCAGAACGAACAGTGTGGGTAGCTGGAGTACCCAGAAAGCAATGGCAACGGTGGCTACGCCTTTGCCCAGGTCAACGATGGCTACGCAGGCAGCGGCCGGGAGACCCACTTCACGGAAGGTATTAAGGCCGCCCACGTTGCCTCCCCCAAGCTTGCGGATATCTTGCCTGCGGAAAATCCGGGTTACTGTATAGGCGGTGGGGATGGAACCCAGCAAGTAACCGGCAACGATAGCGATAATCCCGGTTACCAGTTCGTTAATTATCATTGGCCCGGCAACTCACTTCTAATAGATCGGTGTGCACCAGTCGTGATATTTGGGATTATTACCGCGGATTACGTCGGTATAGATCGTCTGCAGCTTTTGCGTGATAGCGCCGACGCCGCCGTTACCCACGGGGCGGTGGTCTATCTCGGTTACGGGGGTTATATTGGCGGCCGTGCCGGTAAAAAAGCACTCTTCGGCGAAGTAGAGCTCATTACGGCTGACGCATCTCTCCACCGTCTCAACTCCAAGCTCGTCACGGGCGAGCTTTATGGCGGTATCACGGGTAATACCCATCAGGATGTCATTATAGCTGGCGGGTGTCGCCAGTTTACCGTCGCTCACGAGGAATATATTCTCACCGCTCCCCTCGGCTACATAGCCGTCCGCAGCAAGCATTATCGCCTCGTCAAAGCCGTTTTCAATAGCCTCCGTCTTGGCCATGGCATTACTGATATAGAGTCCGGTAATCTTGGCGCGCGGTACCTCCCGGGCACATCTCCAGGAAGATACGCCGCATTTAGCCCCGTCCGTATCCAGGTAGGGGCCCCAGGGAAAAGCAAACACCAGAAAATCGCTATCAAGGTCGTGGAGCCTTACCCCCAGGGCCTCGGTGCTTTTATAGGCGAGAGGCCTGATATATATGTCTTCCTTGAAGCCGCACTTTTTCACCAGGTCTACTGTTATCTGGCACAACTCATCTGCGTTGTAGGCCAGGTTAATCTTGAGCATCCGGCAGCCGTTAAGTAAGCGCTCGTAGTGCTCTTTGAGGCGAAAGAGAAAAAGCTGTTGCTGTTCGCTGTTAAAGTTACCCCGGATACCTTCGAAGACGGCAGTGCCGTAATGAAGGGAGTGAGTCTTGATACCTATTTTCGCTTCATCCAGGGGTATGAAATCACCATTGAAGAAAGCATAAACTGGCATTTACTTCTGGCACCTCCTACTTATACAGGATTTATTATAATTTCTAAATAGAGATAACACAAGTGGCGTGTCTCTTTACATCTCCGGCAGCTTGATTTGGGGTCGTGTCGCTAGCTATACTTGGTTTACGGTAACGTCGGCACAGGACGCAGTAATCGGAGGCAGCGCTATGGAGAATAGTAAAGAAGACGTCATTATCAACGGGGCGAGTCTATCCATAGTCCAGGGTGATATCACCCGTCAGGCAACGGACGCTATAGTTAACGCCGCCAATTCCGGGCTGATGGGTGGTGGTGGCGTTGATGGCGCTATTCATCGCGCGGGAGGGTCGGCTATCCTGGCAGAGTGCGCACAAATTGTGGCCCGGCAGGGCCGTTTGCCCGCGGGCCAGGCTGTCATCACCACCGGGGGGCAGCTAAAAGCAAGGCACGTGATACATACCGTTGGCCCTATCTGGCACGGGGGCAATCAAAGCGAAGCGGAGCTGCTGGCCAGTGCCTATGGTGAGAGCCTGAAGCTGGCTGCGGAGAACGGGTTGTCTTCCATAGCCTTCCCGTCAATAAGTACCGGGGCTTACGGTTATCCGGTAGACGAAGCGGCAAGAGTAGCCGTCAAGGCCGTAGCCCCGTTTCTTACGGAGCACACTACCTCAGTTAGAGAGGTGGTCTTCGTCCTTTTTGACGCTGTCACCTTTAAGGCTTACGCCGCCGCCCTGGGGGAGATAGCGCTGCAGCTATAAAAGCGGCACGGTATTTTGAGATAAGTACAGTGATAATATGGCTACGTCATTACTGGACACGGCCTGTATCCAGGGGCTATAATCGCTTGTGGTAGATTCGGGTGGTATAAAAGGGTTAGCTGTGGGTTCTCAACATAAGCTCCGGGTATTGCTGACAGGTGCCGAAATAGAAGCCGGAGTCAAGAAGCTGGCTTACGAGATTGGGCGGGATTACCGCGATAAGAATCCTCTGCTGATAGGCGTTCTCAAGGGTTCGTTTATGTTTCTGGCCGACCTTATCCGCAGGCTTGAGTTTCAGCTGGAAATAGACTTCGTCCGGGTGTCCAGTTATGGTAGCGGTACGGAGAGCTCCGGGAAAATTGATATGACGCAGCTCCCCTGTCGCCCCGTTCAGGGCAGGCATGTGCTGGTAGTGGAAGATATTGTAGATACCGGTCTTACCACCAGTTTCATTCTGGACTATTTAAACAGGGAAAACCCGGCTTCGCTCAGGCTTTGCAGTCTTTTGGATAAACCTGCCCGCAGGCGGGTGCCCGTTGTCATTGATTACCCCGGTTTTACCGTTCCCGACAGGTTTCTGGTGGGCTACGGTCTTGACTGGGACGAGAAATACCGTAATCTTGCCGGTATATATCTCGTAGAGGAGAGTTAGCACCTATGGATTTGGCTCGCTTGGTTGCCGTTGCCAGGGGTGAAGCCCCCGCTGACTTGATACTGGCCAATGCCCGGGTAATAAACGTTTTTACCGGCGGTATTGAGGCAGGTAATGTGGCGGTCTACGGGGACAGTATTGCCGGTGTGGGGGACTATAGCAAGGGCAAGCAGATATTTGATCTGGATGGCAGGTATGTAGCCCCGGGTCTGATTAATGGCCATACCCATCTGGAAAGCTCCATGCTGGGGATGGGGCAGTACGCCAGGGCAGTAGTGCCGCGGGGTACCCTGGCTGTTGTTACCGACCTGCACGAAATAGCCAATGTCTCCGGTCTGGATGGTATGCGCTACGTGATGAACCTGGCTCGCCGTTTGCCGCTGGAGGTTTTTTTGATGGCCCCTTCCTGTGTGCCGGCTACCCCGCTGGAGACCTCCGGGGCGAGTCTTGGCGCGGAGCACATCCGCCAGGTGCTCCGGTGGCAGGGTTGCATCGGTCTCGGTGAAGTGATGAACTTCCCCGGTGTGCTCGGTGGTGACGAGAGTGTTATTAAAAAGCTGGATATGGCATGGGGCAGGGTCATTGATGGACATGCCCCCGGTGTTACCGGTAAGGACCTTACTGCCTACATCGCCGCTGGTATATATTCCGACCACGAGTCGGTGACGCTGAAAGAAGCAAGTGAGAAGCTGCGGCAGGGCATGTATGTCATGATTAGAGAGGGCTCTTCGGAGAAAAACCTTGAGGCCTTGCTGCCCATAGTCACTGATAGTACCTATAAAAGGTGCCTGTTTGTGGTGGACGACCGTAGCTGCGTTGACCTGCTCCGGGATGGAGATATTGACGCCGTGGTGCGGAAGGCAATCAGTCTCGGCCTGGAGCCGGTGCGCGCTATTCAAATGGCTACCATCAATACTGCCGAGTATTTCCGGCTGGAACGTCTGGGAGCCGTAGCTCCCGGCTATCTGGCTAACCTGATTGTTATTGGTGACCTGCCAGATTTCAGGATAGATATGGTGTTTTATCACGGCCGTTTGGTGGCCAGGGACAGGAAAGCCATGTTCCCCGTGTATCAACCGGTGGGCCGGAAACTCTATGATACCATGAATATCAAGCCCTTCGCTAAGGAGGCGCTCAAGCTCCGGGCATCGGGAGAGACCGGTCTGGTAATAGAGGTTATTCCCGGTCAGATAATTACCCGGAAGAGGCAGGAAAAGGTTAAAGTTGTGGATGGATTGGTAACGCCTGATATTGAACGGGATATGCTGAAGCTGGTGGTGGTGGAGAGACACCGGGCTACGGGCAATATTGGTGTGGGGCTGGTTACGGGGTTTGGTCTAAAGAAGGGAGCCCTTGCCTCGTCCATTGCCCATGATGCCCACAATATCGTCGCTGTGGGTACCAATGACGAGGACATTCTGGTTGCCATTAGAGAGATTGAACGGCTTCAGGGTGGACTGGTGGCGGCTGCCGGCGGCAAGATACTGGCAGACCTGCCTTTACCCGTTGCCGGTCTATTATCGGACGAGCCGCTGGAGAAAGTGGTAAATAAGCTGGAGAAACTGCAGCAAATAGCCGTAGAGCTGGGTACAACACTGCCCTCGCCGCTGTCTACCCTTTCCTTTATGGCTCTGCCCGTTATACCTGAACTCAGGCTGACTGACCTGGGTCTCGTGGACGTGAACGAGTTCAGGCTGGTCGGTTGAACGGGGCAATTGTATTAAAGAAAGTAGCATGAAAGTGAGCCTGCGGTAGTATGTGGTACGAGCTCTTGACCAACAAGGCCCTGCTAATATCGGGTAGCGCCTGGGTTGTCGCCCAGCTATTGAAGGTGCTTGTGGTGATAATCCGTGAAAGAAAGGTTGACTGGCGCTACTTTGTCAGTAGTGGCGGTATGCCCAGCTCACATTCGGCGGTGGTCAGTGCGCTGGCTACGGCAGTAGGTCTGATACTGGGACTGGGCTCGGTTGCCTTTGCTATCACCACTATCCTGGCGCTGGTGGTGATGTACGATGCGGCCGGCGTACGGCAGTCCGTTGACAAGCAGTCAGCTATCCTGAACCAGATAATGGAAGAGCTCAGGATGAAGCGTCCCATAGGTGAATTGGAGCGCACCCTGCGTGAGTTTATCGGTCACACGCCGTTCCAGGTGGTTATCGGCGCTTTTGTCGGCATACTCATCGCCTGGGGATGGCTGATGCTAACCGGGGTTTAGCTCAAGTTCCCAAGCCAGCTTACGCTTTCTTTCTCACCACGTACCTGATGTGTGTCTTAATGACTTTAGCATCCGGGCTGGTGAGGTATTCCTCTTCGTGCATACCGGCTATCTCGTAGCCGCTGTCTTCTATGAACTGGTGCAGGCGTATAACCGAGGGTTCTTCCTGGTCATAGGGACCCAGGTGTAGAATCTGGGCAACCGTCCCGTATTCCCAGGTCTCCAGCTTGACCTCGGTAGTGGCTACCTTCTGGGGGAGGGATGACGTGTCTTCGGGGACGGGCAGACCGATAATGTGAGTCCATTCTTCTATTGGCACCAGGTGGGCATCGGGATAGCGGGCACGCAGTCCGGTGACCTTGAAGGCAGGCAGTCCTTTCTTTTTAAGGTCGAACTTCAGTGTGTAGACTGAGCCGTAAAGGGCGGGCATGAGTTCGGTGAATACCTGTTCCGGGGTGCCCTTACCGCTGACAACGGCCATTTTTTGCGGGGGCATCTGGAGGAGTTGCGGTTCTTTACCGGCAGCCTTTCGCGGTGACATTTTCGCGTCTCCAGTTTATTATTTTGGGGCACAGTATAGCACACCGGCAGCTTAAGTCAACAGGCTCTGGCTCTAACCTCACGAATGATTTATTTTACTGTCTTCGATGAGCTTCCCGGCATATTCAAGTAGCAGCGAAGCCCTCTGCTCGGGTACATTTTTGGATTCCAGATAGACTTTCAATGCTTCTAAGGGGGTTATTTCACCGGCTGTCTTACCGTCCAGCCGCAGGCGTGTATCTCGTTTGACATCCCTGGTGACGGTGAAGTAGTGAGCGGCCGCCAGCGCATTTCTTATGTCGCTGTCTCTGAGCAGCCCTTCATGCTCCGCGGACAGGCCAATATTCAGGCGGACTATGGCGTCCAGAATTTTTTCTTCCTTTTCCGCTACCGCTCTCAGCACAGTAAGTGTCGGGTCAATATCAGGCGGGTCGATGTTTACGTCAATGGTGAGAAAGCGCCGTCCGCAAACGGGGTGAAAGTCAAAGATTACTTCTCTTTCTCCCTCGTTTTCACCGGGCTTGATTTCTATCAGGCAGAAACCCTTGTCATCATTTTCTTCACCGAAGTCTATGCCAGCCAGGCTGCCGGCGTAGACCACGGGCGGCTTACTTTTAAGCACCTGGTGCTTATGGATATGCCCCAGCGCGATGTAGTCAAAGGCAGGCTGGGCAATGTTGCTCAGGAGTAGCATGTGCTCCTGCCCGATGGTCATGGCTCTCTCCGAGCCTGCCCTGGCACCGGATACCCAGACATGAGCAGCCAGTATGGCGGGCAGCGCCGGGTCAAGCTTGGCGGAATTAGCTGCGATAATGCCGGTAAGTAACTCCTCCATTTTTTGATTGAGCTGCTCCAGGTCCAGGTTTTTCGCGTCCTCTTTCATGATGAGGGCACTGCGCCGCAGCCAGGGTAGAGACACTATCTGTATCGGGCCGCTTCGGGTCGGGATGCGGTATATGTCAGGGCGGCTGGAAACGTAGACATTGTCTACCGAGAGCGTGTCAAAGATTTCGGTGCTGGTCGCCCGCCCTATAGCATTGTGCATGTCGTGGTTGCCGACAAGAAGGAAGGTGGCAATGCCGCTGGTTGATAGCCGCCTGATGCGCTTGGCAAACTCCCGCTGCTGGGTCTGGCCGGGTTCGCGGCTGTGATAGGCATCGCCGCAAAAAAGCACAAGGTCTACTTCATTTTCTACGGCATAGTCCACCAGTTGGTCAAAGGCACGCAAAAAATCCTCAAGACGGGTAGACAGGCCGGTATCCGGGTTAAGGCGGCTATAGCTTTCCACACCCAGATGCAGGTCAGCAAAGTGGAGAATTTTCAAGCGGTTCTCCTTTATCAACCTATCCTGTCCGCTGAGAGACGGTTACCGGCTTTATAGTTAACCGTTTTCGCCGCTTTTCCATATCTGGCCGCCTGGCGGCAGCACGAGTATGTCTTCTCCGCTCAGCTTGGCAGCGAGAGTTGTTTTTAGCTCTTTGATGGGAATTCGTATCTGGTTCATGCTGTCCCGGTCACGGATGGTAACATCGTTATCCTCAAGAGATTGGAAGTCAACGGTTACGCATAAGGGAGTGCCTATCTCGTCCTGGCGGCGGTAACGTCGCCCGATGCTCTGGGCATCGTCATAGGCTACCATCCAGCACTGACGCAACTCGGCATGGATATCTTTAGCCAGCTTCACCAGGTTTTCCCGCCGGCTCAAGGGTAGCACCGCTACCTTCATAGGGGCCAGACTGGGATGCAGATGCAGGACGACTCTTACCGCGTCTTTATCCGGTTCTTCAGTGTAGGCATCGCAGAGAAAGGCGAGCAGTGAGCGGTCTACCCCGGCCGATGGTTCAATGATACAGGGAACATAGTGCTCCTTGGTCTCGTCGTCAAAGTACTCCAGGCTCTTACCGCTGTATTTGGCATGCTGCTTGAGGTCAAAATCGCCCCTGTTGGCTATTCCCTCCAACTCGGACCAGCCCATCGGGAAACGGTATTCTATGTCATAGCAGTCGCGGGCGTAGTGGGCGAGTTCATGCTCGGCATGCTGGCGTAGCTGGAGGTTTTCCTCTTTCATACCGAACCGGAGATACCACTTGCGGCGCTGGTCAAGCCAGTAGTCAAACCACTCTTTATCTGTTTCCGGCTTAACAAAAAACTCTATTTCCATCTGTTCGAACTCGCGGCTGCGAAAGATAAAGTTGCCGGTGGTAATCTCGTTGCGGAAGGACTTGCCTATCTGAGCGATGCCGAAGGGTAATCTCTTTCTGGTGGTAGTGAGCACATTGGCAAAGTTGACGAACATACCCTGTGCCGTTTCCGGCCGGAGATAGACTTCGTTGGCTGCTTCCTCTACGGGTCCCATGAAAGTCTTGAACATCAGGTTAAACTGGCGAGGGTCGGTCAGTTCACCGCCGCAGGAAGGACAGATGTTTTCCTGTAGCTCATCGGCGCGCCATCTCAAATGGCAGACTTTGCACTCGACCAGCGGGTCGGAAAAACCCTGGACGTGGCCGCTGGCAACCCAGGTCTGCGGATGCATCAGTATACTGGTATCCATCCCCACGACGTCATCCCGCTCCTGGACCGCGGCGCGCCACCAGGCTTCCTTGATGTTCCTTTTCAACTCTATGCCGAGGGGACCATAGTCCCAGCAACTGGAAAGTCCTCCGTAAATCTCGCTACTGGGAAAAATAAAACCTCGCCGACGGCAAAGAGAGACAATCTTTTCCATGTCTACTTTGGTTGGTACTTGCTTGGTCACACTTTCACTCCTTAGACTGGGCATTAAGCCGGGTAGTTAGTTAATTCTCCGGGTAGAACGCATAGCTGAAAAGAAAAACACGCTGAGAATAATAGCTCCTGCTACCATGACGACGGCGACAAATAGCCATAAGGGCATAATATGTGCCTGGTAAGAATTGTAGCTGAAAATATCGGCTAATGCAAAACACAGTATGATTTGCGGTAGCGCGACGATGTTGCCCATGAGTAATATTATCTTATCCGGTTTAATCCTGGTCCGTTCCGCTGGATTAAGAGAGCGGCCTATCCTGGCCGCTCCCCATGCAATAGCTGCTGCCATCAAGATTAGTACAAGCTGTGGTAACAGCAGGTAAACTATCAGCATATCCCGGCTGAGCCAGTTATCGGGTGAACTGCCGGGTTTAAAATTATAGGCAACACTGGCCGGCAACTGCGGATAGAAGTATGCTACCAGGACTATGGAAATGATAAAGATGATCAGGGGCGATATAATGTAAGTCCAGCGGAAGGCCCCCCGCTTTTCATCGGTTTTTTCTCTAGCTGGCTGCCTTTTTTGCCAGACAAACCACAAAATGGCGCCACTAACCAGCATTACGGAGATAACTATAATTATTATTAAAATTGATGTTAGCATTCTTTATATCCTGACAGATATAAAATTACCAGCTTTGACTGCCAATGTCAAAAAATACCAGCGTGAATTTGGGAATGATAAAGATGTATTAAGGCGACGCTTCGTCCAGGTTGTTTCTGTAGCAATAGGCTTAATCTAAAGTATTTATCCGATAAATTGCATGATAACTAAAGATTTGATAAACTACTCAATATATATGGGCCGTTAGCTCAGTTGGTAGAGCACCTGACTTTTAATCAGGGTGTCACAGGTTCGAGACCTGTACGGCCTACACTCAACTTCCTTATCCACTTCTAACGGATTTCTAACGAAAGCTTTTTCGTTTTCATTCTGCGATATCTTTTCTAACATCAGATCCATTGTATCGGCTGCGGCTCTTATTTCACCCTGCCAGTGATTGTAGATAGTGAGGGTGACCATTTCGCTGGCATGTCCTAGAGCTCTGCTGATTACCTCGATAGGTTGCCCGGCTTTCCTCTGCAATGTAGCATAGGTATGCCTTAAGTCATGCAAACGGATGCGTTTCAAACCTGCATCCTTAACGATACGTCGGAAGACTTTAGACACATACCCAGGATCCGGCAGAGTTCCATCCTCGCGAGCGAAGACGAAATCATCCCCGGATAACTGCCCACAAAAATATTCGGCATTGGCTTCTTGTCGTTCGCGCCAATGCCGCAACAACATCGCTAGTGAGAGAGGTAAGGCCACAATGCGGCGTGATCGCTTTGTCTTAGGTTCTTCATAGCGCCACTCTTTACCGATTTTGTATGCAGTTCGGCGAATAGAAAGAGTTGGTGATGTATTATTCAGATCCATATCGTTCCATTTCACGCCGAGGGTCTCACCACGCCTAGTCCCGATCAGTGCCCCCGTGGCGAAGAGCGCATAAAATTCTGAGTCGGCAGCGGCTGTCAGGAAACGATCCAATTCTTCCATGTTCCAGACTTCGGTCTCGGCTTTTCTGGCGGCTGGTGGGTCAGCAAGTTCAGCCACATTGCTTAATAGCTTACCCTTTTTCACAGCATCATCCAGGACACGGTGTACGACCCTAAGTAAATATCGGGTGGTAGTAACCGACTTTCCTGCCTTAACCATATTGGCCATAATGAGATTGAGATCGTCCGGCGTAAGTGCAACAGCTAGTTTAGCTCCGATTTTAGGGATAACGTGAGTTTCAAGCATCTGGCGATAGCTTTCTAAGGTAATTGGCCTGGTGCGATTGGGGGCAACGGTTTCCAGGTAATTCCGACAGAGTGTGACTACAGTCTCTCGGTTGGGCATCACGAACATACCCTTGTTAACCTCAGCTACAGCTTCAGCAAGCACTTTTTCCGCTTTTCGCTTGGTAGGGTTGCCGGTTAACCATTTCCGCTTCCATGTCCCCGTACCCGGATCTTTCATAGATATAACCGGGTAAAACCGTCCGTTCTTCTCTGCGATGTGTCCTCTCATTTTGGCCCCCTTTAATTGTCCATAGTCTCCAGCCACTCATTGAAACGTTTTCGGGAAAACAAGATAATCCGCCCGACTCTTTTGCATGGAATTTTCCCCTCGGCAACCCAAGCGTAGAGGGTATTCTTTCCGATAGGTAGGATACGCCTGATCTCGTCGGCCCGCATTACCGGGTTTTCCTCGTTTTTCATTGGATTCTTCCTGTTACGAGGTGTGTTATGCTTTGCCCCCTTGTCATTTAGGTCCTGGGAACGAGCATCGGTTCTTTTTTTCTTAGGGTTTCTCATTTTCTTTTCTCGTCGATTTAGCGCGATGTTTTTTAAGTTCACTGATTATTTTGTCGGTGGCTCTATTTACAATTTCTTTCACATCGTCTTTAGTAGCGTTTGAAACTATCATTTCGTAGTCCCAGGAAAGGCCTTCCTTCTCCCCACCTTCTATATTAGCAACAATCTCATTTACCGTACGTTGGCTGGCCAATGTCAAGAAAAAGGTTCCCCAGTCGACCCTATGCCCGAGAGCCGTCTCAAGAGCCTCCTTTTTTTGTTTTAGAGTATCGTATTTATCACGATGAATCCCGATTGTAACCTGATTTCTTTCATTCATGGCTTGCCTCTCAGTATGTGTATATTATACACAAACTACACATAGTTGTCAAGTGGCCGAATCATTATTCATATGGCGCTTCCTCTATTCACCTTAAATCATGTTGAAAAAATAGAAGCATTAGAATAAACTTTCACATAGTAGGATAGTAATCTATTATCACAGGAGGTGGCGAGTGAAGCGAGAATTTACCGTTGTAATAGAAAGAGATGAGGATGGCTATTTCGTCGGCACTGTTGCTCAACTCAGGGGTTGTCATACCCAAGCTAAATCCCTCGATGAACTGATGGATCGGATAAAAGAGGCCGCACAACTATGTCTTGAAGCAGAGGGTGAGATGGAGGAGGACGAACTCCAGTTTATCGGAGTTCAGAGAATCGCTGTATGACCAAATTACCCACATTAACTGGTGACGAGGTAATAAAAGCCTTAGGCAAAGCCGGATTTCAGGTGCTCAGGCAGAAAGGAAGCCACGTTTATCTAAAACATAGTGATGGTCGGGCTACGGTGGTGCCGGTGCACAAAGGGGAGTCGGTGGGGAGAGGACTCCTTAGAAAAGTAATACAAGATGTCGAATTGAGTAGAGAAGAATTCCTGAAGCTGCTTAGCTGATGGTGGTTACATCATTTGCTTTATAATACTTTTTAACCTCAACTCTATAGATGCTTATGCCGATTTGTACATTTCTCCTGGAAAGTGAAGTATACAAGCCTTAATTTCCACCTAATATTGAAATAAGTCAGAAAGACTTATCCCCAAAGCTGCCGCTATCGCGGAAATATTCCGTAGAGAGGGATTTCGCTCTCCCCTCTCTATACTCCCAAGGTAAGTGCGGTGAACTCCAGCTTTGAAAGCGAGTTCTTCCTGGGACAGTTGTTTTTCTTTTCTAAGTTCTCTTATGCGATCGCCGAATTTTTTCTCAATCGTATCCAATTAATATCCCACTAAAGTACTATTTGACTTCAGCATATTTTCATGTAGACTATAAGTCTACAGACTATAAGTAGCTTTATGTTAATGTATACATAACAGGGGGATATTTTGATGAAGAATATATCGACATTTGCTGTTACCATAGCGGTTTGCATTTCCCTTGGAATTGGAGTGATTGGTTGTGCTGGTTCCACGTCGCCGGTAACACTGCCGGTTAAGAATCAAACACCACAAGCACCCTCAGCGCTGGTAGCTGAAAAGGTTACACAGAACGATTTATTACTCAGATGGACAGACCAGTCTGATAACGAAAACGGTTTCAGGGTATTCCGGGATGATCAGTTGGTAGCTACCATAGATCCAAACGTTACTGTATATCAGGACAAAGGATTAAACCCGGCTACGGTGTACCGGTATGTGGTGAGAGCCTTCAACCAGGCTGGTGAATCCGGTAACTCGGTATGTACCATAAAGACACTTATGTTTTTGGCAAGTGAAAAGGGGCCCACCTTCGGCAGTCCAAATGGGGACCACT